>CAJUMM010000021.1:2517-22848 GCA_910586955.1 uncultured Lachnospiraceae bacterium | reverse complement strand
CTCCCCAAGCTGTTCCTGTAAACGGCCGGTCTCCAGAAGAAACATATTCACATCGTAAATTTTTAATGTCTCTTTTTTCTTCAGATACTCTCTTGCCACCTGGGACTGGCGCTCCAGAGGACCCAGCTGCTTTTCAAGCTCCGCCAGAATGTCGTTGATCCGCAGGATATTCTGCTTCTCCTCCTCCAGTTTCTTCTGAGCCGTGCTCTTTCTTCTCTTAAATTTCACAATTCCCGTGGCCTCGTCAAAAAGCTCCCGGGATTCCTCCGGCCTGGAGCTTAAGACCTTGTCAATCTGTCCCTGGCCGATGATGGAGTACCCCTCTTTGCCGATTCCCGTGTCGTAGAAAAGTTCATTGATATCCTTCAGCCTGCAGGCCGTGCCGTTTATGAGATACTCGCTCTCCCCGGACCGGTAGAGCCGGCGGGACACGGTCACTTCCTCATAGTCAATGGCCAGCTGGTGATCCGAATTGTCAAGGGTAATGGCCACGCCGGCATAACTTAAGGGTTTCCGGTTCTCCGTTCCGGCGAAGATCACATCCTGCATGCTTCCCCCCCGGAGCTGTTTCACCCGCTGCTCTCCCAAAACCCAGCGGACTGCATCTGCCACATTGCTTTTGCCACTGCCATTGGGCCCTACGATACCTGTAATTCCATTGTGAAAATCAAAGATAATCTTATTGGCGAAAGACTTAAAGCCCTGCACCTCGATGCTTTTTAAATACATGCTTTACTCCGTTATCCCTTGTTCCGTCTCAAAAGCAGCGCCTGATACGCTGCCTCCTGCTCTGCGGCCTTCTTCGTCCGTCCGCTTCCCGCTCCGATCACCTGCTCCCCTAAGCAGGCGTTTACCGTAAACCGCTTATTGTGATCCGGTCCCTCCTCCTTCACCGTCACATAGTGAAGGGTCTCTTCCGACTCACTCTGCAGGGTTTCCTGCAGGATAGTCTTGCTATCAAAAAAGAGTTTTTTGTGCTCTATATCGTTTAAGATAAAGCGCCTTACAAATTCTTTTGCACTAGCAAAACCACCATCCAGATAAACGGCGCCTATAAGGGCTTCCAGGGCATCTGAAGTAATGGAGTCCCGCTCCCTGCCTCCGGTCAGCTCTTCCCCTTTTCCCAGGCGCAGCCAGTTTCCCAGCCCCAGCTCCCTGGCACAGAGGGCCAAAGTCTGCTCACAGACAATGCTGGCCCTGGTGCGGGTAGCCTCCCCCTCCGGCATCCTTGGATAGGTAAGGTACAAAAATTCACTGGCAGCCAGTTCCAGAACCGCGTCTCCCAGAAACTCCAGCCGCTCATTGTTGTAAAGGCGGTCCATATGACGCTCATTGGCATAGGAGCTGTGGCAGAGGGCCTGCTCCAGTAATTTCCGATTCCGGAAACGATATCCGATCTGTTGTTCCAGTTCTTCCAATCTCATACCTGCTTCCCTTCCAGACAAACCGAAAGAGGCTGCCGTAAACAGCCCCTTCCCCATTGCCTCAGCCTACTGCGTTCTTAATCTGCTCAACTGCATCCCCGACAGAAACAATCTTTTCTGCCTCCTCCTGTGCAATCTCAATGTCAAATTCCTCTTCAATGCCCATAATAATCTGAAATACATCCAGGGAATCCGCTCCCAGATCGTCCACAAAGGTGGTGTCCATGGTGATTTCTTCTGCATCCACGTTCAGGACATCCGCAATAATTCCTTTCAGTTTCTCAAATTCCACCGTCTCATCCCTCCTCTCTTATAATATTCTCTTTAATTTTATCATTAATATGCTGCTCCTTAAATGTGACGCACTGGAGAATGGAATTTCTCACTTCCTGGGCCTTGGAGCTTCCGTGGGTCTTCACCACCAGGCCGTTAAGGCCCAGAAGGGGCGCTCCGCCGTATTCCGTGGCGTCGAAAGATTTCAGGGTTTCTTTCAGGGCCGGTTTTACCAGAAGGCCTCCTAACTTGCTCCGGAAGGATGCCTTCATACCGTCCTTAATTTTACTCACCAGAACGGCTCCCACCCCCTCATAGAGCTTCAGGATAACATTTCCCACGAAAGCCTCGCACACAATCACGTCTGCCTGGCCGTGGGGAATCTCCCGGGCCTCAATGCTGCCGATAAAATTGATATCCCCGCACTCTTTCAAAAGCGGAAAAGTTTCCTTTACCAGGGCATTTCCCTTCTCCTCCTCTGCGCCGATATTGACAATCGCCACCTTGGGATTGGGGACTCCGACCACGTGTTCCATATAAATGGACCCCATTTTTGCAAACTGCACCAGATGGGAGGCCCTGGCATCCACATTGGCTCCGCAGTCAATTAAAAGGGCTACTCCCTTTTCCGTGGGAATTAAGGGTGCCAAAGGCGGACGTTCCACTCCTTTGATCCGTCCCACCAGAAGCTGGCCGCCTACCAGAACGGCTCCGGAGCTTCCCGCAGAGACAAAGGCATCTGCCTTCCCCTCTTTTACCAGTTTCAAACCCACTACGATGGAAGAGTCCTTTTTCTTCCGGATGGCAGCTACCGGCGGCTCTGCCGTCTCGATGACTTCCGTGGCTTCCACCACCTCTATCTGCCCTTCCCCGTAGGAATATGCCTTTAATTTTTCCTCAACCAGTTCCTTTTTTCCCACAAGAAATACTTTGATATCCCTGCTAAGACCCACGGCTTCCACAGCACCTTTGACAATCTCCTCCGGCGCATGATCCCCGCCCATGGCATCTACCGCAACCCGAATCATTTCCTGCATGAATCTTCCTCCTGCTCTCTCCTGGATCCCGGAACAGATATGTCTCCGAAAAGATCCTATATCATCATACTAAATATTAATCCAGAAATCAACCTATTCTTTTCCCAAAAAAACCTGGGGCTCCCTTTTTCCCGGAAATCCTTCTTTTTTCTATGCAAAAAGGGCCTCCCGGTCTCCCGGAAAGCCCTTTTTACATCCAGTATTAATCTACGGATACGATCTCTTTCTTGTTGTAAGAGCCACAAGCCTTGCATACTCTGTGGGGCATCATCAGCGCGCCGCATTTGCTGCACTTTACCAGATTCATGGCACCCATTTTCCAGTTTGCTCTTCTCTTATCTCTTCTTCCTCTGGAAGATTTATTTTTGGGACAAATAGACATCGGTTACACCTCCTCTAATGACTGTTCTTAAATATCTCGGCTATTACGGCCATTCTTGGATCCAATTCCGCTGTATCACAGCCGCATTCGCCGTGATTGAGATTTGCCCCGCACTTTCTGCAGATTCCTTTGCAGTCCTCCCTGCACAAAGTTTTCATCGGCCAGTTCACCAAAATCTCACTGTAGATAAGCTTATCCACATCCAGGTTGTATCCAATGACAAAGTCCGTTTCGTCCAAATCCTCTATCCTGCCTTCTGCAGTCTGCTCCAGATCCACCTCCCTGTCTATGACAAGCACAAGGGGCGTCTTCACATTCTCCAGACAGCGATCGCAGGGAATCACCACCGCAAGCTTCGCCCTGCCTGCAATCCGCAGCTTCTTTCCGCCCAGATTGGTGACGGCCAGCTCAAAGGGAGCCTTCTCTGCAATGGGAAAGTTTCCCAGATCCGAATCAAAAGATTCCTGTTCCAGGGAGACCTTACACATCACTGTTTTCTCCTCGCAGGATAAAACATCTGTCAGGTTAATCAGCATAGTTCTCTCCTAATGCACACTTATCCAGTATACCCAGCGGCACAAGGTTTGTCAAGACTAATTTTTATTTTACCAGACGGAGGGTTTCTCTGGCAATGGCCAGCTCCTCATTGGTGGGAAGCACCATCACTTTCACCTTGGAATCTGCAGTAGAAATCATCTGGTTCTTTCCCCGGCAGTTATTGGCCTCGTCGTCAATCTCCACGCCAAGATATCCCAGATAGCTGCAGATGGCCTTGCGGCTCTTGATATCATTCTCGCCCACACCTGCGGTAAAGGCAATGGCATCCACGCCGTTCATGGCCGCCGTGTAGGCGCCGATGTATTTGGCTACCCGGTAGATAAAGGCATCCAGGGCTACCTCCGCCAGATGGTTGCCCTCGGACCGGGCTTTCTCGATATCACGGAAGTCGCTGGACACGCCGCCGCTCATTCCCAGAACGCCGGATTTCTTATTGAGGATGTTCAGCACTTCATTTACATCCTTGCCCTCTTTGTTACAGATGGTCTGGACCACGGCCGGGTCCAGGTCGCCGCTTCTGGTTCCCATAATCAGGCCTTCCAATGGGGTCAGGCCCATGGAAGTATCCACGCACTTGCCGCCGATGGAAGCGGAGATGCTGGCGCCGTTGCCCAGATGGCAGACAATCACTTTGCCCTTCTCCGGGTCAAGGCCTGCAAACTTAAGGGCCTCTCCGGACACGAACATATGGCTGGTTCCGTGGAAGCCATAGCGGCGGATGCTGTATTTCTCATAGTACTCATGGGGAATGGCATAGAGATAAGCCTTCTCCGGCATAGCCATACCGAAGGCGGTATCCCACACGGCCACGTTGGGCGTTCCCGGCATAGCCTCCTCGCAGGCCTCGATGCCCATCAAGTTTGCCGGATTGTGAAGGGGCCCCAAGTCAAAGCATTCCCGGATCACCCGCTTAACGTCTTCATTCACTACGATAGACTCGCTGTAAACCGTTCCTGCATGGAGAACCCGGTGTCCCACTGCGGCAATCTCCTTGGTATCGGTGATCACGCCGTACTCCGGATCTACCAGGGCCTTCATAACCAGGGAAATGGCTTCCGTGTGCTTGGGCATGGGCTGCTCAATCACCAGTTCTTTGTCATTTGCCTTGTGGGTCAGTTTGGAACCGTCGATTCCGATTCTCTCACAGAGGCCCTTTGCCATTACATTCTCATTGTCCATATCAATGAGCTGGTATTTCAGGGAAGAGCTTCCGCAGTTCAATACTAATACTTTCATTTCAAGTATTCTCCTTTATTTTTAATGATTATTTTACAATCTCACCGTATACGGTTCCGGCACAGCCCGCTGCGTTGGACTCGTCCGTATCAATGTGCATAGCCAATGCGTACTTGGGACTTACCCGGACGATTACATCGCCAAATACCAGGCTTCTGCCTTCCGTGTCAACCTTTACGGATACCACATCCTTGTCCTTCACGCCAAGCTTCTCGGCATCCTCGGGAGTAGCATGGATGTGGCGCTTTGCGGCAATCACACCCTCCTTCAGCTCTACTTCCCCTGCAGGTCCTACCAGCTTGCAGGCTCCGCTTCCGGCAACGTCCCCGGACTCCCGGATAGGCGCCGTCACACCGATGGAACGGGCATCTGTCAGGGAAAGCTCAATCTGGGTCTCCGGACGCACGGGTCCTAAAATAGAAGCCGCCATCTCTTTCTTGGGCCCAACAATAGTTACCTTCTCATTGCAGGCAAACTGGCCGGGCTGGGATAGATCCTTCTTCTTGGTCAGCTCATAACCCTTTCCGAACAGGGTCTCCAGATCCTCCTGTGTCACATGCACATGGCGTGCAGAGGTTTCAACAACGAAATTCATAATCCATTCTCCTTCTCTATGTAGTATTTTTACCTTCATTTTAGTTGGTTTGGCCGCTTTTTTCAAGCCCTCTTTTGCACTTTTATACCTCCGACACCAGAATGCAGTTGGGGGTCTCAATGGGAATGGGCTTTCCCTTCATAGTAAAGTATTTTTTCTCATAATGGACTTCAAAAACCGTGATGCTGTTGCTCTCATGATTCAGGGACATAATATGCCGGTTGTCCGGGAAGAAATCGATGGCCTTCGGATAATCCCCGCTGATGGGAAGGACGCAGATGCGCTCCAGAAGCCCGGTCTCCCGATCCACGTGAAAGACACCTGCCGTATTGTCCCCGGCGTTGGTACACAGCACCTTGCTGTCGTCCTTGGAGAACCGCAGGGCGCAGGCAGCGCTGGTAGCAGAATGGTAATCGTTCAGGGTAGGCACGGTCTGAATCAGCTCAAAAGAGGGGCTTTTCCCGCTTCCGTCATAGCGGTATACGGTAATATAATTCTTCAACTCACTGATGACGTAGGCGAAATTGCCGCTGCGGCTGAACTTTATAATCCGGGGAGCCGAATTTAATTCGCACATCAGGAGATCTACCAGGGATATTTTCCCGGTCCTCTCATCAAATTTGTAAATTTTAATCTGATCCGTACCCAGATCCACCGCACAGAGATATCTTCCGTCCGGAGTCAGATTGACACAGTTCACATGGGGACGGAAATTCCGCTCCGCCACGCTGCCAAGGCCCTTATGGAAAATCCCGTCCGTAATCCGGTCAAAATCCCCGTTCTCCTTCAATTTGAGAACGGTTACCTTCCCGTCATGCCAGCCCGCCACAAAGAGATAACGGTCATCCTGATCCGTGGAAAGATAGCAGCCCCGCATTCCGTCAATCCCGATGCAGTCCCGAGGCTCCAGATCCCCCTCCGGCAGCACATTAAAAGAACGCACACCCTCGTCTGCAATGGAATACAGGAATTTTCCGTTGTGGGACATTTTGATGTAGGAAGGATTGTTGATAGGAACCACCCTGCGCTCCTTCATCCCTCCGTTTTCCACATCCAGGTCAAAAATATGAATGCCTACACTGCTTCCGTGGGTGTAGGTTCCCACATAAGCTACATACTTTTTCTTATCCATCCCTTCTCCTCCATCTATCCATTGATATTTAAAAAGCTTTCCGCCGCTTCCAGGGTCTTTCCAATCTCCTCCTCCGTCAGGGCTGCGGACACGAACATAGCCTCAAACTGGGAGGGTGCCAGGTAAATGCCCCTGTCCAGCATATGGGAAAAATATGCTGCATAAGCTTCCGTATCCGAAGTCTTGGCAGACCCGTAATCCCGCACTTCCTGCCCCGTAAAAAACAGGCTGCCCAGAGAACCGATGTAATTGAACCGGCAGGCCTTTCCGGCTTTCTTCACAAGCCCTTCCAGGCCTTGGAAGAGTATCCTGGATTTCCGGTGAAGCTCCTCATAGAACCCGGGCGTATCCCGGAGGGTCCGAAGCTCTGCCAGTCCTGCCGCCATAGCCACCGGATTGCCGCTTAAAGTCCCCGCCTGATAGACCGGGCCCAAAGGCGCCACCAGCTCCATAATTTCCCGTCTTCCCCCATAAGCTCCCACCGGCATTCCGCCGCCGATAATCTTGCCGAAGGTGGTGAGATCCGCCTCGATCCCAAAATATCCCTGGGCTCCCGACAGTCCCAGCCGGAAACCGGTAATGACCTCGTCGAAAATCAAGACGCTTCCGTATCTGCTGCACAGGCTCCGGAGGCCTTCCAAGAATCCCTCCTCCGGCAGAACCACGCCCATATTGGCTCCCACGGGCTCCACAATCACCGCAGCGATCTCGGAACCGCAAGCTGCGAAAAGCTCCTCCACCCCCGGCAGATCGTTGTAGGCCGCTGTCAGCGTATCCTTTGTACAGCCGGCCGGAACGCCTGCGCTGTCCGGCACGCCTGCCGTCATCACGCCGGAACCCGCCTTCACCAGCATGGCGTCACAGTGGCCATGGTAGCAGCCGGCGAACTTGAGGATCTTGTCTCTTCCTGTGTAGCCTCTCGCCGCCCGGATAGCGCTCATCACCGCCTCCGTGCCGGAATTGACCATCCGCACCATCTCCACGGAAGGAACCAAGCTGCAGATAAGCTCCGCCATCTCCACCTCCCGCTCCGTGGCGGCCCCAAAGCTTAAGCCCTGGCTGCAGGCCTCCAGAACCGCTTCCCGGACAGCCGGATGATTGTGTCCCAGAATCATGGGACCCCAGGAGCCCACATAGTCCAGATACCTGCGCCCGTCCGCATCCGTCAAATAAGCTCCCTCTGCGGAGACAATAAACCGGGGCTTCTCTCCTACGGAGCCGAAAGCCCGGACCGGGGAATTCACCCCGCCGGGAATCCGTTTTACCGCCCGCTCAAATAGCATTTCCGATCGTGTCATTATCCGATTCTCCCCTCGTCCATATAGCCTGCAATCTCTTTGGCAAAATAAGTCAGGTAAATATCCACTCCGGCCCGGTAGGCGCCTGCAGCTGTCTCACAGATAATGGAAGCCTCATCCACATACCCCAGGGCAGCCCCCGCCTTAATCATAGCATACTCGCCGCTGACGCTGTAGGCGGCTATGGGAAGATCCGTAACCTCTTTCACCCTGGATATCACATCCAGATAGCTCATGGCCGGCTTCACCATAAGAATATCCGCCCCCTCCCCGGCATCCAGCATGGCTTCCTTTACTGCCTCCCGGACATTATGGTAATCCATCTGATAAGATTTCCGGTCACCAAAGGCCGGGGCACTCCCCGCCGCATCCCGGAAGGGCCCGTAGAAAGCCGAGGCATATTTTACCGCATAGGACATAATGGGCGTCTCCCCATAGCCATTTTCATCCAGCATAGTGCGGATGGCCTCCACCCGTCCGTCCATCATATCCGAGGGAGCCACCATATCCGCCCCGGCCTGGACCTGGGAGAGGGCAATCCTTGCCAGATAGGACAGAGTCTGGTCATTGTCCACATACTCCCCCCGGAGAATGCCGCAGTGGCCGTGGGAGGTGTACTCGCACATGCACACGTCACCGATACAGTAGAGATCCGGAAACCGCTTCTTCGCCTCCCGGAAGGCTTTCTGCACAATTCCGTCCTCCGCATAAGCCCCGCTCCCGTGGGAGTCCTTGTGATCCGGGATTCCGAAAAACATAACACTTCCCACCCCGGCCTTTAAGAGGTCCTCCAGGGCATAGGGCATCTGATCCACGCTGTACCGGAACTGCCCGGGCATCGTGGGAATTTCCTCCCGGATCCCGGTTCCCTCCTTCACAAACATGGGATAGATCAGGGAACTTTTATCCATCCTGGTCTCCCGGACCATCTTCCGCAGATTTACACCATTCCGCAGGCGTCTCGGCCTGATTATCATTTCCATATCAATCATCCCCTCCTAAAACCTCCCGGATCTGTTCCGTCACCTTCCGGGCCAGCCTGTGATCCGCTCCTCCCGCCGTGACGCCCACCACCAGGTCTCCTTTCCTGGCCAGTCCCGGGAAATAGAAATCGCAGAGGCTTTGGTCGCTGCTCACATTCACCGGGATTCCAAGCTCCCGGCATTCTTCCCGGATCTTGCGGTTTACCGCCTGGCTGTCCGTGGCCGCCAGCACAAGAACCGCCCCTGCTGCCATCCCCGGGCAGTAGAGGGCTTTCTCCCACGCAAGCCTGCCCTCCCTTGCCAGCCTCCTCACTTCCTCCCCGGCCTCCGGTGCAGTCACCTTAAGCCTGCAGCCGAACTCCAGCAAGGCTAAAATCCTTCTGGCTGCCACGGTTCCGGCGCCGAAGACATGAACCTCTTTGCCTTCCAGGTTCACAAATAGCGGGAAATACCGGCTCACGCCTCTGCCTCCTGCCACCCCTTGCATACGTCCACCCATCCGGCTGCCTGTGAGCAGCGCTCAAGCTCCGCAAGATTCAGCTCAATGGCGCTGTTGGAGCTTCCGGCTGCGGGAAACACTGTGGAAAAACGCTTCAGGGATTCATCCAGATACACCTTCACTTCTTCCGGCACACCGAAGGGGCAGACGCCGCCTACGGCATGGCCAATCCGGTCCTCCACTTCCTCCCGGGTAAGCATCACCGCCTTCTTTCCGAAGGTATCTTTGTACTTACGGTTGTCAATCTTGGCGTCCCCGGCCGCCACAATCAGCACAGGCTCCTCCCCCACTTTGAATGACAGGGTTTTGGCAATCCGGGCAGGTTCACAGCCCACTGCCCTGGCCGCCAGTTCCACCGTGGCACTGGACTCCTCAAATTCCAAAATGCGCTCCTCCATTCCCAGTTCCCGGAAATATCTGCGCACAAGTTCAATGGACATGACAGGTTTCCTCCTTCTACAGTTCTTCCTCCAGCTCTTTCAAGGCCTGCTTCAAAGCCGCCCGGCCTTCCTCAATCTTTCCCCGGTCCCGGGTATTTAAGGCCTCCTCAAACTTCCGGATCTCGCTGTCAATCACCCGGCGTGCGTCACCCATGCTCTCCTCGTAGAGCCGCTCGCACCGGAGCAGCAGAAGCTTATTCTCCTCCTGATCCCTGGGATGGATTTTCAGGTAGGACAATTCCTCCATGCGCTCCTTGATCTCCTCCTCCGTCATCTCATTTTCCTTGCTCTTGATGATCTGCTTCTTCACCTCCCCGGTGGAAAGCACTTTTACTTCCACCTCCAGGATGGAGTTGATATCGTAAGTGTAGGTGACATCCACGGACTCTTCCCCTGCCCGGTTCTTGGGCACGTTTACCGTCAGTTCCCCCAAAAGCAGGTTGTTGGCCGCAAAACGGCTTTCCCCCTGAAGGATGTTGATGGTAATCTTGGCCTGATCGTCGTGAAGGGTGTAGAAGCGCTCCGTCCGGCTGGCCGGAATCACCGTATTGCGCTCAATGATAGGACAGTAATGCCCGGACTCATAGCGGCCGTTCCCCCGGTTTACCGTCACTTCCGTTCCCAGGGTAAACGAACAGACATCCGTTAAGATCACTTCCTTTACCGCCTGGTTCCGCTCCTTCATCGCCGCCTGGATGGCTGCTCCCAGGGCTACCGCCTCGTCGGGATGGACGGAGGTATCCGGAAATTTCCGGAACAGCTTCACAATAAAATTTTTCACCACCGGAAGCCTGGTAGCCCCGCCTACCAGCACCACAACGTCAATATCCGAAAGTTTGATATGAGCGTCCGAAAGGCTCCGCTGGACGGGCTTGCGGATCTTGTCCAGGAGAGGCTCACAGAGCTCCTCATACTCCTTCAGGGAAATCTCCAGTTCCTCCGCCTGTCCGTTCAGGTTACAGGAGAACAGGGATTTCGTGCTGTCCGTAAAGCCGATTTTGCAGCTTTCCGCCGCCTTGTGGAGCATTCCCCGGGTCTTGGCATCCAGGGAATCCCTATCAAGCTCCTTCTTCTGGAGAAACAGCTTCTCCAGCACCTCCGTAAAATCCTCCCCTCCCAGATAATTGTCCCCTGCCACGGCCCGGACCTCCAGGATATTCTGGAACAGTTCCAGGATGGACACGTCAAAGGTTCCGCCTCCCAGGTCAAAAACCAGGAATTTGGTGTTTTTCGTCTTCTCATACAGGCCGTAGGCAATGGCCGCCGCCGTAGGCTCGCTGATGATCCGCTCCACCTTAAGCCCCGCCAGTTCTCCGGCCCGCTTGGTGGCTTTGCGCCGCTTGTCGTCAAAGTAGGCGGGAACGCTGATAACTGCCTCCGTGACTTCCTCTTTCAGATATTCCTCCGCATCTTCCTTCAGGGAGCGCAGGACAAAGGAGGACAGTTCCTCCGCCGTAAACTGCTTATACCCCAGATCAAACTTCTTGGCGCTTCCCATGCTGCGCTTAAAGACCTGGGCCGTGGTTCCCGGATAGAGAAGCCCCCGCTCCCGGGCCGTCTCTCCCACATAGATCTGTTCCTTCTCATCTACGCTCACAATGGAAGGCGTCAGATGTTTCCCCAGCCGGTTGGGAATAATCTTCGGTCCGTCCTCCGAAAAATACGCTGCCAGGCTGTTGGTTGTTCCTAAATCGATTCCTATTATCATGTCTCTTCCCTCTGGTTCTATGTAAGTCTAAAATTTTCTGCGCTGTTTCTGAAGCTGCTTTGTAAGCTTCTCCACCTTGGCAATACTCAGATTGTTGGCTTTGGACTCCTTGCAGGCCTTCCCGTAGCACTCCAGAGCCTCCTCCAGGCGGCCTTCCGCCTCCCTTAAAAAGCCCATAGCCTCCCAGTAGTCTTCGCACTCTTTATAATTGCAGTGACGGCACTTGCTCTCCCGGCCAATCTGCTCTAAGTACTCCCTGGCCTTCTCCATATCCCCCACATAGTAATACATGGATCCCATGCTGTACAGCCGGGATTTCCGGTAATAAAAATTCTGGAGATAATTGTCGATGCTGCCGTAGCGGGCGATCCAGGATTCATAGACCAGCTTCTGGTAAGGAAGCCCATCCCCGGGCCTTCCCAGCTCATGGTAGCACTCCATGACCCTTCTGCAGTAATAATCGTAATTCCCTTCACCTTTTTTCGTAAGCTCCAGGGCTTTCAGATACAGCTCCAGGGCCTTCTTTGTCTTCTTTTTATAGTAGAGGTACACGTCCCCAATCCGGCTTATGGCATCTGCCTCGTTCTCCCCGCCTTTCTTCCGGGCCGCCTGGTACATGGACACACCCTTATCATACCGCTTCATCTGCACATAGATCTCCCCGGCTTCCAAGAAAAACTGGGCCGTATCCGGGCCATAGAAATTCCTGGCCTCCTCCAGGGCTTTCTCCAAAAATCCCATTTTTTTATAGATCCGGATAATATCCTTGCGGATGCTCCGGTTCTTGGGAAACAGCTGGCTTCCCTTTTGATACCACTCCAGAGCCTTCCCGTAATCGCACATGCGCTCATAGCAGTTGCCGGAATTGGTGTAGGGAATCAGGGTCTCCCTCTCCTCCATCACCTCCACGGCCTTGGCAAACAGCTCCAGAGCCTTCTCATACTCTTCCAGATACTTGTAAATACAGCCCCGGTTGTTGTAGGCAAAAGTATTGTCAGGCTCCAATTCCGCCGCCTTCACAAAATCTGCTTCCGCTTCCTTCCAGGCGCTGGCCTCCATATGCAGAAGCCCCCGCTCAATGTAGTAATAAGCCGTAGCTTTCAGCTCCAGCTGCCGGGTGGCAAAGGGCAGGGCCTCCTTGTAGTACTCCCGGTTTCCCGTGGCTTTCAGCCGGTCCGTGAGAATATCCACAATCCGGCTGTTAGCCCTGGGATTCTCCGGATTGACCTTCAGGGTTTTCTTTAAATAATAAACCGCTTTGCGCCAGTTTCCCATATTATCATAGCAGCGGGCCATGTTCTCATAGACCACCTCATTGTCCCCGTACTCCTTGGCACAGATGAGGTAATCCTCCATGGCTTTGTCATATTCCTTCAAATCCGCCAGAGTGTTGGCCCGGATCCAGCGGTAAAGCTTATCCATATGGAGCCTGCAGGCCTCCTGTATGTACCGCAGGGCCTCCTGATGCTGATCAATGCCCCGGCTGCACCTGGCTATCTCGTAATACATCTCCGCCATATCCTTATCCGACACCTGATCCGCATGTTCCCGGAATTTCTTTAAAAGCTCGCAGGCCTGGGTGTAGGCATCCTGATATTCCTCATCCTTTTCCGCCGTCTCCCTTTGAATGGTCAGCTTTATCAGATCAAGCTTGGGGCTCCCCACCTGGGCCTCCTCCGCCTGCTTTAAAATTCCTTTGGCATCCTCATACTGGCTGTAGCGGATAAACACGTCCGCCGCCAGCTCATAGATCTCCGGATACCCTGCATAAATATTTTTGGCATCGTAGAAATTATCTACCACGCCCTGGCCGTTGTGCATCTCATAGCAGCATTTCTGCCGCAGCACATAAGCATAAAAATCTTCCCGATCCGTTTTGACCATCTCGTCACAGATATCTATGGCCTTCTCATACGCCCCCTCGTCCATGAGAATCTGGATCTTCTCAATCCGGTATCCCCGGTTCTCCGGTTCATTCTCTAAAGCCTGGTCAATGGCCTCCATAGCCTGCTCAAAACAGGAATCTTTCTCTTCCTTGGGAAGTCCTTCTTCCTTGGCCAGCATATGGAGGGATTTGGCGATAATCTCACAGGCCGCGGCAATCCGCCCCGGAACCCGCTCCTGCTGCTCACCCTTTTTATCCTCCTCTGCCTCCGCTTCCCGGGCTTTGGCCTCGGTCTCAATGCAGGGAATGCAGTTTCTTGCCTCCTGGGCCGCATCGGCAAAACGGTTTACCACAAAATAGAACTTGGAGCGCAGGTTGTGAAACTCTGCAATGTGCTTATCCGAAACGCTGCGTCCTTCCAGAAGGGCCACACCTTTCTCTGGCTGCTCGTTCTGGAGATAGCACCAGCCAAGCTCCATCAAATCCTCATCCGACAGCTCTCCTTCTGCCTGGCGATCTTCGTAAATGCGGATCAGTTCTTCGTTGATCCCGTGCATGCAGTTAAGAAGGGCCTCTTCCTGGGAACTGACCCTTAAGGCCTCCACGCAGTACTCCTTGGCCTTCTCATATTCTTTCTTGTCCAGATAGTACATGGCCGTATATTTATTGGCCATATAATGGGTACTGCAGTCTTTCAGCACCTTTTCAAAACACTGGGCCGAGAGATCTTTCTCTCCGTTCTCCCAGAAAATCTCTCCTCCGTAGACCAGCAGGCGCATATCCTCCGGCAGAATCTCCAGAAGCCGGTGTATGCGGCCTGCAGCTTCCGGCAGTCTTCCCTGGCATCTGTCATACCTGGCCTGTTCCAGCTCAAGATAGGGATGGCTTATGGGAAGATGGGACAGGGTCTCCAGGGTCTTCCCCGCCGTATCCAGATCCCGGCTGTCAATCTGGCGGCAGAGATCGTAGTAATGATACAGGAAGGTATCGTAATCTGCGTCGTCCTCCCCTTCAAAAAGTTCATAGGGGAAATTATCATCACTCTGGCACTGGTGCATGACGAAATCTATAAAATTGGGATGGAACTTCTCCAGGAGCTCTTCCCGCTCTTCCTGGAGGTTAAAGGTCTTGTCAATCATTTTCCACACATCGGTGGTCACCCGGTAACTGTCCGCCAGGAAACCAAGAAGCGTATCCCTGGCCTCCATGCCGGTATCCAGGTTCAGACAGAGCTCATCTTGGAGGATCTCTTTCCAGCACTCCAGATTGAGCCTGTGGGAAAGCGAAAAATACACCTTCTTCACCTTATCCATCCAAAATTCTATGGGGGTCTCCGGCGCTTTCTCAAGCACATCCGGCCGGTCCGCATAGGCATTGGCCGCTTCATAAGCTTCCCGCAGGCGCTTAAACCCTTCCGGATCGTCCTCCGGGTTTACCTTTACCAAAAGACGCCGGTAGGCATCCTGTATGGCCTGTTTATCCTTTGTCTCCCCGATCTCCAGTATAGAAAAACTGATCTTTTCGTCCATGGTATCCTTCCCTTTCCGTACTGAATTTTTGCCTGTCTATTAGTATAGCACAAAAATGGGAAATTGTGAACGAAAAATGCGATCATTCTCTCCTTCCGGTCTCCTCCGACAGCCGCAGCCTGAGAAACCGCTTTTTTAACTGCCTTAAGTTTAAGGGAAACAGGGGATAAATATAGCTTTTCCCTGCAATGGTTTTGTTTCCCACAATAGCTATAACGGTAATAGCAAGCCCCGCCAGGAACCCCCAAAGGTCAAAGAGAGCCGTCAGAGCCAGCATAATCAGGCGCATAAATTTCAGGGCATAGCTCAGCTCATAGCTGGACTGGGTGTAGTTGGCAATGGCTACAAAGGCCATATACATCATCACTTCCGCATTGAACCAGCCGGAATCCACCGTAAACTGTCCCAGAACGATACCGGCTACCACGCTCAAAGGAGTGCTGAGCATACTGGGAGTATTGACTGCTGCCAGGCGCAGGCCGTCGATGGCCAGCTCCAGCATAAAGAACTGCCAGACAATGGGCACATTTACAGGGTCCTTAATCTGGATAAAGGACAGCCATGGGGGAATCCACTGGGGATTTTGGAAGAGAAGCAGAAACACCGGGGTGAGAAACAGGGTAATCAGCGCAATCAAAAACCGGGACAGCCTGAGATAGGAGCCCGTAACCGGGGGAAAATAATAGTCGTCCGCCTCCTCCACAATATCGAAGATAGAAGTGGGAACAATCATAGCCTGGGGAGAATTATCCACCAGAATCACAATATTTCCCTCCAGAATAGCTGCCGACGCTGCATCCGGCCGCTCGGTGAATTTGAATTTCGGGAAAGGATTGAACCATTTCCGCTCATAAATGCACTCCGCCAGGCTCTCCTGATTCATGGTCAGGGCATCCACCTGAATGGTGTGAATTCTCCCCCGGATCTCCCGCAGAAGCTTCCGGTCCACCCGGTCCTCCATATAGCAGACTACTATATCCGTCCGGGAGGTCTTTCCAGCCGTCAGAATCTCCATAGAAAGCCTGGGGCTGCGGATCCTCCGCCTGATCAGCGCCGTATTAAACACCAGGGTCTCCACAAAGCCGTCCTTGGATCCCCGGAGGGCCTTATCCTTGGAGGGCTCATCCACACTCCGCATGGGATAGGAACGGCAGTCCAGGCCGATACAGGCGTCATAGCCGTCGATCAGAAGGCAGGTCACGCCGGACAAGAGATTTTGCAGCAGCAGATCCACTTTATCTATGGCGGTTACCTCCACGTAGGGCACCACATGATCCACCATCTGCTGCGCCGTCTTCGGCAGCTCCTCCGGCTTCAGCTTATAGAAAAACTCCATCAGCTTCTCCATAATGGCCTCCTCCAGAAATCCGTCAATAAAGTAGATGCAGGCATCTTTCCCGGCAATGGTAATTCCCTTCCGGATCAGATCAAAATTGGTATCCAGATTTAAAATTTCATTGAGACGCTTCACATTTTCGTTTAAATTTTTAGACAGCTCTCCCATCTCTTCCGCTCCTTATGAAAATTTTTCAGCTTCTTTTTTAGTATGGGAATATTTCAGAAAAACTATACTTCCCCCTTTATTTATGCTATAATAGGAACGCTTTTTGAAACGGAAGGGAGTTTTATTTATGGAAAAGAAAGTACTGTTTGTAGATCTGGACGGAACCCTGTTGACAGATTCCAAAGAAATTACTCCGGAAAACTTAAATGCCATCCGCCGGGCCACGGCTCTTGGACATGCTGTAGTAGTCACCACCGGGCGGCCTCTTGCCAGCACTGCCATCCAGGTAGAAAAACTGGGGCTGACCACTCCGGGCTGTTACGCCATCACCTCCAACGGAGCTCTGATCTATGATGCCCATGCCAAGGAGACCATTTTCTATCAGGGCGTACACCGGGACTGTATCCGGGAAGCTTTTGAAGAAGCTTACAAATTCCGCATCCATCCCCAGACCTATTCTAAAACGGCGGCCCTCTGCGAGCGGGAGGATGAGGAAATGCAGTATTACTCTGCTTCCACCCTGCTCCCCTATGAGGTGGTGGAAGATGTGACTGCCGTTTTGGAGGAAGACCCCATCAAACTGCTCTTTATCGATCTCCGCCACCGAAGCCATCTGGAAGCCTTCCGGAAGCACATGGAACCCTGGGCCAAAGAGAACCATATTGACATGTTCTTCTCCTGCGACATGTATCTGGAATTCCTCCCGGAGGGCATCAATAAGGGAAGCGGTGTCCGCTTTATCAGCGATTATCTTGGCATTTCCCCGGAAAACACCTTAGCTGCCGGAGACGCCGAGAATGATATTTCCATGCTGCAGGCTGTCCACACTCCCTGTGTAATGAAAAATGCAGATCCGGAGATGTTTCCCTACGCCTCCTACATTACAGAGCGGGACAACAATCATTCCGGAATTGCGGAAATCATTGAGAAATTTATGCTGTAAAATCTGGAGCCGGCCCGCGTTCCGGAACTGTTCCCTCTCCGGCAGACAAAAAAGAAACCCGGCCATGCCAGGTTTCTTTTTATTTCATTCTTATGACAGAAACGCTTTACTCAACTACGGTATATCCGCTGCCTGTCAGAGCTTCCTTCGTTGCCTTCAGGGAAAGAGCCCCGTCTGCATTTCCGGTAATCTGCAGAAGACCCTGCTCTGCCAGCTTTGCAACTGCGTCGCCGGTGGTATCAATCTCAACATTGATGGTGTAGGTTCCCTCTCCGCCTTCTCCGGTAGCCGTTACGCCGTCTACAGAATTGTAGGAGTTCACCATCTCATCATAAACTGCAACCAAGGTAGCCTGCTGTGTCTCGTCAAAAGAAGACATATCCAGCTCAATAACTTCCGTCATCTTCTGAATCTTGTCGCCCTTTGCATTCAGGGTCATGGTGTCTACCATGGACAGACCATTCTGCTCCTGCTCGGAACGAAGAACCAGAGTCTGCTCCTTGCCGCCGCAAGCGGTCAGGGCAAATGCCATACAGAGTACCAATAAGCTGCTTACAATCTTTTTCATACTTTTTTCCCCTCTCTTTTCTTAGAAAATAGGTAATTTCTTGTATGCCGGGCTACTTGTTTTTACCCGACGACCATTACAGTATAGCACTGTTTTGGGCTGTTGTCTATCCCTATTTTCTTAAGATTTTTATAGTTTTAATCCGATACGGCCCGGTAGACCACGTCCTCATAAACCGGCAGCTGGGATGAATAAACAATACGGTTCCAGCGGTTCATCCACCATTGCCCCTCTTCCAAAAGTTCATCCGGAGTATCGGTCACACATTCCCCATCTAAAATACGGAACGTTTCCGTCTGCTCCCTACCCTCAAAGGTCACTTCATGCCACTGCCCATCCCCCTGGGGGCCATAAGCCTGATCCGTGCCCAGCCACTGCCGATCCAAAAAAGAAAGGCGCCTACCCAGAAAAAATTTAATAAATTCTAGGTTATGTTCAAATTCCTGATAATAACCCACGTCAAATCCCTGGGCCGGCCAGCGAATGGAGTCAAGCCTTGCGGAAGGGTACACTTCCTCCCTGTAAGAATCAATTTTTTCCTCCATCAGATACATCACGTAAGGCTTCACGGTCTTTTGATACTGCTCTACCATTTCTCTGTAAAAAACCGGATTCTCATACAAATAAGGGTACCAACTCAAAGAACTCTGCTCCTTATAATCCTGTATCTCCAGTGCAAGGAGAATATCCGAATACATAAAGCCATTGGCTCCCATGCTGCGATCATAATCCCAGACCGGGCCTGCATACAGCAGCGGATCCTGGCGCTCTTTATAAAAGAACATGCTGGTGATTCCAAAATCCGTGTTTAAAACCACCTCTTCCAGTAAATACCGCAAAACGGAGGATTCCAAATCCATATACGCAAAAACTGCTTCGTCTCCAGATAAAATCCCGTCTTCAATCTGCTGGACGTAATCGGCAATGTAATCCACCTGTTCTATGGTGGCATACTGAGGTGCCTTCAGGGAAAAGGGGTCTCCATTATCTGTGACAAAACTGCTGACGCTGTCATAAGAATACAAATCCCGCTCAATAATATATCCCCCTGTCAGATCCTCCGGGTTCTTCTCTGCCGCGAGGCCCTTCCGGTTTCCTGAAGTCACAGTTTCCGACTGCTTTAAATCCTGGTTCAGCTGTTTTGTTTCCCCTTCCAAATCGGTAATCCCTACCCGTTCATCCCCGATTTCAATTTTTTCACACAATAAATAATTGCCGTGATATTGCCCGTTTAAATAGAGATCTACCCATTCACAATCCGGAGTCCCTTTCAGGCCAAAGGCTTTCGCCATATCCAGGGAGAGCTTGTTGCGGATCTTACTGCAGTCAAAGGTATTCCCAAGTAAAATCCAGTTTTCACCCTCTCCCATGCCGAAAAGATCTGCCGGATAAAAAAGTTTAATCCCGTAAGATTTCTTCTCCGCCTGCCAAGTAGCATTCCCTCTGCCTTTTATGGAATCCAGCGCTCCCTGGTAAAGGGTATTTCCCTCTTGATCCTTCACCAAGATCTTCCCGGACTCCCTGTTTTCCTTATCCGTATCAACATGAGCCATGGAACCGCTTTCCGTCTCAATAAACACGGTCCCGAGATTGCCTGACTGCAGGAACAGAAGGTTTCCGCTCATCTCTCCTCCGGAAACAAAACGGTAAAAATACGGCATTTCCTTTTCAAAACGTCCCGCTACGATACCGGACTCCGCCCTCTGCTCCTCCACATACAGCTCTCCGCCAGACACTTCCAGCTCTGTCTGCCTCCAGTCAAAATAAGAGGGAAGGAAAAAATAAGTTTCACTGCCAAATGACCAAGGGTATACCGTCTCTTCTCCACACGTCAAGAAAAATCCAGGCGCTAATTCCGCCTCTGCCATTGCCTCCCTTGCGCTTTCCAGTCTATTGAAAAACAGGAGCAGGAAAAGGAGGCTGCAAATTGCGATTCCCAGAGATACAAAACGCCTCATTCCACCGGCTCCTCCGGAATAAACACCCTGCTTTTTGCCGTCTCCGCCGCCTTCGTCTTCTCCAGGGCTTCCGCCACAAAAGACTCCTGGGAATTTACGGAAACTTTGCCCCGGCGGTCCACCTTCACATAGGTATCGTCCGGCTTAAGCACATGAGCCTTTACGTTGTCCTCAAGCTCCATATCCAGGATGTGCATCACTTCCCGCTTCAGCTCCTCCCGCTCTATGGGGAACAGGATCTCCACCCGCTTCTCCAGATTCCGGGGCATCCAGTCGGCGCTGGCACAGTAGACCTCCTCCTGCCCGTTGTTATAAAAGTAGAAAATCCGGCTGTGTTCCAGGAAATTACCTACAATGGAGCGCACCGTAATATGCTCGC
>CAJUMM010000021.1:0-2507 GCA_910586955.1 uncultured Lachnospiraceae bacterium | reverse complement strand
CCACCCGCAGGCAGCAGATCCCCCGGACAATGAGATCAATCCGTACACCCGCCGCAGATGCCTGGTACAAAGCCTCGATCACTTCCCGGTCGCAGAGGGAATTCATCTTCGCCGTAATCCGGGCCGGTTCTCCCTTTCTGGCATGTTCCGCCTCCCTGTGAATCAGCTGGAGGAACCGCTCCTTCAGCCACAGAGGTGCCAGGGAGAGCTTGTTCCAGCCCGCCGGCTCCGAATAACCGGACAGCATGTTGAACACGGCCGTTGCGTCCTCCCCGATAGGTGCGGAGCAGGTTAAAAGTCCCAGATCCGTGTACAGTTTCGCCGTAGAATCATTGTAATTCCCCGTTCCCAGATGCACATAACGGCGGATACCATCCTCCTCCCGCCGGACCACCAAGGTAATTTTGCTGTGGGTTTTTAAACCTACCAGGCCGTAAATCACATGACAGCCCGCCTTCTCCAGCATCTTGGCCCAGAGAATGTTATTTTCCTCATCAAAACGGGCCTTCAGCTCCACCAGGACCGATACCTGCTTGCCATTCTCCGCCGCCTGGGCCAGAGCCGCAATAATAGGGGAATTGCCGCTGACCCGGTACAAGGTCTGCTTAATGGCAAGGACTTTGGGATCCACCGATGCGTCCCGCACAAATTTCACCACCGGATCAAAGGTCTGGTAGGGATGATGAAGCAGAATGTCTCCTTTGCGGATCTCCTCAAAAATATCGCAGTCCGGCGGCAGTTCTTTCACCGCTGCAGGCACATGCCTGGGATTTTTCAAGGCCTCAAAGCCGTCCATGCCATACATTTTCATCAGAAAAGTCAAATCCAGGGGGCCGCTGATCTTATAGAGGGCGTCCTCCTTGATATTCAGCTCCTTGCGGAGAATTTTCAGCAGGCGCTTATCCATCTTGTCTTCCACTTCCAGACGGATGGCCTCTCCCCACTGGCGCTTTTTCAGCTGCTTCTGAATCTCTTTGAGCAAATCCGCCGCCTCGTCCTCCTCGATGGTCAAATCTGCATTGCGCATCAGCCGGTAGGGGTGGGCGCAGACAATGTTGTAGCTTAGGAACAGCTGCTGCATATTCCGCTCAATGAGTTCTTCCAAAAGAATCACCACCTGGGTTCCGTCCTCGGCGTCGGGAAGCCGCACAATCCTGGGAAGCACCGACGGAACCTGTACTGTGGCAAACTCCAGCTCCTCCGTCTTCTCGTTCTTTTTGGAGAGCAGGGCTCCGATATTCAAAGATTTGTTCCGGATCAGCGGAAAGGGCCGGGAAGAATCTACCGCCATGGGCGTCAGGACCGGATAGACATTTTCCCGGAAATACCGGTCCGCATACCTGGCCTGCTCCTCGTCCAGATCCTCATGCTCCTGAATCACCGTCAGCCCGTGCTGGCGCAAAAGGGGCAAAAGGGACCGGGAATAAGTGGAATACTGGAGGTTTACCATATTGCGGGTGGCCTCCGTGATCTTCTCCAGCTGTTCCTGGGGCGTCATCCCGGCAATATCTTTCCTGGTATACTTGGCGTGTACCATGTCTTTCAAAGAGGCCACCCGGATCATAAAGAACTCATCCAGATTAGAGGCCGTAATGCTTAAAAATTTCAGCCGTTCAAAGAGAGGAATGCTCTTGTCCCTGGCTTCGCTCAGCACCCGCTCATTAAACGCCAGCCAGGAAAGCTCCCGGTTGCTGTAATATTCATACTTGGTATACTCTGTCTTTTCCACGCTCTACACCTGCCTTTTCTGCCGGATAACGGGCCTGATACTGAAAATCGTCTCGAAAAATTCCGCCTTGTTGGAGAAAAGCCCCTGCTCTAAGGTGATATCCTCCACCGTATCCACTACCACCAGAAGCTCACGTTCCTTTAAGGTCACTTTCACATTCTTAAATTTCTGCTTATGGCTGCGATCCATGGAGTTGGCCACCCGGAGAATGGCACTAATCTTGGCTGTCAGAAGATAGTCGTTCCGGTCCAGGCTGGACCCAATGGCAAACTCCTCAAAGGACACAAACTCCTCCGTGTTGAACCGGATGGCGCTGGCAATAATCTCCCGTTCCCGGTGGGAAAGCCCGATGATCTCCGTGGACATCACAATCTGGTAGGAACACTCCGCCGTATGGTTCATACTGATATACTTTCCGCAGTCATGAAGGAGCACGGCAATCTGGAGCAGAAGCCGGTCCCGCCTGCTCATTCCGTGAATCCGCTTCATCTTGTCGAAAATCGTCAAAGCCAGATATTCCATCCCTGCCAGGTGGGTCTTGTTGCTCTGGTAGCGCTTGGCAATATTTTTCGCCGCCTCAATGATATCATTCTCAAAATTGTGGCTGGACTTGAAAATTTTCTTCTTCTCTGCGTAATCATAGGCCAGGCCGTCGCTCAAATTCAATCCCGGAATCCAGATATTCTCCGCTCCCGTCTCCTCAATGAGACGCTTGTAAATGATCAGTGCCGGAAATACCAGGGAAATATCGTCCGACTCAAGGCCCAGCTTCTGGGCC
>CAJUMM010000020.1 GCA_910586955.1 uncultured Lachnospiraceae bacterium | reverse complement strand
ATCTACACTCTTTCCCTACACGACGCTCTTCCGATCTTATCGGGGGCGGCTTTGACAAACATGTGGAGTTTGACGACTGGGTGAAGTCCTTTGAGGGAAAGGTCCGGTGGCTGGTGCTTTTGGGGGATACGGCGGAGCAGATTGCCGCTACGGCCAGGAGGTATGGGTTTACCAACATCCTCTTTGCCGGAAGCCTTAGGGAGGCCGTGGACTTGTGTGCCGCAAAGGCAAGGCCCGGGGATGCGGTGCTTCTCTCTCCCGCCTGTGCAAGCTGGGGGATGTTTGATAATTACGAGCAGAGAGGAAACATGTTCAAAGAGTACGTCAGAGAGCTATCATGTGTTCTGAGGTGATTCTATGGCAGGTCCGGATACCAACGGAAAGGCAAAAAGGGAGAGGCGGGAGCCTTTTGACTACGGCTTGTTGCTGGCAGTGCTGATTCTGGTGGTGTTCGGACTTGTTATGCTTTACAGCACCAGTGCCTACAACGGCCGGGTGAAGTTTGCAGACGGAGCCTATTATCTGAAAAAACAGCTCTTTGCCACCTCCATCGGCCTGGCAGCCATGTATGCGGTATCCCAGATTGATTACCGCAGATGGGAGCGCCTGGCTGTCCTTGGGTATCTCATGTCCCTGGTGCTTTCCACGGCAGTTCTCTTCTTTGGGGATGAGTACAACGGTTCCAAGCGCTGGCTTTCCTTAGGCCCTCTTTCTTTCCAGCCCTCGGAGTTTGCCAAACTGGCGGTGATTCTCCTTCTGGCTTCGGTGATCAGCCGGCGGGTGCGGAAGATGACTTCTTTAAAACAGATGTTTCTGGTGATGCTTTTGATTCTTCCCATTGTGGGGCTGGTGGGAACCAACAACTTAAGCACGGCCATTATCATTATGGGAATTGCCGTGATCCTGGTCTTTGTGGCAAGCCCCAAGTATTTCCAGTTTATCGGGATGGGAATCCTGGGAGTGGGCTTTCTGGCCATTTTCCTTAGCGTGGAATCCTATCGGCTGGAGCGCCTGGCTATCTGGCGCAACCCGGAGGCCTATGAGAAGGGATACCAGACCCTCCAGGGGCTCTACGCCATCGGCTCCGGCGGCCTCTTCGGAGTGGGCTACGGAAACAGCATGCAGAAGCTGGGATTTGTGCCGGAAGCCCAGAATGATATGATTTTTTCTATTGTCTGTGAAGAGTTTGGGCTTGTGGGAGCCATTCTGGTGATCCTCCTGTTTCTTCTTATGGTGTGGCGCCTTCTGATGATTGCCCTTCATGTGACGGACCTTTTCGGAAGCCTCATTGCCGTGGGGATTTTGGGGCACATTCTGATTCAGGTGATTTTAAATATTGCCGTTGTGACCAACACCATTCCCAACACGGGAATCACCCTTCCCTTTATCAGCTACGGCGGAACCTCCGTCCTGTTTCTTCTGTCGGAAATGGGGCTGGCTCTCAATGTTTCCCGGCATGTGAAGGCGGCGGACTCCTGCTGACCCAAGGAACCATCGGGGCGTTTTGGCATATTTTAATGTATAGTCAGGACGTAGGGGGAGTATTTGTGGGTTATCTGGAAGTAGAAGGCGGCCGCAGGCTTCAGGGCGGAATCCGGATCCAGGGTTCCAAGAACGCTGCGCTGCCCATCCTGTCCGCCGCTGTCTTACATTCCGGGGTTACGGTTCTTCGGAACTGCCCGAAGATTATAGATGTCAATAATATGCTGGAGATATTGAAGGATTTCGGCTGCCGGGTGGACTGGGAGGGGGATGACCTTGTTATCGATGCCTCCGGGCTCCATGAAGGTGCGGCCCAGGAATGCTATGCACGGAAGATGCGCTCCTCCATTATGCTTTTGGGAAGCCTTCTGGGAAGGCTTGGAAACGCATACCTTCCCTATCCCGGAGGCTGTGTCATCGGGGAACGGCCCATTGATCTCCACCTGGCGGCCCTGCGGCAGATGGGGGCCGGAGTGGAAGAGGGGACAGAAGGCCTCCGGGCGGTCTGCAGGAAGCCGGAAGGGGCTGTGATCCGCCTGCCCTTTCCCAGTGTTGGGGCTACGGAAAATGTGATCCTTTTGTCGGTTCTTGCAGAAGGGACCACCCTTTTGGAACATGCGGCCCGGGAACCGGAGATTGAAGAACTGTGCCGTTTCCTCAACGGCATGGGAGCAAAGATTCAGGGAGCCGGATCCTCCCGGATTACCGTCACGGGAGTGGAAAGGCTTCACGATACGGAATTTACCATCGGCCCGGACCGGATTGTAGCGGGCACTTATATGCTTCTGGCTGCAGGGACGGGGGGAGAGGTTTTCCTTAAGGAGGCTCCTGTAAGGGAGCTTGGGAGCGTCTTAAGCCTTCTGGGCCGGATGGGAGCCGGGTTTGAGCAGGAGAAGGGGGGCCTGCGCCTTTGGGGAACCGGGAGGATTGAGAGTCCCGGAACAGTGAGAACGGAGCCCTATCCGGGTTTTCCCACGGATCTCCAGTCTCCCTTGATGGCCGTGCTTTCCAAAGCCCGGGGAGAGAGCCGGATCCGGGAAACCATCTTTGAAGCAAGGTTTAAGATCGTGGAGGATTTGAGGCAGATGGGAGCGGATATCTGCATCCGAGGACAGGAAGCCGTAATCCAGGGAGTAAAAAGGCTTCAGGGAGGAACTCTTGCAGCCCAGGAGCTCCGGGGCGGGGCGGCTCTTGTGCTGGCGGCGGCAGCTGCGGAAGGGACCAGCCGGATCTACGGCCTGCCCTATATTGAGCGGGGGTATGAAAATATTATCCGGGACTTGCAAGCTCTGGGAGTTGTGGTAAACTTAAGGGAAGAAAGTGAGAAGACGTAATCGATGAGCGCAGGTGGGAAAAAACAGAAAGAGAGACATAGAGGAAGAGGCTTTCTGGCGGCGGCAGTCCTGGTATTGGTGCTGCTGCCGGCAGGCTTTCTTGCAGTTACCCTTTTTCAAATCCGGGAGGTGGAGGTGACAGGCAACAGCTTTTATTCTGCCCAGGAGATTCAGGACCGGGTGATTAGGGACCGGTATACCTCCAATTCCCTGTACCTTTATTTGAAATACCGTTATCTCGATCCGGAGGAGGTT
The DNA here is from genome assembly GCA_910586955.1 of uncultured Lachnospiraceae bacterium. Classification (GTDB taxonomy): domain Bacteria; phylum Bacillota; class Clostridia; order Lachnospirales; family Lachnospiraceae; genus Laedolimicola. Next base: position 36,377 of record CAJUMM010000020.1, on the reverse strand, counting down.
CCCTTTGTGGACAAGATTGAGGTAAGCCTTTTGGGACCGGGGAAGGTGCGCCTGCGGGTATACGAAAAGAGCGTGGTGGGTTACGTGGTGTATATGGGGGCAAATCTCTATTTTGACAAGGACGGGGTGGTGGTGGAGAGCTCCTCGGAGGTGAAGGAGGGGATTCCCTGCATTTCCGGACTGGAATTTGACTCCCTGGCCCTGTACCGGAAGCTCTCGGTGGCGGATGATTCTATTTTTGAACGGATCCTGAATATTACCCAGCTGGTAAAGAAATATGAGCTCTCCCCGGACCGGATTGAGTTTGGGACAGGCCTGGAGCTGACCCTGTATTTCGGACAGGTACGGGTGGCTTTTGGAAACAGCGGTTCCCTGGAGGAGAAGGTGGGACGCCTCCAGGATCTTTACGGGGATCTGGAGGGGAAATCCGGGGTGTTCCATATGGAAAATTATACGGAAGATTCCAAGTTTATCAGTTTTGAGAGAGACAAGGAATGAAGAAGTGGGAATGGTTCGATTTTTCAGAAAAAACTTAAATTATGGGTTGATTAATTCTGGAAAAAAAGTTATCATATATTGTATGAGTAATTTTGGTTATTATACCCCAGACGTGTACATAGAGATAAAAGACGAAAGTTTGGAATAGATGGGATATAGGGAATAAGGAGGGTAACATCTTGCTTGAGATAATGATGAATGATACCGAGGCGGCGGCAAGGATTATTGTGATCGGTGTCGGCGGAGCGGGGAACAATGCTGTGAACCGCATGATAGATGAGCAGATTGGCGGAGTTGAATTTATCGGCATTAATACGGACAGGCAGGCACTGCAGCTCTGCAAGGCGGAGCGGACCATCCAGATCGGTGAGAAGCTGACCAAGGGGCTGGGAGCGGGAGCCAAGCCGGAGATCGGTGAGAAGGCGGCGGAAGAGAGCCTGGAGGATATCAAGGAAGCCGTCCAGGGGGCGGATATGGTCTTTGTCACCTGCGGAATGGGGGGCGGCACCGGCACCGGCGGAGCGCCGGTAGTGGCGAAGCTGGCGAAAGATATGGGGATTCTGACTGTAGGAGTGGTGACGAAACCCTTCAAATTCGAAGCGAAGACGCGTATGAACAATGCCCTGGCGGGTATCCAGAAGCTCAAGGAGAGCGTGGATACCCTGATTGTGATCCCAAATGATAAACTGCTGGAGATTGTGGACCGCCGGACTACCATGCCGGATGCCTTGAAGAAGGCGGACGAGGTCCTGCAGCAGGCTGTCCAGGGAATCACGGATCTTATCAATCTGCCGGCCCTTATCAATCTGGACTTTGCGGATGTACAGACGGTTATGACGGACAAGGGTATCGCCCATATCGGCATCGGAGCCGGAAAGGGAGACGATAAGGCGCTGGATGCGGTGAAGCAGGCTGTGTCGAGTCCCCTGCTGGAGACGACCATTGTGGGTGCCTCCCATGTGATTATCAATATTTCGGGAGATATTTCCCTGATGGATGCCAATGATGCGGCAAGCTATGTGCAGGATATGGCAGGGGAGAACGCCAATATCATCTTCGGTGCCATGTACGACGACACCCATGCGGATGAGGCTACCATTACGGTTATCGCCACGGGACTGGACGAGAAGAGTGCTACCAAGGTGCTGCCCAAGAATAACAATTTTGCCAAGAAGCCTACGCCCGTTCCCAAGACTTCCTTCGAGGGAGGCTTTGGGCAAGGGGCCGGACAGGCACCGGAGGGACAAACCTTTAAGCCCCTTCCCGGCCTGAATATGCCCAAGAAGCCGGAGAGCCGGGTGAAGGAATTGGAGATCCAGATTCCGGAGTTTTTCCAGAAGAATAAATAAGAGATTCCGTAAGCAGGAGCCATACCGGAAGGTATGGCTCTTTTTTTGCGCCTTTTGTCGAAAAACAGAGGAAAAAAAACCGGCCGGCTTCCAGGATTTGACATATTTCGCAGTCACCCTTCCCTATAATGGGGGACAGAAAGAAGGTGGACTGTGTATTATGAATTGTACATAGACGTAGTGTTTCTGGAAAATCTCATCCTGGATTATCTGCTTCTGGGCCTGGTGGGAAAATGCTTAACATGTTCCTCCGGGAGACTGCGGAAGCTTTGGGGAGCCACGGTTGGGAGTATCGGTGTCTGTATGCTGTACCTGTTTTCCCTGCAGGAGACGCCGGCAGGAAATCTTCTGGTCTATGTTATATTCAGCACAGCTATGGTGAAGGCCGGATTGGATCTGAAAGGATGGCGGCCCCTGGGAAAAGCTCTTGCCCTGTTATATCTTAATACCTTTCTTCTGGGGGGAATTGTCCAGTGGATGCAGCGGTATCTGAGATTTCCGGTCTATCCCTTTCTGGGACTGTCCCTGGTGAGCTTCTGGATCTTGTCCTGGGGTATGGGATGGCTGATGCGCTTTAGGGGAAGGAAAGCAGGGTTTCTGAAGGTAACCCTTAAGTATCACGGCCGGAGCCTGAAACTGCAGGGGCTCCTGGATACGGGAAACCACCTCCGGGATCCCTATTTTGGCAAACCGGTGAGTGTGATAACGGAAGCCCTGCAGAAGGAACTCTGTGCCGGGGAGGAGGTTTTGTTCCTCCAGGTGCCCTTTCACAGCATCGGGAAGCAGGACGGCCTGATGCCTGCGTTTTTTGCAGATATTCTGTGTGTGGAAACGGGGGAAGGGGAAGGGAAGCAGACCCATAGGCCCCTGATCGGAATCACAAAAGAGCCACTTTCTTCGAAAAATGAATACCAAATCTTATTACATCCGGATCTCCTGGAGTAGACGGACCGGAGACAAGACATTTCGAGGAGGAAAACAACATTATGCTGATTAAAGTGGCGATTCCAAACCAGATCCAACTGAAAATGATTCCTAATTTTTCTGCCCTTTTGGTAAACCGGCAGAATGATATTCATTATATAGGAGGAGCAGAAGTGCTTCCGGCCCCCTTGGAGGCCGATGCGGAGGCCAGGGCTATCAAGGAGCTGGGAACCGAGGCGGGAAGTTCGGCCCGCTCCCTTCTTATCGAACACAATCTGCGCCTGGTGGTGTACATAGCCAAAAAATTTGACAATACGGGAGTGGGGGTGGAGGATCTGATCTCCATCGGGACCATCGGGCTTATCAAGGCTATCAACACCTTCAACAGCGGCAAGAACATTAAACTGGCCACCTACGCCTCCCGCTGCATAGAGAATGAGATTCTCATGTATCTGCGGAGGAACAACAAGACCAAGCTGGAGGTATCCATTGACGAGCCTCTGAATGTGGACTGGGACGGAAATGAGCTTCTCCTGTCGGATATCCTGGGTACGGACGAGGATGTGATTTACCGGGATATTGAAAATGAGATGGAGCGCAAACTCCTGGATAAGGCTATCCAGAAGCTGTCCGAGCGGGAGAGGACCATTGTGGAGCTGCGCTTCGGGCTTAAAAATCCCCTGGGGCAGGAGATGACCCAGAAGGAGGTAGCGGATCTCTTGGGAATTTCCCAGTCCTACATATCCAGGCTGGAGAAGAAGATTATCCGGCGGCTGAAGAAAGAGATTATGAAGTACGAGTAAGGTTTCTTGGTGTAAGGGGGTTGACAGAGCAGCCCCCTTTGTGCTACTCTTTAACCGACAGCTTGTCGGTAAAGAGCTGCAGGAGCGGAGAGCCAATGCGGATAGTAAAAGAAGCGGAAGAACGGAAAAATGAAATCCTGGATGTGGCAGAGCGTTTGTTTGGAAGCAAAGGCTTTGATCACACCAGCACCAATGACATTCTTAATGAAATCGGAATTGCCAGAGGGACTCTCTACTATCATTTCAAATCGAAAGAAGAGATTTTGGATGCAATGATTGAGCGCATGACGGAGCGGCTTCTTAAGAGGGCCGGGGAGATTGCGGGTCAAGAGGATGTGCCGGTGCTGCAGCGTTTTACAAGGATGATGCTGGCCTTTCATGTAAATGACGGCGATTTCGGCCAGGAGCTTTTGGAGCAGGTCCATAAACCCCAGAATGCCCTTATGCACCAGAAAATGCAGGAGCGTTTGCTGTCCGGAATCACACCCTTAATTACCGCCCTGATCCGGGAGGGAATTGCCCAGGGAATATGCCGGACAGATTATCCCAAGGAAACGGCGGAAATGACCTTTCTCTATGCAGGCACGGTATTTGACGGTCTTAGGGAATATGGCAGGGAAGAGAGGCAGAAGAAAATAGCCGCATTCATTTATAATCTGGAACGGCTTTTAGACATGGAGCAGGGCACTCTGGAGGGAGCAGTCCTTCCTGTTTTCCAGGGGAAAGAAGTATAAAGAAAGAGTGAAGGAACGCAAAGTTCCTTTCCTTTTTCCCCATTACCGACAGGCAGACGGTCTACTATCGAAAAATCCATGAAGGAGAAAGTATGGAAAGAAGGGAGAATTTTAGGATGAAAACAAATTATTTAAAGAGGTATATCATCAGTTCTTATATGTTAGTCTGGGGGCTTATCATTGCAGTGGGGGGCAGTGCAAGCCTGGTTTTTCACGCACCTCCTACGGTGATGTGGCTTGTCCGCAACTTGATTGCATGGTCGCCTACCTATCTGCTTTTGATTGGGTGGAAACATTTCAGGCCAGGTGAGACAAGAAGGGATTTTGTGAAGCGCTGTTTTTCGGGCAAGGTAAAGCCTCACCTGCTGATGCTTTCGTTTTGCCTCACCTTCGTAATCAGCCTGTTGTCCCTGGGGATCTTTTCCCTTGCAGAGGGAAGGGCCATGCTGTCTTATCTCCATTTGGGAGAGACAGCACTGCCCCTTAGCATTTTCCTGTCCTTTACTTCAGGCCCTACGGGGGAAGAGCTGGGATGGCGGGGCTTTATGCGGGAGGAATTTGACAAGCGGTACCCCTTTCTCAAATCCTCCCTCTGCCAGGGATTGGTTTGGTGCTTCTGGCATGCCCTGCTGTGGGTGGTGGACTCGGATTTCACCGGCTGGAAAGCTTTTCCCTACATTCTTTCTAATATTGTGGTGATTACCTGCATCACGGTATGGATGAATATGTTCCTGGAAAAGCAGAATAACCTGCTCTATCCGGTACTGCTGCACTTTGGCTTCAATATTGTCTACGTGTTCCTGGAGGCAGATATCGGGTTTTTTGTGATTTTGACTGTCCTTTATCTGGCAATTACATCCCTTGCTTTAGAGGTCAGGAAACGGACCGCTTTGCCTCCCGGAAGTAAATAATGGTGGGAACCAGCCACAAAAGGCCGACGCAGAGGAAGGGCAGAAAGCCGATCCGGGCGTAGGGCAGGAAGAGTACCAGCAGGATAAAGAGGGAACCGGAGATTACAGGCAGGGCAGAGAAGGCCTTGTAGGAAGCCCGGTAGACACAGAGCTGTTCCTGCTCGTCGCAGCTTTCCAGCCACTCCTTCTGGAAACGGATATCCAGGGCGTCCCCCCGTTTTTCCGGATTCAACAGCTTAACCTGCTCCACGGTTTTTCTCTGGATAAGGACCAGAAGCACAAGTTCCGCTATCAGAAGGAAGGCAATCAGCAAAAAGAGGTAAACTCCGCAGTTCTTCTCAAAGGTGCTGACAGCCACCATTCCGAACCAGGTGAACAGGACAATGGTGCCGATGTTTGAGATGGCAAGAGGCTGGTCCAGATAACGATCCGCCTGCTGGTAAAAGGCCTCATCCTCAGAATCGTTTAAGCTGCGGCAAAACCTTCTTGCCCGCATCAGGGACCACCAGGAGGAGAGCAGGAAGGCGGCCGCCAGGAAGAGAAAGATCCAGGGAGAGAGCCTCTGCAAAGATACATAAAGCCCGGGAAGGCCGTCGGAAAGGGCGCTTTTCATCATAACTATGACAGCAAAGGAGAGGGCTGCTCCGAAGAGGCCGGAGGCCAGCATAATCAGGCAAAAGGAATGGGTTACTTGTTTTTTGGTTTTCATTTTAGTCTTGCTCATCAGCAATATCCTCCTCGTATTCAAAGATAGTTTCTACAGGCACTCCGCAGACTTTTGAGATTTTTAGGGCCAGGGTCACGGAGGGAGAATAGTCTCCCCGCTCAATCAGGCTGATCGTCTGCCTGGAGGCCTTCACCAGGCTTCCCAGCTGCTGCTGGTTCAGTCCCAGACGGGCCCGGTGTTCTTTCAGGTGGTTTCGAAGTGGCATATAGGCAATCCCTTCTTTCTCTATGTACGACATAGGAATTTGTCAAAATGACAATTATTATTGTCATACTAGAAGTATAACAATGACAAGGATTGTTGTCAATAGGAAAAATGATAAAATTTGTTTTATTGTGGGGCTCTGAGGATTGACATACGGGAATCCATTCGATATGATAGGAAAGGCAGTTGCGGACTGCCGGAAACAGATGGAGAAAAGGGGGATGGGCCGGGCCTGAGGCCTTGCGGCCGTAAGAAATGAAAAAGATACAGACAAAAATCATTACAATGGTAGTACTTGCAACCGTATGTGTTTCATTTATCACGGGTTTCATGAGTATGCTGGTTACCCGCTACTCCACCACCACAGCCCTTGAGAAAAATTTGAAGGAGACAGCGGATTTGGCGGCTCTGGCAGCCCAGAATATGATTTCTACCTATACGCTGACCATTGCGGAAATGGCATCCAATCCGACGCTTGTGGATGATGATATTTCTATAGAGGATAAGCAGGCATTTATCCAGGCCCGTGCAGATGCTTACTATATGCGTATGGGCGGTATGGCGGATACCCGGGGTTACGACAGGTTTCATCAGACGGATATTTCCCAGGAGCCCTTTTTCCAGGCAGCTTTGCAGGGGAATAGCTATATGTCTGTTCCTTACATAGAGGGGAATGATGCTTATCTGATGGTTTCCGCACCTATCCTGGAAGGAGATGCCGTGAAAGGCGTTCTCTATTTTCAGTGTGATATATATATTTTGCAGTCTATTATAGAAGGCCTTCAGATTGGAGAAGAGGGGGAGGCCTATATTCTGGACAAAGAGGGAACGACCATTGCCTATGTGGACCTTGCGTCGGTAATGAATCGGGAAAATATTATCCGGGAAGCGGCATCTGCTCCTAAGGACAAGGATCTTCAGACGGTTGCGGCTATGGAAAGCCGTATGGTGGCAGGGGAGAGAGGCGTGGAGCGTTACTCCTATGCCGCAGATCATTCCAACAATATCCAGGCCTATGCGCCAATCCCGGGAACGGACGGCTGGAGCATTGCAGTGAATATTGATGAAGATGAATTTATGCGCCCTGCTTACTTCGGAAATCTTTTCCAGTTGGCCATCTGTGTTGCGGCCTGTGTGATCGTGATTCTTATTTCCGCCAAGGTAAGCCGTTCCATTGCGAATCCCATTGTCAGATGTGCGGATCGACTGCAGGCCCTTTCCCAGGGAGATCTGAAAAGTCCCGTTCCCCAGGTGGAGAGCCGGGACGAGACACGGGTTTTGGCTGATTCCATCGGCCAGCTGACGGAAGCCTTCGGGAAAATTGTGGATGAGATTGGAAGGGTGCTGGGAGCCATTGCAGAAGGGGACCTGACCAAGGAGAGCAGCGGCCAGTTTTATCCGGGAGATTTCGGAATTTTGAAAGAACACCTCCGTGTGATCAGCGAAAAACTGAATCGGACCATGGCGGGGATTACCCTTGCATCGGCTCAGGTGTCCAGCAGCTCTTCCCAGGTGGCATCTACCGGCACGGCTTTGTCTACGGGAGCTATGGAGCAGACGGCGGCGGTGGAGCAGCTGTCCTCCACCATTGGGGAGATGAGAAGCGGCGCACAGAAGACAGCCCATCTGACCCGGACAGCTAAGGATGCGGTAGAGGGAGCCGGAGAAAAGCTCCAGGAGAGCGGCGCATACATTGAGCGCTTAAACGAAGCCATGAATCTGATCACGGAGTCTTCCGGAGAAATCCGCCGGATTATTGATACCATTGAAAACATTGCTTTCCAGACCAATATCCTGGCTCTCAATGCGGCAGTGGAGGCAGCCCGGGCTGGAACGGCGGGAAAAGGCTTTGCCGTGGTGGCGGATGAGGTGCGGAATCTGGCCACCAAGTCCGATCAGGCGGCCAAGGCGACCCAGGAGCTGATCCGGAATTCCGTGGAGGCAGTGGACAGCGGCAGCGAAGTGGTGAAAAAGGTAACGGGATCCGTGACGGATGTGATTAGCCTGGCCAGCCGGGCCGTGGAAGAGATGGAGCTTGTGGCCGGGGCAGTGGAAGGCCAGACCGGAGCCATCGAGCAGGTTTCCCAGGGCATTGAGCAGATTTCCGGCGTGGTCCAGGCCAACTCCGCAACGGCGGAGGAGAGCGCAGCTACCAGCCAGGAGCTGTCCGGCCAGGCGGAGGAACTCCGGCGGCTGGTCAGCAGTTTCGTTCTCCGGGCAGAATCGTAATTTAGAACTGGTACCCTTAACGTACAAGAGGCGTTGCAAAATAGGTGAAAATCACCTGTAGTGCAGCGCTTTTTTTGTTCTCTCTTATTTTTTGCAAATCAGATAGTTTATTAGAACTTAATGGTTGCATAAATTGGAAGTTGTGGGCGAGAGGGGACGCGGTTAAGGAACCTTATCCCATCCGGAACGCGCTTTCGCTCCATTCAAACGCAGCGGTACTAAGCTCACACTTCGCCTTTGGCTCGTGTTCGCTAAGGACCAGCGTTTTCATAGGGTTCCGGCTAAGATAAGGTTCCTTAACCGCTGGTACCCGTCAGCCGAAAGTTCATCTTCCGGTTCCATTACTTTTTTATGAGCATAGCAGCCCCTACCCTCCGTTTGGAGGGGCAGGCTCTCGCCAAATGGACATGCTGGGCGCAGCTGCATAGAAAGGCGGCATGGAGAATAATTGCCCATTTTGTTACGGCCTGACGGCTGACTCCCAGGTGTTCCGCCGGAAACAAAGATTTTGATAATTATTCTCAATTAGAACTTGACAAACCGCGCCTTGATGCTATAATAATAAAGAAAATAATAATCATTCTCAATTAAATAAACTCAGGAAGGGAGGGTGTGGAACTAAAAAACAGCAGGGTTTTGGGATTTGGGAAGAAACCTGTGGAACTAAAAACAGCGGGGTTCTGTACAAAGCCCAGAAGGAATTACGGTCACGTGATTTTGTGACCGGAAATCCTTCTAGAAAAGGGGCTTTGGGAAGAAACCTGCGGAACTAAAATAGGAGGCTCAATATGGCAGCAGCTATGATGGAAGTAGGCGAGACAAGGGTAATCCAGGCTTTTCACGGGAAGGAGGAGGTGAAGCGGCATCTGCAGGACCTGGGTTTTGTGCAGGGTGAGCAGATCCAAGTAGTGGGCAGGAATCCCGGCGGCATGATACTTTTAGTAAAAGGCGTCCGGGTCGCGCTGAACAGAGGATTGGCGGCCCAGATACTGGTAGCATAAAAAAACGCAGAATCCTGGGAAGAATTCTGCGGAACTGGAATTAGGAGGATACTGGAATGACACTAAAAGAAATGAAACCGGGGCAGTCCGGAAAAGTAACATCCATCGGGGAAAGCGGTCCCTTGAAGCGCCGGATTATGGATATGGGAATCACGCCCGGAGTAGAAGTAAAGGTAGTCAAGACGGCTCCTTTGGGAGATCCGGTGGAAATACGTATTCGGGGATATGAGCTAAGCCTTAGAAAGGAAGAGGCGGCCCGGATTGAGGTGCAGTAATATTTGAAAATACGAAAGACAGAGACGGAAAACCAGAATTTTCCGTGAATCTAAACCATGAGGAGGAGAAAAAATGTCCTATGTCATTGCGCTGGCAGGCAATCCCAACTGCGGTAAAACAACCTTATTTAACGAACTGACGGGCTCCCGGCAGAGGGTGGGAAACTGGCCGGGAGTCACAGTGGATAAGAAGGAGGGAGTTTACAAAAAGGATAAGGAGATTCATATTATGGATCTGCCGGGAACTTATTCCCTGTCCCCTTATTCTGCAGAGGAGGTCATTGCCAGAGACTATATGGTGAAGGAGAAACCCCATGCGGTTATTGATATTGTAGACGGAACCAGCATAGAACGGAACCTGTATCTGACCCTGCAGATTCTGGAGACGGGTGTTCCCACAGTGATCGCCCTGAATATGATGGATGAGGTGGAGGCTCGGGGAGATGTGATCCGGGTGGAGAAGCTCTCGGAAATTCTCGGCGTTCCGGTAGTTCCCATTGTGGCCCGCAGCGGAAAAGGAGTCCAGGAGCTGGTGACGGAAGCGGTGAAAAGGGCAAAATCCGGAGAAGCTCCGGGGAAACTGCCTATTTTTGATGAAAAACTATCCAATGCCATTGCTCAGGTACAGAATGCCCTGGAAGAGGGCGGCGAGACGGACAGCTGGTGGAGGGCCGTCAAGCTTTTGGAAAACGACGAAAATGCAGGAGAAGCCGTAAAGCCGGAGATGCGAAGGAAGGCGGAAGAGGTTATTGCCGGAAACTACGGCGCAGGTACGGATTTGGAAGCTATGGTGGCCGATCAGCGCTACAGCTATATCTCCCGGGTGGTGAAGGAGGCCGTGAAGAAATCTCCGGCGGGACATGTGGAGACCAAGTCCGACAAGCTGGATAAAATTCTGACCAACCGGATTCTGGCGCTGCCCATTTTTGCCCTGGTGATGTATCTGCTCTTTGCCTGCACCAACAGTGAAAATTTCCTCTTTATAGAAGGACTTCCAAGTCCCGGCATCTGGCTGGCCGGCGTGGCAGAGTCCGCTTGGGGCTGGCTTACAGCTGTGGCAGAAGGGCTTCTGGGAAATGCGTCTCCCTGGGTGTTCTCCCTGGTGATTGACGGCATTATGGCAGGGCTTGGGGCAGTGATTGGTTTTATTCCCCTGGTATTGGTGCTTTATCTTTTGATTTCCTTCCTGGAGGACTGTGGTTACATGGCCCGTATTGCCTTTGTGCTGGACCGCATTTTCCGCAGATTCGGCTTGTCGGGGCGCTCCTTTATTCCCTTGCTCCAGGGCTTTGGCTGCAGCGTGCCGGCGGTAATGGCTACGCGCACCCTGGAATCGGAGAAAGACCGGAAGATTACCACGATTTTAGCAGGCTTTATGCCCTGCGGTGCGAAGCTTCCTATTTTTGCCCTGTTTGTGTCCACTTTATTTGCAGGCAGCAATCAGACTTTGGTAACTTATTCCCTGTACATATTCAGTATCCTAGTGGCGATTGTGGTATCTCTTCTTTTAAATACGTTTTATTTTAAAGATACGACTTCCAATTTTATTATGGAGCTGCCCCAATATAGGGTTCCCACTTTGAAAAGCGTGCTGATTCACGGCTGGGAGAAGGTCAAGGGGTTTGCGGTTAAGGCAGGGACGGTAATCTTTGTATCTACGATTTTCATTTGGTTCCTTTCCAATTTTAATATGGGATCTTTCAATGGATCCAACAAGGCTGCCAATGAGGACGGCAGTATCATGTGCGAGATGAATGACAGCTTTATGGCTTCCCTGGGAAATGTGATTGCCCCTGTCTTCAAGCCTCTGGGCTTTGGAGAGTGGCGTCCCGCCGTAGGTGTTGTCACCGGCTGGATTGCCAAGGAAAATGTGGTTGTTACCTTTGCCCAGCTCTATCAGGAAGACGTGACAGAGGAATACCTGGAGGAATATTTCTCGGGATACAGCCCGGAGGAGCTGGAAGAGCTTGGCTTTGAGGGCGGCGTCTATGACGGGGAGGCCGCAGGTGATATTTATGCCGAAGGCGTATTGTTTGAAGGCGGCGACGAGAATGCCCTTCCCAGCATGAAGGATGATATAAAGACCAGGGCGGCGGCTTATGCCTATATGGTATTCAATCTTCTGTGTATGCCCTGCTTTGCGGCAGTGGGAGCTATGAAGCGGGAGCTGAAGACCTGGAAGGAGACGGGAAAGGCCGTGGCTGTCCAGATGGTAACCGCTTATGTCATGGCTCTCCTGGTAAATGTAGTGGGCGGCTTGTTCCTGTAGATAGAATGTGGTAGAATAACGGCGGAGAGGAGAAGGAATATGGCAGATTTTATTGTGCTGGCCCTTGTGGCGGTGTGCCTGGCTTTGAGCATTGCCTATCAGATCAGGAGAAAGAAAAACGGCGGTTCTGCCTGCGGCTGTGGCTGTGGAGGCTGCAGCGGGGCCTCCTGCTGTGGGAAGGCCAGGGAAGGAGCCGGGAAATTAAGATAAAAAGACAAAATTCGGAGTGCTAATTCCTGTCCCCAGGGAATAGAATGAAAGGAAATCAGGTACAGGTTGTGTTCTCCATGAAAAAACCAGGTGTTCTTCTGATGGCTTTCGCATTTTTTCTGTGCTGTTCCCTTCGGGCCTACGGGCAGGAAACGGAAGGAGAAACAGAAATTCCTCCGGAGTTAAGACAGCTTTACGCCCAGTCGGCCGTGCTGATGGACGGGGATTCCGGGCGTATTTTATTTGAAAAAAACGGTTATGAGCAAAAGCCCATGGCAAGCACCACAAAGATTATGACCTTGATTGTCACCCTGGAAAATGCCAATCCGGATGAGATTGTCACCGTGTCTGAGTATGCGGCGGGCATGCCGGACGTGCAGCTTGGCATCCGGCAAGGGGAGCAATACCGGCTGGGGGATCTCTTGTATTCCCTGATGCTGGAGTCCCACAACGATTCTGCCGTAGCCATTGCGGAACATGTGGGAGGCTCCGTGGAGGGATTTGCCGGGATGATGAATGCCAAAGCCCGGGATATCGGTTGTTACAATACCTATTACATTACGCCCAATGGACTGGATGCTTCGGATGAGAAAGGGGAGCATTCCACCACGGCGGCGGATTTGGCCCGGACCATGCGCTATTGTATCTGCCAGTCTCCCAAACGGGAGGAATTTCTGGCGATTACCCGGACTTCCTCCTACAGCTTCGGGGACACGGAAGGACTAAGGAGCTTTACGGTGGGAAACAAAAACGCCTTTCTCACCATGATGGAAGGGGCCTTGTCGGGCAAGACGGGTTTTACCAATAATGCGGGATACTGTTATGTAGGAGCCTTGCAGCGGGAGGACAAAACCTTTGTGGTGGCCCTTCTGGCCTGCGGCTGGCCCAACAACCGCAGTTATAAATGGAAAGACACCCGGACCCTTATGAGCTACGGGCTGGAACACTATGAATACCGGGATGTGTGGGAACAGGTGGAACTGCCTTCCCTCCAGGTGAAAAACGGCATCCCGGAAGAGGGAAACCTGGAGGAAAAGGCTTTCACGGATCTGGTTCTGGCAGAAGGGGAGGATAGAGGGGAGCTTAAGCTTCTTTTGATGCCGGAGGAACAAGTAGAGGTGGAGGTGGAGCTTCCGGATGTGCTGGCGGCACCGGTGGAGGCCGGGAGCCTTGTGGGAAATGTCTCCTATTACCTGGACGGCTCCCTGGTACATATGGTTCCGGTGGAGGCGGGGGATTCGGTGGAGAAGCTTAACTTTGGCTGGTGCCTGGAACAGATTGCCGGGAAATATCTGATTTAAGACTTGCAAAGACGGTGAAAGTTGGTTATCATGAAAGGCAGGGAATAAGAAGTACAGAAAGAAAAAGGAGACGAATGTTATGAAAAAGACGGTAAAAACAATAATAAGCCTGGTGCTTGTCTTTGTGCTGGGGGCTTCCCTTATGGCCTGTGGAAAGAAGAGCGAGGGCAGCGGCATTACCATTGCGGTTCCCAACGATACCACCAATGAGGCCCGGGCACTGCTTCTTTTGGAAGAGTTGGGTTACATAACTTTGAAAGAGGGGGCGGGCATTACCGCTACGGTAAAGGATATTCAGGAGAATCCCTACGGCATTACTTTTAAAGAGGTGGAGGCCGCCCAGCTTCCCAATGTTTTGAAGGATGTAGATTATGCGGTTATCAATTCCAACTATGCCATTGAGGCGGATTTAAATCCTGTAACCGATGCACTGGCTATTGAAGGCTCCTCTTCCGCCTACAGCAATATCCTGGCGGTGAAAGAGGGACTGGAAAGTTCCGACGCAGTAAAAGCCCTGGTAGCGGCTCTGGAGAGCCAGAAGGTGGCGGATTACATTGCTGAGGAGTACCAGGGTGCCGTGGTGAGCGTGGTAGAAAATCCCACCGACGGTTTTGACGCCTCCGTAGATTATGACAAGCTCTCAGGCGTAACTATTTCCGTGGCCGCTTCTCCCACCCCTCATGCGGAAATTCTGAAAGTTGCCCAGGAGATTCTGGCAGAGAAAAATATTACATTAAAGATTGTGGAGTACACCGACTATGTACAGCCCAACAATGTAGTGGAGAGCGACGAGCTGGATGCCAACTATTTCCAGCACGGTCCCTATTTGGATGATTTCAACAAAGAGAACGGAACCCACATTGTGTCTGCGGCGGCTATCCACGTGGAGCCTATCGGAATCTACGGCGGCAAGCAGACCAGCCTGGACGCCATACAGTAAGAGAGAAGAAGACGAATTGCCGGGTGCCTTGGGCTGCCGGCCTTTCGTCTTGTCTGGAGGTTTTTATGATTGAAATAAAGGATCTTTCCAAGTCTTTCCAGACGGCGGAGGGCCGGGTGGAGGCGCTGAAAAAGGTAAATCTCACTGTGAAAGACGGGGATATCTACGGTATTATCGGCATGAGCGGGGCAGGAAAAAGTACTCTGGTGCGCTGTATCAATATGCTGGAGCGGCCCACGGAGGGCAGCGTGTGGATGGACGGCCGGGATCTGGGCAGTCTCTCCGAGGCAGAACTGCGGGGGATCCGGCGGAAGGTGACGATGATCTTCCAGGGATTTAACCTGCTGATGCAGCGGACCTGCCTGAAAAATATCTGTTTTCCCCTGGAGCTTTCGGGAATTGACAAAGGGGAGGCCAAAAAGCGGGCCCTGGAGCTTCTGGAGCTGGTGGGACTGCCGGACAAGGCTAACGCTTATCCGGCCCAGCTTTCCGGCGGCCAGCAGCAGCGCATTGCCATAGCCAGAGCTCTGGCCACGGAACCCAAGGTGCTTCTGTGCGACGAGGCTACCAGCGCTTTGGATCCCAAGACCACCCATTCCATTCTGGAGCTTATCCGGGATATCAACCGGAGGCTTGGCATTACGGTGATTATTATTACCCACCAGATGAGCGTGGTGGAAGATATCTGCAGCCATGTAGCAATCCTGGATGACGGGGAAGTGGTGGAGGAAGGGGCCGTGAGCGCCGTATTTTCCAGCCCCAAGTCTGCGGCGGCCAAGCGCCTGGTATTTCCCGACGGGGCAGATGAAATTCTGACGGAATCGGCGGGAGAGCGGCGGATCCGGGTGGTATTCAACGGGGCCATTGCCACCAGAACGCCCCTGATTGCCAAGATGGCCATGGAGGAACAGATAGCGGCCAGTATTTTGTCCGCTTCCACCCGGAGCATCGGGGACAGGGCTTACGGAAATATGCTTCTGGGAATTTCCGGGGATGAGGAAATGGTGCAGCGGGCCATGGAATACCTGGGAAGCATCCAGGATGTGCTGGTAGAGGAGGTGACGGACCATGTGGGATAAGCTGTTTTCTGCGGAAGCTATGGAAGAGACCTTGTGGATTCTGCAAAATGAATTTCCACTGGCAGTGTGGGAGACCATTTATGTAACGGTGGCTGCCACGGCATTCGCCATTCTTCTGGGGATGCCCTTGGGAGTGCTTCTGGTAGCAGGGGAGAAGGACGGGGTATTGCCCCTTCCCAAGGCGGTTATGCACGTGCTTAATATTATCATTAACCTGCTCCGTTCCATACCGTTTCTGATCCTGATGATTATGGTGGTTCCCCTGACCCGGCTGATCGTAGGAACTGCCGTGGGAACCGTGGCTTCCATCGTGCCCCTGGTGATTGCGGCCTTTCCCTTTGTGGCCCGCCTGGTGGAGAGCAGCCTCCGGGAAGTGAATCCCAATATTATTGAGATGGCCCAGAGCATGGGAGCTACGCCATTCCAGATCATTGTAAAGGTGCTGATACCGGAGAGCGTGCCCTCTCTGATTTCCAACTTTACCATTGCTATCACCACTATTTTGGGCTACTCGGCCATGAGCGGCATTATCGGCGGAGGCGGTTTGGGGAAGATTGCCATCAACTACGGTTACTACCGTTACAAGTATCTGGTAATGCTTCTGGCGGTGATCCTGCTGATACTTCTGGTGCAGGTGTTCCAGAGCGCAGGAACCCGGCTGTCGGTGAAGTCGGACAAGCGTTTGAAATAGAGACCGGACGGATTCTTCCAGCAGCTGCATGAGGCTTAAGTTATTGGCTGATTGGCAGTGTTTGCAGAGCGATTTCACATTTACTGCTATTTTGTATTTTGGCAACTATACTTATTGAATGTTAGTAGTTCAATAAGTATAGCCTACAAGAAAAAGAATATACACATAAGAATATGGTTTCATTGCATATGCAGTTTGTTTTGCGTAGTTCGTTTTGCATTGGGGATATTATGATTACTTCTAGTCTCTTTTCGGAATTATGTATTTGACCATTACTATAGGACTGTGATGATAAAAAAACTGTTAAAAAATAAAAAATTATGGGAAATCTTATCGAATTATTTGATATTATTTATCTGTGTTGCAGGATTCCGGGGCGGCGCCACGCTGACCCTTTTGTTTCCTGCATTGCAAGTGTGTTTATCCTGGCTTCATTATAGTAACAGTGAAAAGTGGCAGACAGTTCTTATGTTGGAAATTCATTTATTAATTTCTACAGTTTTAGGGCTTTATTTGGAAGGATATCTATATCTCAAATATGTTTATTACGATGCGGAAGGTGTTATGGTGTTTTATGCCGTTTTGACGATAGGTACGATTCTGGTTTTTGGCCTTGGAGTTATAACAACATTCACCAAATATCTTTCAATAAAAATTCATGACCGAAAACAATAAATTTTTTGTCTCTGCTCTCTATAATACATTCCAATATCCTGCTTTTTTGATCCTATTCTCTCAATAAATATAGCCATTTTCACGCAGAAATGAAATATTGTTATCTACAGCCGTTTTGCTAATCCCTAAAATTTTCCTTGTTCTTGCGTTTAAAGGTCTTTTATTTCCAACTCCATTTGATGTTTTTTTTGATTTTTTTCAATGGTATTGTTACAACAATTGTATTTTCTCGAAATGCAAACGCCTTTTCCCATAAATTTTTGCTATTTTAGGAACTCCCCGCCCTGATTTTTCACTGATATGTAAATGCAGAAATATTTCTGACAGCTTTTTTCTATTTCGTCAGAAAAAAACAGAAATTTTCTCTGTAAGAGTTGACATAAGATGGAAAAGTTGTTATACTTTTTAGAAATCAGTTTTTCATGAAAGACTGGGGATGATCTTTTCATACATCCCAATCCGCGCAATTCCGCGCAAATTATCCACAAGGAGACAGCAGAGAGAAAGGGGGAAAACGCCATCGTTTTTTGATGTAGAGGCCGGATATTATGGATAGAAATGTAAACATTATTGTTGGCCTAAACGGGGAGAGGATCGTTCTAATCAATGATATCTGTTTTAAAGGGAAGAAGAGAGAAGAGTGGAAGGAGGTGGAGGAGTATCTCAAAGAGTACGTCGGGGAATTTTATGAAATTGAAGAGACATCGGAGAAAATATTTATCTCCAGAAGTTTCCCTGATGAATATGCCGGTTCTAAAGACAGGCTTACCTTAAAGGGAGTTGTGGCAAAAGCAAAAGCCAATCCGGCGCAGGGAATACCTGAATTGATTCAGATTGCCGATAACCGGGAACATTCTCAAAATAGAAAAAAGAAGCATGAAAAAGACCCCAGATATGGGTGGTACCGGTATGATGTGCGGTTTGCTCTTCCGGTATATGACGATAAAAGCGGTGAAGTCTGCCGTTACAATGTCTTTTTTGCCCGGATGCTGGTGCGTCATGATAGGGATGGAAAAAAATATTTATATGATCTGCTGGCAATAAAAAAAGAAACGAGCAGCCCGCTTGTATAAAAACTTTACGGTGAAAACCCATCTCTTTTACAAATAATTGTACCGGAGAAAAAAGGAATTGTCAATAAAAACATTTGCATCCAATCCAATCCGCGCAGTTCTGCGCAAATTACCCATGGAATGACAGGTGAGAGAAAGGGGGAAATGACATTATTTTTTTGGAACAATTTAAGACGGGGGTATCTGTGGAAACCCTCCGGAATCTCTGTCCGGTCCTCCGGCAGGTGATGCTGTCTGCCGTGCTTTTGGCGGCTTCCGCATCGGATCTTAGGCGGAAACGGATTCCCAACCGGCTTTTGCTGGCAGCTCTGGCAGGCCGGGTGCTGCTGAGTGCTGTAGAGCTGGCCTTGGGGTATTGGAGCTCTGTCTGGGAGATGGGACGAAGGTGGCTGGAAGGCGGGATCCTGACATTGGGATTATTCATTCTATCCCTGCTTTTACATGGGGCATTTGGCCTTGGGGACATAAAACTAACAGGAATTATTGCTCTTTTTGTAGGAGCCGGGGAAGCCTGCCGCTGCTTCTGCCGGGGCTTATTCCTGGCGGCGCCCCTATTGCTACTGCTTTTGGCAGGAAAGAAAATACGGAAGGGAGACGGGATTCCATTTGCTCCTTTTCTGCTGGCGGGATATTTACTAGAAAGATTTTTATAAAAACAGCGGAATCCCGGAAGCGCCCGGCAGAGCTTACAGACACAAAAAGCGGCTGGAAGTTCTGCCAGTAAAAAGGGCGCAGTAGGGATGGAGCGGAACTAGAATAGAGGTATCAATATGTTAGAGACAGGATGTATCATTGACGGGAAATACAAAATTCTGGCGCAGATCGGCCGGGGCGGTATGAGCCTGGTCTATCTGGCCATCAACGAAAAGGCAAATAAAACCTGGGCAATAAAGGAAGTGCGCAGGGACGGAGCGGGAGACGAGGAGATGGTGAAAAGCCGTCTGCTGGCGGAGACGGAGCTTTTGAAAAGGCTTCGCAATCCCCATCTGCCCCGGATTGTAGATGTGATTGACCGGGAGGGAAGCCTTCTTATTGTGATGGATTACATAGAAGGAAATTCTCTGGAAACCCTCCTGGCGGAGGAGGGCCCCCAGCCTCAGGAGCAGGTGATTTCCTGGGGGAAACAGCTCTGTGAAGTATTGGGGTATCTTCACCGGCAGAATCCGCCCATCATTTACCGGGATATGAAGCCCTCCAATGTTATGCTTCAGTCGGACGGAACGGTGATGCTGATAGATTTTGGAACTGCCAGGGAGCAGAGGGAACAGGCGGCGGGGGATGATACGGTCTGCCTGGGAACACCCGGCTATGCGGCTCCGGAACAGTGGGGCGGCTGCGGACAGACAGATGCCAGGACGGATATTTACTGTCTGGGGGCGGCTCTTTATCACCTGGCTGCCGGGCAGAATCTTTTGGGGCTTTCCTGTGAGGCGGATGCCGGCGGGGAAGGAGGTTTTGGATTGTCTCCCGGGCTTTGGGCTATTCTCCGGAAATGTACCAGGAAGGATCCAAAGGAACGCTACCAGAGCTGTGAGGAACTTTTGTATGCCCTGGAACATTATGAGGAGATGGACAGCTGGTACCGGAGGAAACAAAAAATCCGGGCAGGGGTATTTTTCACGGTTTTTCTTCTGGCTCTGATTTTCGGCTTTTCCGGCTGGGGAGCTTATGGGAAAGAACAAAAGCTGGCTGCGGATACCTGGCAGGCATGGATGGAGCGGGCCGCGGCGGAAACGGATCGGGAGGCGCAGATTGCTTCCTATGGCCAGGCAATCCGTCTGGAACCCGGGAAGGCGCAAGGGTATCTGGAACTTTTAGGACGGGTATTTCTGGCGGTTGAGGAAGACGGGAGGGTCTGCTTTTCCAAGGAGGACGAGCGGTATCTGCGGGGACTTTTCCAAACGGAAGTCTCCGGCGGAAAGACCAGGGAAATGGTATTGAAAGAGAATCCGGAGGAATATGATCTGGTTTCCTACCGTCTGGGGCTGGCCTATTACTATGATTATGAGGGGGAAGGAAAGAAACCTTATGCCCTGAAATGGCTTTTGACGGCTGCGGAGTCGGAGACATTGCCGGAAGAATGCAGGGAACGGGCCAGGCGCCTGGGGGCCATTGCAGGATACTATGCCAGGCTGGGCGTCATGGATAAGGCCGGAGATCTGCAGATCTCCTATCTGGATTACTGGAGGGATTTAAAAGGCCTGACAGAGGGAAATGTGGCAGAACTGGATAATCCCGTAACGGCCCTGCGGATTTACCGGGAACTGGCCGGACAAGTCGCAGGGCGGGGAGGGGAGTTTCGGAAAGCCGGGATACCACAGAAAGAAATAGAAGAAAAGCTTCGGGAAATCCGGGAGCATCTGGAAGGGGATTTTACAAAAAAGGACTGGGAACAGCCAGGGCTTTGGCAGATGCGTTTGGAGGTGGAGGGGCTTTTGCAGGAGGCAGCCCGGCAGACGGCGGCCGCCAATGAATACGAAAAACTTAGCAGGGAAGGAGTGTAAGAGATGGGACAGGCAGAACGAATGATAGAATTTTATCACGGGACGGCTTTGGTGTGCCTGGGACTGGCTTTGGTGTTTTTTTCCGCTGCTGCGGTACTGTTCTTTGCTTTCCGCATTCCCGGGACCTTGGATTTCTTAAGCGGCAGAAGAGCCAGGCGCTCCGTCCGGAGGCTGCTTAGGGAAATGGAAGGAAAACAGGAATGGGGAAAGGAACCGGAGAGAAAAAGGGAGACGGAAAGGGAAGGAGATGAGACAACGGTGTTTTTAAATGATAAAAAGACGGGAAAAAGCCTGTTGGGAATCCTGGGTATTTTCCTGGGCATTTGGATGATTGCCGGAGCAGAGAGTCTGGGGGCAGAGAGCCGGGAGGCCAATATACCGGAGGCAGAGGTACAGGAGAAGGAAATACAGGAGCCGGAGGATATTTTCCCGCCGGAAAGCATGGAACCGGAAGACAGCCTCCCGCCGGAGGCAAAGATGTGCTGGATGGATGAAGAAGGAAATCCTGTTACAGAATATTATAATTCCCGAGGGGAGCTGGTTGGGGACCTTGCGATCCGGGAGGAACATCTGGACCGGGAGAATACCGTTTTTTATCTGGAGGCTTCCGGCGGGGCAGGACAAAAACTGTCCAGCAGGGAAGCGAAACTTATAGACGGGAAAAGCTGGGGACAGCTGTGGGAACTGTACCAAGAAGGAGAGACGGAAGGCATCCTTCTGAATATGGAGGAAGGGGAAGGAGTTTACCGGATGAGGCTTCATTTCACCACGGAGGCACATTACAATTTCTCTGCAGAAATTGTGGACGAAGGGGGAAACTTTGCCGGGGAGGAGGGAGAAGAGGGCCTGGAGACTCCTCTCAAGCTGGGTTCCTTCTGCCTTGATCGTACTCCTCCCGAGATCCGCCGGGGAGAGGGACCGGAGGGACGGCCGGCAGGTGATATTACCTGGAGCGCCGGCCAGCAGACCTTTTTTCGGAAAGTGATTCATGGCTTGACTTTCGGCTATTTCTGCAGGCCCGTGATGACGGTGAAAATCGGGGCTTGGGATCCGGTCAGCGGAATTGCTTCGATTACCTATGAGTGGGAGGGATATATAGGAGAGGAAGAGCCAGAGTTTGTTACCCTATCCCAGAGGGCGGATTGGGAGAACGGCCTTCGGGAAGATCCGGAGGAAGGAAAGGCTTATACAGTTCTGGAGCTTTCGGAATCCTTTCGGGGAGTGGTGCGGGCTACAGCGCAGGACCTGGCAGGAAATGAGATGTGCTCCTGGTCGGAGACTGTGGGGCTTCTGGGAGAGACGGAAGCTATGCACCAAAAAAGCAGCGGGCTTTCGGTGGAAATCCTGGAAGGAGAGGGAAAAAAGGAAGGCTTTTACCGGGGGGATGTAAAGCTTAAGGTTCATATGAAGGATACCTTTTCCGGCATCCGGAAGGTTTCCCTGCAGGCTGGGAGCCGGGAAGAGCAGCTCTGCTTTGAGGAAGGGGAGGAGCTTGTCACAGAGGAAAGTTATGAATGGCTTTTGGAAGCTGCGGACCATGAGGGGAACAGCCTGCCAATCCGGGCCGTTCTCACGGATTTCGCCGGGCATACCAGGGAGCCCTCTTCCCTTCCTGTTATCCATATAGATACCTTGGCGCCCCAGGTATCAGTGGAATGGTCCCAAGGAGAGGCAAAAAATGAGATGTATTATAACCAGGACCGGAGGGCTTTTATTACCGTGAGGGAGCGGAACTTTGATCCGGGGGATGTGGAGCTTGAACTGATGGGGATGGAATGCCCGGAGCTTGTCTGGTCCCATGATCCGGGAAAGAGCTGCAGGGGTTCTTCGGATCCACTGGATCTGGGACATGGAGATGACTGCTGCTGGAGGACGGAGCTGGTTTTTGATCAGGACGGAACCTATGAATTGGGTATTTCCTGCCGGGATGCAGCGGGAAATGAAGGAAACTTTTGGAGGACGGAACCCTTTGTAATTGACAAGACGCCTCCTCTTCTTCGGGTAGAGTGGAACCATGCCCAGGCAAGGAACGGGAAATATTATGGACAAGAGCGGAAGGCCTCTCTGGTAATCACGGATCTGAATTTCCGGCCGGAAGATGCCCTGGTGGAAATTCAGGATTTGGACAAGAATGACGGAAAGCAGCGGAAGGCTTCCGTAGAATTTCGTACTTTTGGGGATGCGTGGCAGGGCGAAGTAATCTTTGCCCAGGACGAGACCTTCCGTCTTTTGGCGGAATGTATGGATTTAGCGGGAAATAGGGCAGTTCCCTATGAGTCCGAGGAATTTGTGGTGGATCAAACGCCGCCGGAGATTACATTTTTCGGGGTGAATGACCATTCGGCCAACCGGGGAACGGCAGCCCCAGGCTTCCGCATCCGGGACGTGAACTGTGACGCCGCCTCCTGCAGCCGGGAGTGGAGGGGAACAAGCGGCAGGGGAAGGGAACCGGAGTGCCAGCAGGAATTGGAGCCGGAAGGGCTTCTTGTGCGCTGGGAAGAGCTTAAATTCCTTCCGGAAAATGATGATCTCTACCGGATCCGGGCAGAGGCCGTAGATCTGGCGGGAAACCGGACGGAGGCAAGCTTATCCTTCTCCGTAAACCGTTTCGGATCGGTATATGTGCTGGAGGAGGAAACCAAAGCCCTGGCAGGTCCCGAAGGCACCTTCTATACATCCAGAAGCCCGGAACTGGTAGTCGAGGAGTACAATGTGGATTTTCTGGAGGCAAAACGGGTTTTGTGCAGCCGGGACGGGGAGACGGCCTTTCTCACAGAAGGAAAGGATTACAGGGTGGAGCAGTGGGGGACGGCGGATTCCTGGAAACACTACCGCTACCGGATTTTCCAGGGGAATTTTAAGAGAGAGGGAACTTATCTGGTGGTGCTGTATTCGGAGGATGAGGCCTCCAACAGTTCCAGCAGTGCAAGGGAGGAAAAGCGCCTGGAGTTTGTGGTAGATAAGACCGGGCCGGATATTGTCATCGCTAATGTGGAGGAACAGGGGCAGTACCAAGAGAAAAGCCACAGAGTTCATATTGATATACAGGATGCCAGCGGCCTGAAAAAGGCGGAGCTTTACCGGAACGGAAGCCGTGAGGCTTTGTGGGAACAGGAAGAGCTTTGGGAGAAACAGGGACTTTTGACCTATAGGATTCCGGAGGAGAAACGCTGGCAGACCCTGCAGGTCCGTGCCTGGGACGGGGCGGGAAACGAGAGCGTGACAGAGAAGCTGCACGTGTATGTGACGGACAGCCGGATGCTGCAAATCCGGGAAGGAAAGGGGCTTTATGGAGCAATCAGCGCAGTTTTCCTGATCTGCGGTGGTATTGTGGGAGCTGTTTTTGCCAGGCTTAGGAGGAGGAAAACCGGATCTTGAGAAAGGGCAGGAAAAATGGTAAAATATCCGGGAGAATACGGCAGGAAGGGCCCGGAGAGGAGGAGACAGAATGAAAAGAAAGCGGAAGAGGCGGGGAAGCCTGGTCTTTCTGTGCATGCTCTTTCTTTTTTGCGGCTGCGGAGGGAAGAAATCCGGAGAGGACTTTTCCGGTAAATGGGATCTGCCGGAACTTACGGTGACTTTTTTCAATGTGGGAAAGGGGGATGCCATTCTCATCGAGGCGGAAGAGGAACGGATGCTCATTGATTCCGGCTATGACGATACCTGCGAAGAAATTCTTGATTATCTGGAGGAACAAGGGATCCGCCGTCTGGACTATCTGGTGATCACTCATTTTGATAAGGACCATGTGGGGGGAGCGGACCATGTGCTGGAAACGGTGGAAGTGGGGGAGATCCTGCAGCCGGACTATGTTTCCGAAGGCGGCCAGTATCTGGAATACCGGGAGGCCATGGAAAAGAAAGGCAAAGAACCTGTTCCGGTAACGGAAACCCGGCGGCTGTCCCTGGGGAATGCAGAACTTGTGATTTATCCGCCTCAGCAGGAAGAGTATAAAGAGGAGGACAACGACTTCTCCCTTGTGATCAGTATGACATACGGGGAGCGGCGGTTTCTCTTTGCAGGGGACAGCGAGCGGGAACGGCTTAAGGAGCTTCTTGAACAATCGGAATTTGAGCTGGCCCACGACTTGCTGAAAGTACCTCACCACGGCCGGGAGGAGAAAAACTCCCAAGAGTTTCTGGAGGCCGTGTCGCCGGAATTTGCTGTCATTACCTGTTCGGAAGAGAAGCCTGCGGATCCGGAGATCCTCAAGATTTTGGAAAGCATGGGCACGAAGACATACCAGACCACAGAAGGAACGGTGATCTGCCAAAGCGACGGGAACCATCTTATCATGGGGACCAAGTGAGAAGGGCTTGAAATGTCCTGCAGATGCGGTTACAATAGGAAGCACCGGTGCCCTGTGAGGGCGTATGCGGAACTGAAAACAGCAGGAGCCAGAACAAGGCCCAGAAGGATTTGCAGACGCAAAGCGGCTGAAAATGCTTCTAGTGAAGGGGCCTTGTGAGGGCGGATGCGGAACTGAAATAAGAACTGGAATAGGAGGATCTAAAATGAGCAAAATCGAAGAAATTCGTGCAGAAATGGTAAAAGCCATGAAAAACAAGGATAAGGAGCGCAAAGACACCCTGTCCATGCTTCTGGCAGCATTGAAAAACAAGGCCATTGACAAGCGGGCAGATTTAACGCCGGAGGAAGAGTATGAGGTTATCAAGAAAGAGATGAAGCAGACCAAAGAGACCATGGATCTGGCCCCGGCAGATCGGACGGATATCATTGAACAATGCCGTGCACGTCTTTCTGTACTTTCGGAGTTTGCACCGGAGGAGATGAGTGAAGAGGCTATCCGTGCCATGATTGGGGAAGTTTTGGATTCTTTGGGAATTACGGCGCCCACAGGGAAGGACAAAGGCCGGATTATGAAAGAGCTGATGCCGAAGGTAAAGGGAAAGGCGGACGGCGCCTTGGTGAACCGTTTGGTGGGGGAGCTTCTCTCCTGAAATGAAAGGCAAATGAGGAGATGAATATGAAAAAATTACACAAGAGGATTGGCCTGTGTCTCTTGGCGGCCGTAATGCTCCATGGCTGCGGGAAGAAACCGGCGGAAGATACGGGAGTCTTAAAGGTATGGGAGGCGGAAGAGCCGGAAGTCCGCCAGACAGAAGAGCAGGCGGCTGCCGCTCTTGATCCGGATACTATACCGGGAACGGTGCTGGGAGAGGAAGAAGTCCTGGTCCTTCAAGGGGATGCCTTTGAGACGGTTCTGTATGAGCGGGTCCGGGGACCGGAAGGAAGTTCCCTTGCTTATGACCCGGAACGGTTTTTCCTGGAGACGAAAGACGGGATGCTTATTTTCCGGTTCCGGGATAAGGAGGAAGTTTTTCTTGCCATAGGGCAGGAAGAAGGAGATTCCGCGGAAGCAGCGGCGGATCAGTACGTCTATGACAGCGGCGTAGAATGTACCGTGGAGGAAGTAACTGTCGGGGAGGGAGAATATCCTGCATTCTGGGTCCGCTATCAGGCAGAAGCAGAAAACGGGGAGAAAATCTGCGATCGGTATGTCCTGCGCCGCAGCGAAGTTCTGTATGTGGTGGAGATGGATTGTGATCCGGATTTGTATGAGACTGCCGGGGCAGAGCAGCAGACGATTCTGTCTACCCTGCGTTTTGATGAGGGGTGACAAGATGAGGCGACTGCAGATACGAAATTCTTTGATTTTGTTCCTAACAGCTGTGATCTGGGGTGTAGCTTTCGTGGCCCAGAGCGTGGGTATGGATTATGTGGGGCCTTTTACCTTTATTTGCGTCCGTTCCCTGATGGGAGGCCTTGTTCTGATTCCCTGTATTGCTTTTCTGAACCGGAGAAAGGGAAAAGAAGAACAGGCAGGGATATCCGGAGCAGAAAATGAGCCGGAAAAGCAGAGAAGAAAGCTTTTGCTGGGAGGTGTGTGCTGCGGCCTGGCCCTTTGCTTTGCAAGCTGCTTCCAGCAGTTCGGCATCTTGTACACTTCTGTGGGGAAGGCGGGATTTATTACGGCCTTTTACATTATCATTGTCCCCCTTCTGGGGCTGTTCTTTGGAAAAAAGTGCGGACCCTTTGTGTGGATTGGCGTGGCCCTGGCGTTGGCAGGCCTCTATTTTCTGTGCATTGGCGAAAGCCTGCGGATCGGCCGGGGAGATCTCCTGGTCTTCATCTGCGCCTGCCTCTTTTCCGTACATATTCTGGTCATCGACTATTTTACTGCTTTTGTGGACGGGGTAAAGATGTCCTGCATCCAGTTTTTTGTCTGCGGGATTGTGGCAGGAGCGTGCATGCTCTTGTTTGAGGAACCCTCCTTCTCCCAGCTTCTGGCGGCCTGGAAGCCGGTGCTCTATGCAGGCGTTCTCTCCAGCGGCGCAGGCTACACGCTGCAGATTGTAGGGCAGAAAGGGATGAATCCTACGGTGGCCTCCCTGATTCTGAGCCTGGAATCGGTGGTGTCCGTTCTGGCGGGTCTGTTGATTTTGGGACAGAGGCTTAAGGGCCGGGAAGTCTTGGGCTGCGTCCTAATGTTCGGAGCCATTGTGCTGGCGCAGATTCCCCAGGGAAAATGTCAAATACTGTATGAAAAAAGATAGGTAATTGAAAAAGGCGGTGTTTTACTAAATGATTTAGTAGAAACAACTGCCTTTTTCGTAAGGGCAAACAACATACACATTTTTCAACTCACAGATATTTAAATATCTGACAAGGATAATCTATCATATTTAAAAAAATTGAGCAACTATTATTGAATATTTTATGTTAATGTTATTTGCAAAAATAAATAAAATTATTGACATTTATAAAAAGGAATGCTATTCTCAAATATAGAAAAAGATATCTGGAAAACACACAAAAGGCTTGATAATGAACGAAAGAAACTACTCTGAAATTCATGCAATTTTATTTCAAGGAAAACAAAATATTCCATGGGAGCAAGTGGAGAATTATTTGAAAAAATACATTGGCATGAGTTATGTTGTGAAAGAATATGGGGATGTGATATCAATAGCCGGAGACTTTCCGGATGAGTATGCAGAATCTGTTTATACAAAGAAATTGCGGGGAGCTTTGGCAAAAGTAAAAGCGAATGCTGCTCAAATTATAGATCAGCTTATTATACATGCCGTAAATCGCCGCTGGACGGAAAATAGAGCTGAAAAGCATAATCAGAGTGCAGCAGAAGGATGGTTCCGGTATGATACCTATTTTTCAATGGAAGTGCGAGGGAATGAAGAAACAGAAATCCGTGTTAATAGATATGTGGGAACTTTGGTTGTAAGAAAAAAAGCGGATAAATTATTTTTGTACGACTTGATAAATATAAAAAAAGAAACGAGTACGCCGCTTAAGCCAAAATGACTGTACGGTTGAAAACCGTTTCTTTTCCTGTATGATAACATAAATCAAAATTTTCTGTCAAGAAATTTTTAAAGAAAGTCCGGAAACATAAGAGAAGGGAGCGGTATGGAAGAAGAGAAAGCTCAGAAAATTCCTTTATTTCTGGCCCATGTGGATTCGAAAACACAGAGAACACAGGCTTTAGATGAACATTTGAATTATGTGGGCGAACTGTGTAAAAGGAATTGTCCCCTGCAGATTTTAGAACATATGGCCCAGGTATGCGCCCTTCTGCACGATGCAGGAAAGTTGGGCCCTTTTCAGGATTATATGAGAGAAATTCTGGAGCAGGGGGAAAGGGCAGGAAGGAAGCAGCTTGATCATTCATCTGCAGGCGGACGGCTGGCGGAAGATATGACAGGGGGAGCCTTTGTCTCAAAAATAGTGGGAACTGTCATCTATTCTCATCATGGCCTTCAGGATTGCATTGATATGGAATCGGGAGAGACGCTGTCGGAAAAGCGGAGAGGGAAGGAACTTGATTTTGAGACAGTCCGTAAAAGATATTTCCAGCTTTATGAGGAGGAAAAGCTGAGAAGCCTGCTGCAAAAAGCCCATAAAGATGCGCAGGAATTGTGGAAAGGAATCCAGACGGTGACAAAACGATTCCAAGAGAAGGATCAGTACGGAAACAGTGACTTCTTTTTGGGAATGTATGAGCGTCTTTTGCTGTCCCTGCTGATTGACAGTGACTGGAGCGATGCGGCTGATTTTTCCAATGGAGGATTATTGCCGGAGGGTATTTGGGAAAGTGAAAGGGGGGATATCTGGAATCTGCTGATCCCCCATTTTGAAGATTATATGCGGCATGTCTCGGGGAAAAGTCAGAGTTCTTTGAACAGGTACAGAAACCAGATTGCAGCTATGTGCTATGAAGCGGCACAGACGGGAGAAAGGCGGTATCGTCTTACGGTGCCTACCGGGGCGGGGAAGACTTTGGCCGGCTTGGGCTTTGCCCTGTATCACGCCCAAAAGCACCGGAAGAAACGTATTTTCTATGTAGCGCCTTTTAATTCTCTTTTGGAGCAGAATGCAGAGGAAATCCGCAGGGCAGTGGGAGGCGGGGAATACATTCTGGAGCATCACTGCAATGTGATCTGTGAAGATGCAGAGGAGGAAGAAAATTATAAAAGGCTTACGGAGAGCTATGATGTGCCCATTGTGGCAACAACGGCGGTTCAGATATTAAATATCCTGTTTTCCGGCCAAAAGAGCAGTCTTAGAAGAATGCACCGCTTATGCGGCAGTATTATGATTTTTGATGAGGTGCAGGCGCTGCCGGCCCGGTGTACGGAACTTTTTCACCTGGCTGTGAATTTTTTGTCGGAATTTTGCAATACAACTGTGGTACTCTGCTCTGCTACGCAGCCGTCTCTGGCAAAGATGAAAGAAAATAACATATTGGGCTGCCGGGAAATGGCTGGAGATCCCGCCGGGTATCAGGAAGTGTTCCGGCGGGTGGAGATTGAGGATGCAACAAGACTGGTTCCGGGCGGGATGCAGATAAGTGATTTGCAGAGCTTTGTTTTTAAGCAGTATGAGGTATATAAAAGGATTCTCGTAATTCTTAATACCAAAGCAGCGGCCTTGGAAATGTATCGTAAGCTGGAGGCAGCGGCAGAAGAAGACTGCTGTTTGTATCATCTGAGTACGAATATGTGTCCCCAGAACCGCAAAGAGGAACTGGAAGCCATAAAAAAGTCTTTATGTGAAGGGAAAAAAGTGATTTGTGTCAGTACACAGGTGGTAGAGGCGGGAATTGACTTTTCTTTTGGATGCGTGATCCGCTCCCTGGCAGGATTGGACAGCATCATCCAGGCTGCAGGGCGCTGCAACCGGCATAAAGAGCTGGGAGATAGATCCGGGAAGGTCTATATTGTAAAAATGGCGGCGGATGTAGAGAAAATCAGCAGAATGCCGGAGATGAAAAAGGCTTTGGAGTCCTGCGGACGGCTTCTGGATGAATTTCAAGGAGAGCCGGAGGAGTTTGAGCAAAGACTGGATTCCCAGAAGGCGGTCAAACGGTATTATCAGCTTTATTACCGGAACCTGGGAGGGGCGTTTACAAAATACCCTGCCATGGGAGGGAGGACAAGCCTGGTAGAGCTGCTGGGACGAAATGAGCCGGGAATCAGCCAGTATCTGCGGCGGCACCGGGAGGGAAAGATCAAATATCCTTTAAACCAGGCTTTCGCAACGGCGGGAAAGGAATTTCAGGCGATTGCAGAGGAGGAAAAGGTCTCCGTGATTGTACCCTATGATCGAAAAGCGAAAGAAGAATTGGAAAGATTTGCTTGCAGTCGTGATATTTCCGGAAAAAAGTCGGCCCTGCGGAAACTGCAGCGCTATGGAGTGGGGATTTCTGCTTATCGAAGGAGGGAGCTGGAGTATGCGATTGACGGGATAAATTATCCCGGCTTGCTGGTTTTGCGGGAAGACTGCTATGACAGAAAGACAGGGGTTTTGGAGAGGCCTAAAAACAGTTTTTTAAATATGTGAAGAAAGGAGGTGCGTGTATGAGACAATATAGGAATACCATTGAATTTCAGGTAGAGGGAAGATACGCATTGTTTTCCGATCCGGTGACGCGGGTAGGAGGGGAAAAGACAAGCTATCATATTCCAACCTACGAGGCTTTGAAGGGAATTGTGGAAAGCATTTATTGGAAACCGTCAATTATGTGGCTGGTGGATGAGGTGCGCATTATGAAGCCCATACAGACGGAGACAAAGGGCGTGAAGCCCCTTGCCTACAATGGGGGAAATGAACTGGCCTATTATACATATCTGAAGGATGTCTGCTATCAGATACGGGCGCATTTTGAGTTTAATCCCAATCATCCGGAGCTTGAGCAGGACTGGAATGAAAACAAACACCATAATATTGCCAGGCGCATGGTACAGCGGGGCGGACGCAGGGATATTTTTCTGGGAACCCGGGAGTGCCAGGCTTTTGCGGAGCCTTGCGTATTTGGAGAAGGAAAGAGTTATTACGATGACATGACCGGGGAGCTTGCCTATGGATTTATGTATCACGGGATTACCTATGCGGACGAGGCTGTTTTGCCGGAGGAAAAGAATAAGATGACGGTTCGCTTCTGGCGCCCGGTGATGAAGAGAGGCGGTGTTGTTGCGTTTGTACGTCCGGAGGAGTGTACAGAGAAACGTTTTATCCGGAAAATGGAAGTAAAAAAGTTTGGGAAAGGAAACTTTTCCGGACTGGAAGAATTTTCGGGAAAGGAGGCGGTGGATTGAACTGGGAAGGAGAGCTATTAGATTTATATGAGAAGAACAGCTTCCGGGCAGGTGTCACAGAATACAGGGAATACCGGGATAAGGATGGAATCCGGCAGATTCCTTATGTGTTGCTGCCAGTCTTTCATGCAACAGTGACTGCACAGATAGAGGTTATCCTAGACGGGCAGGGAAATTTCCTGGATGCGTCCCGGGTGGACAATGAAGATAAGATGACGGTGATCCCGGTGACGGAAAAATCGGGCAGCAGGACAGCGGGGAAAGCGCCCCATCCTCTCTGTGATAATATCCAGTATCTTGCAGGTGATTACGAAATCTATGGACCAGAGCAGGGGAAAGAGGATGGAAAGTGTTTTGAAATGTATATGGAGGCACTCAAGCAGTGGAGCCTGTGGGAGCATACACATCCGAAGGTATGTGCAGTTTATGAGTACCTGAAAAAAGGAAGGCTGATTTCGGACCTTGTCCATCAAAAAGTTTTAGTTCTGGATGAGGATGGGAAGCTGGATAAAGCGGTAAAACTTCAGAATGTTTCACAGGAGAAAGCTCTTGTCCGGTTTGTTGTGAGACAGAAAATGGCGGAAGGGCCGGAGGAGGAAAAGTGCTGGCTGGATTCTTCTCTTCAGAATTGTTTTATCCGTTATTACCGTTTCCTCCAGGGAAGGAGGGAGCTGGATTATCTGACAGGAAAGATGGAATCGTCTTCTTACCTTCATTCCAAAAAGATCCGGAATGAAGGGGACGGGGCAAAGCTGATTTCTTCCAATGATGAGGCAAATTTTACTTACCGGGGACGGTTTGCGACGAAAGAGGAGGCTTTTTGCATCGGAAATGAGACTTCCCAGAAGATACACAACGCATTGAAATGGATTATCCGGAGACAAGGGCATTCTTTTGAAACCTTGATGATGGTGACCTGGGAATCAGATATGCAGAGGATGCCGGATTGGGAAGCAGATACGGAAACCATAAGTTCCGGGACGGAAACGAATGAGGATCCTTTTGCGGATGATATGGCTGGGTACGGGGAGGAAATTTCCCAGTCTATCATACCGGACGGGAATCCTTGGACGGCAGAACAATTTTGCCAGGCGTTGAAAGGGTACCGGAAACATGTGGATAACACTTCCCGAATGGTTTTGCTGGCCTTTGATGCGGCCACTACCGGCCGTCTGGCTTTGGCGGAATATAAAACCCTGGATACAGGGAGATATCTTGCCAACATAGAGAAATGGCATCTTAACTGCGGCTGGATGCAGGAAAAATTTAAAAATGGGGGAAGAAAGAGGTATTATGGGGTTCCCGGAGTCCGGGATATAGCCAATCTTCTTTTTGGCTCAGATTCGAAAGGGGTATTTGGAATTCCGGACAAAAACGGAAAACGGACTTATGCAGAAATCAGCAGGCGGCTTCTTCCCTGTATCTGGGACGGAAGGGAGCTTCCCTGGGATTTGGTTATGCGGGCCGTGGAGCGGGCGTCATCGCCCCAGATTTACAAGGAACGCTATAATTGGGAAAAGGTATTGGCATTAGCCTGCTCTTTTGTAAAAAAACACAGATATGACAAGGATAAGGAGGAATGGGACGTGGCATTGGATAAGAATTGCGGGGATCGAAATTATTTATACGGCAGGCTGCTTGCAGTGGCAGACCGGATAGAATACCGGACCTTTGATGCGGAGGGGGATTCCGGACGGGTTACGAATGCGAAAAGGTATATGACTACTTTTTCCCAGCGGCCTTTTGAAACCTGGAAGATTATTGAAGAGAACTTTCAGCCGTATTTAAATAAGCTGAAAGTAACGGAAAGACGTTATTATGAGAATCTGCTGAATGAGATCTGTGATCTTTTTGAGGTGAAAGCCTTTGCGGATAATGGAAAATTGGACGGCTTGTATCTGCTGGGTTTCCACAGTGAATCTTTGGAGCTGAAAAAGTATAAGAGCGAGGAAAATTAAAAACAGCGGAACTGGAATAGGAGGAAAAGACATGAGCGAATTGAAGGGGAAGATTGATTTTACGTTGTTTATCAGCGTGTGTAATGCAAATCCCAACGGAGACCCGTTAAATGGAAACCGGCCCAGAATCGATCTGGACGGTTTTGGGGAAATTTCGGATGTCTGTATTAAACGGAAAATCCGGAACCGTTTCCAGGATCTGGGACAGAAAATTTTTGTCCAGTCGGATGACCGCTCCGATGACGGTTACAGCAGCCTGAAGGAACGGGCGGAGGGATGCGCCAGACTGAAAGAGGAGATTGGGAAAAAGAAGAAAGCAAATCGGGAGGCCTGTGCGGAAATTGCCTGCGCAGAATGGCTGGATGTGAGGAGCTTTGGACAGGTATTTGCATTTAAGGGGGATGAGGTTTCCTTTGGCGTGCGGGGGCCGGTTTCTATTCATCAGGCAGTCAGCTTATCTCCGGTGGATATTATCAGTATGCAGATTACGAAAAGTGTAAACAGTGAGGCGGGAAAGGAAAGCAAGGCTTCGGATACCATGGGGACAAAGCACCGTGTTGGTTATGCGGTTTATAAGGTAATGGGCAGTGTAAATGTGCAGATGGCGGAGAAAACCGGATTTTCCCAGGAGGATGCAGAAATCTTGAAGGAAGCTTTGATGACGCTGTTTGAAAATGACGCCTCTTCTGCAAGGCCGGACGGAAGTATGGAAGTGTGCAAGATGTACTGGTGGCAGCATAAGGAAAAGACGCCTCCCGTATCCAGCGGAAGGATCCAGAGAGGCTTTCGCCTTAATCCCACGGTGAGCCGCCCGAAAACTTTCGAGGAGTACGGAATTACCTGGGAGCTGGAGGGTTGCGAAATGCCGGAGGTGCTTGAGTTTGTATGATGAAGATGATTTTCTGCAGCTTTCGGGAATCCAGCATTTCGCTTTTTGCCGCAGACAGTGGGCCTTGGCTTATATTGAGCTGCAGTGGCAGGAGAATGTGAGAACGGTGGAAGGCCGGCTGCTCCATGAGAAGGCGCATGATCCGTCGGTAAAGGAAAAGCGGGGGGAATTGCTTGTGGTCCGGGCCATGCCGGTACATTCCAGAGAGATGGGTGTCAGCGGGGAATGTGATATAGTGGAATTTTACAGTTCGAAAGAAGGTGTTTCCCTTTCCGGCAGAGAGGGCAGATACATTGCCGTGCCGGTAGAGTATAAAAAGGGAAAACCGAAAGAGAATGATATAGATGCCCTGCAGCTTACGGCCCAGGCTTTATGTTTGGAGGAAATGCTGTGCTGTGATATTCCTTATGGCTACCTCTATTATGGAGAGACGAGACACCGGGAGAAAGTTGAGTTTACTCCTGTGCTGAGAGAAAAAGTGAAAGATATGTTTGGGGAAATGCACAAGTATTATCGGCAGCGTTATACTCCCAAGGTGAAAAGGAGCAAGAGCTGCAATGCTTGTTCCCTGAAGGATATCTGTATGCCGGCATTAAATAAAGATATTTCTGTTGCCCGGTACATTGAGGCAAAGATGAAAGGGGAGGATGCCGGATGAAAAGACTGCTGAATACGCTGTATGTGACAGGAAAAAACAGATATCTCTCCCTGGATGGGGAAAATATTGTTGTTTCAGAAAACCAGGAGGAAATCGGGCGTGTTCCTTTACATAATATCCAGGGCATTGTAACATTTGGCTACACAGGAGCAAGTCCGGCATTGATGGGAGCTTGCGCCCAACGGAATATTGAGCTTACTTTTATGTCAGGAAACGGACGCTTTTTGGCGCGGGTTACAGGAGAGGTAAAGGGAAATGTGACTTTGCGGAAGCAGCAGTACCGTTTCAGCGAAAGACCGGAGGAAAGTCTAAAACTGGCCAGAAATTTTATCACAGGGAAAGTGTATAATTCCAGATGGATTCTGGAACGGGCAGTCCGGGATTACCCTATGCGTGTGGATACGGTAGGCTTAAAGGAAAAGTCCGGGATTCTTCAGAAAAGCCTGGAAAATATCCGGACATGCAGGGACAGTGCCAGGCTTCTTGGACTGGAAGGGGAGGCGGCGTCCGTGTATTTCTCTGTGTTTGATGAGATGATTTTACAGCAAAAGGGAAATTTCTATTTTCATGGAAGAAATAAAAGGCCGCCCCTGGATGCTGTAAATGCAATGCTTTCATTTGCTTACAGCCTGCTTGCAGGAATGTGCGGAGGTGCTCTGGAGGCGGCAGGGTTGGACGCCTATATAGGTTTTTTCCACAGGGACAGGCCGGGACGTATGTCCTTAGCATTGGATTTGATGGAAGAAATGCGAGGGGTTATGGCGGATCGATTTGTCCTGACCCTGATCAACAAGCGGATGATAAAAGAAACCCATTTTATTCAGAAAGAAAACGGAGCGTTTCTTTTAAATGACAGTGGGAGAAAAGTGTTTCTTAGTGCCTGGCAGGAACGCAAGCAGGATATAATAAAGCATCCGTTTCTGAATGAAAAGATGGAATGGGGAATGATTCCTCATGTCCAGGCAATGCTGCTGGCGCGGTATCTGCGGGGAGATCTGGACGAATATCCGCCGTTTTTTTGGAAGTAGGTGAAGGAAATGCTTGTTTTGATAACATATGATGTTAACACGGAGACGGAGGCAGGACGCAGGCGCTTGCGAAGAGTGGCAAAGCAGTGTGTGAACTATGGGCAGCGAGTACAAAATTCCGTGTTTGAATGTCAGGTGGATGCTACAAAGTATCGGCAAATCAAAGCAATTTTGGAAGAGATTATAGATAAAGACAGAGACAGCCTGCGTTTCTATAATCTTGGTGATAATTACAAGAGCAAAGTAGAGCATATGGGTGTGAAGCCTGGTTTTGACGTAACAGAAACCTTGATTTTTTAGTGCGAATAGGAAGTACACATAAAGTTTCCGGAGATTCGCACCAATTTTTGTAGCAGAAATTTGATGACGGAAAAGAAATTCTTCTTAAAAAGCATAATAAATTAAATTTCTTGTGGAAAGTGTAAAATATTAAAGCAGATTCACATGCAAATATGTGGATTTTTGCTGTCAGCCTCTGCGTGAGGCTGTGAGTTGAAACATCAAGCGATCAGAGCTGTCCCGCCTGGGCCTGGTCAGCCTCTGCGTGAGGCTGTGAGTTGAAACTTTGTAGCGCCTAACGACATCACGGTCACGATGGGTCAGCCTCTGCGTGAGGCTGTGAGTTGAAACTACAGACCGGGATCAAGCTGATCGGCGAGCTGGCGTCAGCCTCTGCGTGAGGCTGTGAGTTGAAACGTCAGTGTGGCCGGCCCCTCGGCGGTGATGTACGTCAGCCTCTGCGTGAGGCTGTGAGTTGAAACGTATTTCTGGCCCAGAAAGAGGTGGGTGCTGATGTCAGCCTCTGCGTGA
>CAJUMM010000019.1 GCA_910586955.1 uncultured Lachnospiraceae bacterium | reverse complement strand
GATTATACCTCGCTCTTTAATTTTTAATAAGACACTTTGTTATTAAGCGCTTACACTATGTCCTTTATGTTTTCTGGATGTGAAAATTTGAAAGATATAGATATAAGTGGTTTTAATACTAGCAAGGTAACAAACATGGAGAATATGTTTGCAGGTTGCAAGAGTTTGGAGGAGTTGGATTTAAGCAACTTTGATACTAGTCAAGTGACTAATATGTTCGGAATGTTCCGTGGATGTTGCAATTTAACAAATTTGGACTTGAGAAATTTTAATACGTCCAAAGTGAAAAATATGGCATGGATGTTTTTGGAATGCGAGAATCTAGTTTCTTTAAATGTGAGTAATTTTAATACCAGTCAAGTGGAAGACATGGATAGTATGTTTGATCGTTGCAGCAGTTTGACAAATTTGAATGTGAGTAATTTTGATACCAGTAAAGTAACTAGTATGGATAGGATGTGGGCTGGATGTAAAGCATTGATGAATTTGAATATAAGTGATTTTAATACTAGCGAAGTAAAAAATATGCGACAAATGTTTAGTCAATGTGAAAGCTTAACAAGTTTGGATGTAAGTAGTTTTAATACTCATAAAGTTACAAATACATCAAGAATGTTTGAATTTTGTAAAGAAATCAGTAATTTGAATTTGAGTGGATTTGATACAAGTCAAGTGACGGATATGCAATATATGTTTTGTTCATGCAATAGTTTGGTGGATTTAGATATTAGTAATTTTCGTACTGATAGAGTGACGAATATGAGTAATATGTTCTGTGGTTGTTCAAAATTAAGTAATTTAAATTTGCATAATTTTGATATGAGTCAAGTAAAAGATTTAAATGGTATGTTTTTTGCATGTAGTAGTTTGTCTTTCTTAGATTTGGGTGATTTTAATGCAAATGAAGTGACGGATATGGGAGATATGTTCATTGGATGTTCTAAACTCACAAGTTTAGATCTCAGCAATTTCGATGCAAGCAATGTAATTAGCATGAACGGTATCCTGGAAGGGTGCAGGAACCTCACCGAACTACGCACCCCCATCAACGTTACCGTAGAAGCTACCCTCCCTGCCAACAGTGGCGACACCTGGTACCTCCAAAACGGCACAACTACCACCATCATGCCCCTGAACCGGAAGGCAAGCATATACTTAAAGAAAAACGAAGTCCCCCAGATTGTCTATGACAAACTCCGGGACTGGTCAGGCAGTATCACCATCCCCGCGGGAGAGAGCAAACACCTGGAATATACAGTAAAACGTTCCGGGGATTACCTTTATCGGGCAGTTGCGGGAATCGAACTGAGCTGGCAGGATCCCCAGCGGGAGGGGCTGGTGAAGAGTGAGCTTATCTTAGACGGAGATACCTGCGCCGGATTTACTGCGCGTGTGGATGGAAAAACGGAACCCTCTCCCCTTCGTTTTACATTGGAAAATACAGGGGATGCAGATATCACAATCACCCTTGTAACGGATAGGGATTTTACAACCACAGCAGTTCAAGAAGGAGGGAATGCAGTACTGCCCGGAGGGACCGGTAGCCAGGCGGAAAGCCATTACTATTCCTTTACTCCGGATACCTACGGTTACTATCAGTTTCCGGAAACGAACGTGAGTACCGGCTGGGTCTATGAGCAGGCAAGTGGCCTGGCAGTAGCAGGTTCCGGCGATGCGCAAGGGGGTAGGGTGCTGGAGGCAGGCAAAACATACCTTTTCCGGGCAGAAGGACAGCCGGGAACGGTATTTTCGGCTATTAAGAAGCTTTCCAAGGACATGGCAGGGAACCAGGTGACCATACAAAGGGGCGTCTGCTATGCCTTTACCCCCAGTGAGACCGGATATTACGGAAGCGTTGATCCCATGGAAGGTGGAAAACTATATAACCCTGACACGGAAGCGTGGGTTTCCTGGAAAGGGAACCAGATTCCCGAAAAATTGGAAGCTGGGGAAACCTACTTGCTTTATGCAGAGGGAACTAGCGACAACATCCGCATTGCCCCCAGAAAACAGGTTACGGTTTTAGATTATTGTTATTACAGGGATTTCAAGGAAGCCGGCGGACAGGTCAGTGTAGGTGCGGATGGAAAGGTGACCATCACCAGGGGGAGTGAGAAATGGACCCTGAAATCCTGTGAACTTCCGCTGTATGTGGCAGGGGGAACCACCTACCAAAGCCTGCCTGCGGAAGCTTTTTCCCAGGCCAATCTGTACTGGGGAAGGGATCTGGGAATATTTAAAGCGGCAGAATATTACGATCTGGACGGAAACTCCAGGGCAGAAAGTGAGATCCGGGACGGGGACGTGATTCTTGTCGAGTACCGTCCGGAGATTGTCTGGGTCCGGTCCATGCAGCTGAAATGCTCCAAGGCAGCTATGGAGCCGGGAGATACCGCCCGGATGACGGCAGAATTAAGCAAAGGTCAGGATATCTATGATTTTACAAAAGAGCCGGTGATCCGCTGGGCGTCTTCCAACCCCGGCATCGCAGAAGTGGATGCCCGTACCGGGGAAGTGACTGCTCATATGGCCGGAAGTGTGACGATTACTGCCTATGCGGACGAAGCGCTGCGGGAACAGGAAGGGATGGAGGGCGTTGTAAAAGCTTCTTTGAACCTTAAGATCGCAGCCATCAAGAAGACATTTACCAAGATCTCCAACTGGGGGAGTTCCCTCACCGTAGGGGCGGCGCAGACAAAATATTTTGTTTTCCGCACCCAGAAGGCCGGTGATTACTTGATTGAGATTCCCCAGGGAGTGAAAATAAAGACCTACAGCACAGAAAATATGAGTTGTCAGGAGGTGCGCATAGGAGAGAAAACCTACGCCTGCGGGACTTTCCCGGGAGAACAGGAGGGAAGCTGGCAGTTTGAGATCTGGAATACGAATGTAAAAGAAGCGGTAACGGTGAAACCGGTGACCCATTGGGAACTGGCCCAGGCAGTGGAGCTTGGGGCTTCCGTTCCGATTCCGGTGCAGAGTGAAGGTATACCCTCTTATTTCTATTATTCCTTTGCTCCGGAGGTCTGCGGAAGCTATACCGTAGAGGGAACTCCCCTCTGGATATGCGGGAAGGATGGCTCTCTCATGGAAAATCCGGAGATGCTTCTGGCTGCCGGGGAAGTCTGCTGTATGAAATTCGAGGGCGGGGAAGAGGCCGGAAGCTTTGCCGTGGAACAAAACCCGGAATATCAGGCGCTGCCGGAGATGGGAGAAGATCAAACCTATACCCTTCGCTCCGGGCAGAAATATGTCTGTGTGCCGGATAAAAACGGCTCCTGTACGGCCTTTACCTCCCGCTTGGACAGGGAAGAAGTACAGGTTCAGTATTTTGACGGAAAGGACTGGACAGACTGGCCCGTCTATGAGGAAGCGTCCGGAAATTACAGCCTCCCTGTGAACGGCGGGAAAGCCTGGGGTATACGTATCACGACTGGGGACAGAAGCCCGGTGAAGATAGGTCTCCCCGGCTACAAGAACCCCAACGGCGCCTTAACCAGCACCTTAAAGCTCACCAGCCTGACGGACGCCCAACTTGCCGGCCAGGGAAGTGCCTCCCGCATGTCTGCATCCTATAAAGGGTCAGGGACTTCCTTTACGGCGAATGGAACTTTAAAATATGTCCGCAACTGTTCGGAATACCTGGGAGCGGACGGGACCTATCAGAGCGGATATTTCCTGGCCCTGCGCCTGAATGTCCAGAAACAGAAATTCCGGGAGGGTGGATACATCAGCATTTCCTATCTTGATAAGGCCGGAAACAGGCAGAAACAGTTTTATGAATACGGTGATGCAGAAAGCACGTTAAAAGAGGGCTATGTGGATCTGATTCTGGATTTGAACGGCGGCCTTAAGGAAGCTAAGATCCGGGTGGCTCCGGATGCCTTTACCAATGCCAAAACCTACCGGTTAAAGCTGGAAAATCTCAAAAGAGAGGAAGACAGTTCGGCAGGCACTGTCACGGAAGCGGCAGAAAAGGAGAGCGGCGGCGTGAGGACTTCTGCTCCGGTTATCATGGGAAGCAACACCGGGGAGACAGAGGTAGTCTATGATGCCGTAGCCTATTCCGTGAAAGTCCAGTTGCCGGGCCGGGAAATCCGGAAAGGAAATAATATTGCTTTGAAAGTGGAAGTCCCGGAGAGCATGAAGAATACAAAGGCAGGTTATCGGTTCGTGGGATTGCCGGAGACCGCCCTGGTGTATGCAGGAATACCGGAAGGGGCATCCTATCTGCTGCTTGTCCTGAATGCCGGAAGCTCCTCGGAGATTTTTGGAAAAACCTTTGAGATTACCTGGGGCGTGCTTAACGGGGAAGGAAATCCCGTGGAAGGCTCTGACACCTTAAGCCAGACCATCACGGTCAATAAGACTAAGCTTTGCTATTTTGAGACCATTCCTGCAGATGCGGTCCTGCCGAAATCCCTGTCCTTTAACGGGCTAAGCACCACCATGTACGCGGGCCAGACCCAGGACATTGCCGCTGTGCTTAACCGGAAGTACGAGGAGGATTTGATCCGCTTAAGCTACAGCACCAGCGATAACAGCATTCTTTCGGTAAACCGTGTCACCGGCGTGATACAGGCTTTGAAAGCCGGAACGGCCACGGTAACGGTGGAGGCTCTGGATCCGGAAGGAAACCGCATTGCTAAATCCGCCAAAATAACCGTAAAAAATCCCACGGCCCCCGGTTCCGTGAAGGTTTCCAATATCAAGGATACCAGCGTGACCTTAAGCTGGTCAAAAAATGTCACCGGCCAGAAGTTTGAGATCTACGCCGTGCCCTATGATGAGGTCTATGATGCAAAGACAAGGAAGACAGCGGCCAAATGGAAAGAATACGTCGAAGCAGAATTAAATAACACCTCCGGGACGGACAGTCCGGAGTGGAGGGCCGCCTGCGTGCCGGCAGATTCCGTAGATACTAAGGCGGAGATAAGCGGTCTGGAAGCAGATACCCCCTATGTGTTTTATATCCGGAATCTGGCAGATACGGCGGCGGGCATCCAAGTGTACGCAGGCAGTTTAAGCGGAAAATCCGTGACCAAAAAGCAGATCTTTTCTTCCATAAAGCTTACGGCCCAGATTCAAAGGATGGATGAAACAGGCAAAAATCCGGCAGTAACCGATCTTCCGGACAATCTCGGCGGTTTTACCCTGGAGGATGGGGATAGCCTTGGAGCGGAGGGTATTCCCAATAGGATGGCTTACCGGCTTTTGGATAAGGAGGGGAACGAAATACAGGATAAGACGGTTTTCACTTCCGTAACCTATAAGAGCAGCAATACCAGCGTGGTGAAAGTAGACAAAAACGGAAACCTCACCCTGGGCGGCCAGGCCGGGACAGCCAGGCTCTATGTGACAGGGAAGGATACTTCCGGAGCGGTGCGGACCTCCGAGGCAGATGCCCTTGTGATCCGGGTAAAGAAGTCCCCGGCTTCCCTGAAAGGAAAGACCACCACCCTTGTGATTGGCCAGAGTATTACACTCAAAGAGCTGATTGCCTATAACGGAGTAAAGGGAAGCTTATCGGAAATCGACACGGAAGGGATTGATTTCCAGGCTGTGCTGGAACAGATCCCGGAGGAATACTTTGTCTGGGATCCTGCGGAACCGGTTACCGGGGATACCAGAATCACGGCGGCGGCTCTGGTTCCCAATAAGAAAGGGGTTCCGGCTTCCGGCGGGACGGTAAAAGCGGCGGACTTTGTATTTACAAAGACGGAGGAAAGCGGCAGCGTAACCACCAGTACGGCAGCGGCGGCCATTAAAATTAATGATATGCCGGCTCCGGCTATAAAAAGCATAACGCCAGCAGACACTTCCGTTACCCTCACCTTTGCCTATAACAGCACCGTGAGAGAACTGGCCGGAGAACATTACTATTACACCGTTACCGTCAAGGACATGGTTACCGGCGGGGAAGCGGAATTGAGGCAGAGAGGCCCAGGCGGGAAGACGGAGGTGGTAAGGCAGACAGGGATTGTGAATCCGGGACTGGCCCTTGCCATGACCCAGGCGCCGGACATGAGCGTAAAGTCTCCCCTGCATACCTGTGTGGTAAGCGGGCTTTCCGGCAATAAGAAGTACCGGATCCGGGTAACCGCCCACTACGATGTGGAAAAGAAGGACGGCGGGAAGCTGGAAAATCAAAAGGCTTCCGGAACCAAGGATGTAAC
Organism: uncultured Lachnospiraceae bacterium; assembly: GCA_910586955.1. Classification (GTDB taxonomy): domain Bacteria; phylum Bacillota; class Clostridia; order Lachnospirales; family Lachnospiraceae; genus Laedolimicola. The sequence goes on along the minus strand of CAJUMM010000019.1, from coordinate 34,297 downwards.
CACCAGGAGCCGCCTGCTTGCGTCGGAAAACGGGATTGGGATTACCTATATCAGCCTTTCCGAGCTTAAGAAACAGCCGGAGTTGCCGGGAACTCCCATCTTCCGGGAAGAAGATCAAAATACGGAAGAGTATGGGCAGATCACCCTGGAAAACAATGAGACCTATGTGCTGATGGCCCAGGTGAGCAATCTGGCCCGGGCGCTGGAGAGCGACAAGATCAAGTGGGCCATATCCTCCGGGGATAAGAAAGCGGCGACGATAAAAGCGGGAGCATCCACCTTTGAGGCCCAACTGAAGGCCCAGCGGACGGGGACCTTTACGGTGACAGCTGCGTCTTCGGTGACAAAGGAGGTGCTGGCTACCTTTACGGTCACCATCATACCTTACCAGTCCTCCGCGGGAGGGGGAGGAGGGGAAACCAGGGGAACCTCCGGAGGGCCGGAGACGGCGTATCTGGGAGGAATCCTTGGGAATCCCTTTGAGGAGGAGAGAAAGAAGGCTGCATAGGAAATAAATTGCATTCCAAATGGGGAGAGCAAGATATCGTTGCAAAGATATTTTGCTTTCCTTTTTTTACTATCAAAAAATTTCAACATTTACTTGACAAAAAGATGTATTTCAGTTATGTTATGTGTAACAGGATTGTAACTGGTAAGCAGGCAAGACCTAAAGTAAGAGAGCATGATGTTCTTTTACTTTAGGTTTTTTTATTTCAAAGGAAAGTCATGATCATTAAGAAGATATTTAACAACAATGCAATCCTTGCAGAAGACAGTGCCAATCTGGAATGCGTAATTCTGGGGAAGGGGATTGCATTTCAAAAGAAACCCGGCACTGTTGTTGACGAATCCAGGATAGATAAAATTTTTGTTCTAAAATCAGACGAGACGGTGGATATGTTTTGCCAGTTAATGAAAGAGGTTCCTGTCAACCGTCTGGAATTAACGGTTAAGATTGTGGAGCAGGCGCAGAAAGATTTGGATGCCAGGTTTGACGAGATGATCTATATCGGCCTGGCGGATCATATAAATTATGCGTTGAATCGTTATAAGGAGGGCGTCAATTTTGGAAATGTAATGCTTTGGGAAATTAAAAAGTTTTATTCCGATGAATACAAAGCTGCCTTGAAATCTTTAGAGATCATTCAATATTATGAGGATATAAGGCTGGAGGAGGATGAGGCCGGATTGATAGCCCTTCATTTTGTGAATTCACAGATGGAGGGAGGAGGAAAGAACCAGGCGCTGCAAATTATGCAGGTTTTGCAGGAGATGACAGCTATGGTGGAAACTGAGTTCGGCATCCGGCTTAACCGGGATAGTATCTCTTATGGCCGCTTTTTAACCCATTTGAAATTCCTGGTGAAAAGAATTATAAATGCAGATCTCTATACCGGACAGGAAGAAGATATTTTATATCATCAGATTGTCAAAAAATATAAAGATGCTTTTCAATGTTCCCAGAGACTGTGCAGGTTTTTGGAGAATAAATATCAGGTGGAGATTTCAGTGGAGGAAATCCTGTATTTAACACTTCATCTGCAGCGGGTAATTAAATAAAAGTTGGGATTGTAACTGGCAGGCAGGCAACACCCGGATTAGAGACGAAATGTCTTTAATTGGGGTGCTTTTTATTTCAAATTTCGTTCATGATATAGGCCTATATTAAAATAAAACAGAAAGAAGGAAAAAGTATGAACAGGTACGATGGATTGTGTGACTTCATAGTGAAAAATGTCGGCGGTAAAGAAAATATTTCCGGCGTCACACATTGTATGACAAGGCTTCGGTTTTCCCTGGAGGATATGGGCAAAATCGATGAAAAAGAATTACTTAAAGATGCAGAGATTATCACTGCACAGAAATCCGGAGGAAAGTATCAGATTGTGATTGGAACCCATGTAGGAGATGTGTATGAGGAATTAATGGGAAAATTGAATTTGAACCGTCAGGAAGGGGATGCTGCCGGCGGAAAAGAGAAGAAGAAGCTGATATACCGGATGGTAGATGTAATCACTGCGGTAGTTACGCCTACCATGGGAATTATGACGGCCTGCGGACTGGTTCAGGGCGTACTGGCAATTTTGAACGTGGCGGGAGTTGTAGGGGGGGAGGATGGCGCCTATTACATTTTAAACGCCTTGGGGCAGTCTATCTTTTATTTCTTTCCAATTATTTTGGGGTATACAAGTGCGAAAACCTTTAAGATGGATCCATTTGTAGGTATGCTGTTAGGCGCAACCATGGTTATGCCGGAGCTTTTGCCGGCTTTAACTACGGGAGATCCTATTTTTACGGTATTTAGCGGTACCATATTTGAATCCAGCGTATACAAGACCTTTCTTGGAATTCCCGTAATGTTTCCGGTCCAGGGCTATACCTATTCCGTTATTCCGGTGATTTTTGCCACTTATTTTGCATCCAGGCTGGAACATAAATTAAAAGATGTGATGCACCCTCTTTTGCAGCATGATATGGTTCCTTTTGTCAACTTGATCGTGTCTGTTCCGGTGACGATGCTGCTGGTGGGCCCAGTGATCAATGTGCTGTGTGAGGCCATTTCAAACTCCGTTACAACAATGTATAATTTTTCGCCCATGCTGACATCTTTTATTATATCTGTGACTTATCAGCCTTCTGTAATATTAGGGCTCCACTGGCCGGTACTGACGCTGAACCTTCAGAATCTGGCGGCTTACGGGCAGGATTATCTGCAGTCCATGATGATTACGGCTTCTTTTGCGCAGATGGCGGTGGTGTTTGCAGTATTTTTAAAGACAAAATCAAAAAAGAGAAAGAGTATGGCTATACCGGCTCTGATTTCGGATGCCTTCTGTATCATTGAACCTTCTATTTACGGTTTTACGCTTCCGGTTGTAAAACGGTTTGTTTACTGCATGGTAGGCGGAGTTGCAGGCTCTTTGATTTTGACGGCTTTTTCTTGTGATATGTATGCTTATACCTGGGGAATTTTTGCTTTTGCCGGATTTATCAATCCGGCGGACGGGAATTTAAAGCCGATGTTAATTGCTGTTATAGCGATTGGGGTTACTGTTTTGCTTAGCTTTTGCCTGACTTATTTTACATACAATGAGGATCCGGCAGATTTGGAGGAGATTGCCGGATGGGAAGAAGAAAAGAGAAGGAATACGGAAAAAAAGAAATCCATCAAAAATATACAAGTGTATTCTCCGGTTAAAGGAATGATGAAAAGTTTGGAAAAATCTGAAAATAAGTCTTTCTCAGAGGGACGGATTGGGCAGGGAGTTATGATAGAACCCTCAGAAGGAAAGGTTTATGCGCCTGTGGACGGGGTTTTAAGCATGGTGTTCCTAACCAGGCATGCCATTGGGATTACTTCGGAGGATGGAGTGGAAATATTGATTCATATCGGGATCGATACGGTGGAGATGAACGGGGAAGGATTTACGGTTTTGAAGAATCAGGGAGACGACATAAAAAAAGGCGAATTGCTCCTGGAATTTGACTTGGATATGCTTGAGAAACGAGGGTATCACATGGAGACGGCAGTGGTAATTTCCAATAGTGCAGAGTACCTGGATGTGCTGGAGGCAGATGCGGGGCAGATTGCCCCCCAGGATCTTCTTTTAACAGTGATTCCTTATGGTACCATGAAGGAGGGAAAGTAGGAATGGAGCCGAAACAAATTTTGAAACAGAAGATCAAGGGGGTTTTGATTGGCTGTGCCATGGGAGATGCCATGGGGATGCCGACGGAATGCTGGTCCCAAAGGCAGATTAAAAACAGGTATCCGGCAGGGGTAAGGACCTACATGGAAAGCCCTGAGACAGCTGTAGCTGGAAGAAAGATGCAGGCGGGTTCCGTTACCGATGATACCATTAACACGGTTATGGTTTTAAATTCCATTGTGGAGTTGAATGGTAAGCTGGATGCAAGGCATTATGTGAACAAGCTGGCAGAGTGGGATAAGAATTCGGAAATATCGGAGTATGTCTCCGGTCCCTCCACACGCAGAGCCTTAGATAAGATTGCTCATGGAATTCCCATAGAAGAGGCGGGCAGGGAAGGGACCACCAACGGGGCCTCTATGAAAATCTCTCCCATTGGAATCATATCGGATTATAGAAATATGGAGGAATTGATTGACCATGTGTACCAGATTTGTATGCCCACCCATAATACAAACATAGCCCTGTCAGGAGCGTGCGCAGTGGCTGCCGCAGTCAGTTATGCCCTGAGCCCCAGCCCTACGATGGAAGGCTTATGGCAGGCAGCGGTCCAGGCCGTTCAGGGCAGCCAGGGAAAGGGATTTGATTACCCCTCCCCGTCTTTACTGTGGAGAATGGAAAGGGCCAGAAAGATTGTAAAAGAATCGGCAAGAGACGCCGCAATTACCAGATTATATGAGGAAATTGGGACAGGAATGGAAACAATAGAAACGATACCTGCGGTTTTTGCGGTTGTGGAACTGGCAAATGGGGATCCAAGGGAAGCAGCCGTTATCAGTGCCAATATTGGCGGAGACACGGATACCATCGGTGCCATCAGCGCAGCAATATGCGGCGGAATGAAGCCGGAATTTGATCCGGAAGAGACTGCGTTTTTGGAGCGCGTCAATCATCTGGATTTTGACGGGCTTGCGGAAAAAATTTTGCCCTATGGGGCAGGATGACGGAAATTCCCCACATTTATTGACTTGCCCCCCATCTCCCAGTATAATTGAGAAAAAAGCCGCCGGAAGATCCGGCCGGCCCTGGGAGAAAGGGGAGGATACCGCCATGCAGAAGAGAAGCAGTAACAGAAGCAGAAAAAGATTCCTTTGTCTTTTTCTGCTTCTGTTTTTCCTTCCCATCCTGCCAGCCCGGGCCGCCGGGGAGGACAGGCTTTCGGATTACCGGGAATACCAGTCCCGCTTTGCATCTATCGAGCATGTGGAGGATCTGGAAGAGAAGGGCTTTGCGGTTTTGGAAGACCAGGTTTTCTCCCCTTCCCTGGAGTCCTTCGGGGAGGAAGAGCTGACCCTGATTCCGGCCATGGAGACCAGGTGGCGCCGGCTGGCCCTTTTTCTGGCAGACGGGGAAGGGCAGATTCTCTGGAAATCCGAGGATTTGGAGACCAACGGCCGGATCCGGGGGGAGCTTGGGCAGGCTACCCGGGATATTGCAGCCGTCTCCTTTTCCGACGCCAACGGAGACGGTCTTACGGATATTCTTATCATAACCCGGTGTGAAAATCCTTCCGGTGCCTATGAGGGGATGCCTTATAAGGTGGGGGATGTGCTGTTCCAGGGAGACGGGACCTTCTACCGGGACTGGCGGATCTCGGACAAGCTGAACCGTTTCAGCATGAATAAGAGTGCAGATTCCATTCTGGCTTTTGTCCGGGACGGGGAGAGCACGGAGTTTCTTTATACGGCGTCCACCCTGGAGGAACTTCTGGCCGGGGGCTTCCGGATGGAGGAGAACCAATGTTATACCCGGGATTTTGAGAAGCTGGGGAAGCTTACCGTAGTGCCGGGTACGGCCGGAGTGTCCACCTACCGGACCTTTCTCGTTTACCTGGTAAACGAGCAGGGGGATATTGTGTGGAGCCTTCAGCCCATGGGGGACAGCGACAGCTTCTATTCCCTCCAGGGCATCAACGGCAGGGATGTGGACGGGGACGGGCTGAAGGATCTGGTGGTGCTGGCCCGGTACGAGACGGAAGGGGAGGAAGGAGAAGCCCGGGTGGAGACCCGGTGCGCGGTCTACTACCAGAGGACGGCGGGCTTTGAGGCGGACACGGAATTTGCAAAGACTTACCAATGTACGGAAGAGGATACCATGGAGGACATGATTCAGAAAATACGGGAATACTGGGGGTGGCAGATAGAACCATGATCCGAGTACTGATTGTGGATGATGAAAAACCGATTTGCGACCTGATAGATATCAATCTGTCGGCGGCGGGCTATGACTGTAAAAGCGTGCAGGACGGCCTGGCGGCCATTGATCTCATCGAGCAGGAAGAGTTTGATCTGATACTTCTGGACATTATGCTGCCGGGGGCGGACGGCTTTGACATTATGGAATACATACGCCCCTTGAAAGTACCGGTGATCTTTATTACGGCCAAGGGCAATGTCCGGGACAAGATAAAGGGGCTGAAGCTGGGAGCGGAGGATTACCTGGTAAAGCCCTTCGACGTGCTGGAGCTTATGGCCCGGGTGGAGGTGGTGCTGCGCAGATACCATAAGACGGAGCAGTTCCTGAAAGCAGGGGATGTGACGGTGGATCTGGAGGCCCGGAAGGTGAGCCGGGGCGGGAAGCCGGTGGTCCTTACCAATAAAGAGTACGGGCTTTTGGTTCTCTTTATCCGGAATAAGAATGTGGCGCTGTTTAAGGAGACCCTCTACGAAAAGGTGTGGAAGGACGAGTACATTGCAGACAGCCGTACTCTGGAGCTGCATGTGCAGAGGCTCCGGCGCAAGATGGGCTGGGAGAAAAACCTGGTGGCCGTGTATAAGGTGGGCTACCGGCTGGAAATTTAATGGGGGATGTATGAAATTATCCATGAAAATATGGCTGTGCAGCATAGCTGTCATGGCCGTAGCCTTTGGAATCGGCGGATATTTTTTTGTAAATGATGTATTTGAAGCCTCCATGGAGCGGGAGACCAAGCAGGCCATGGACGAGAGCAGCATCCTGCGCTTTGCTTTTGAGACGGCGGCGCTGAATGCCCCTTCCAAGTACGGGATCCTCTCGGACTCCGCCGTGGAGAAGATCGGTTATAATCTGGAGAAAAGCGGCCAGGATACCTTAAGGCACCTGCGCCTGTCCGATGAAGAGCGGCAGGTTCTATATGCCAGCGGGGATTTCGGGGCGGATGGGGATCTTTTGCTGGATGTGGGGGAAGAGAGCAGGGCGTACCGGGTGATTGCCCTGGAGGGAAGGTATTACGTCCAGACAGGGACCATGGTTCCCACCCTGGACCGGCGCCTGTATCTGGAGACCCTGCGGGATGTGACGGAGGTTTATGAGGAGCGGACCCGGGGGTTTGCCGTCTACCGGACTCTTATGCTTCTGATTCTGGTGATAAGCTCCGTCTTTCTCTTTTTCATTTCCTCCTGGCTTACAAGGCCCATCCGTTTTTTGACCCAGGCGGCAAAGAAAATGACCGACGGGGATTACAGCTGCCGGGCCAGGCAGGTGAGCCGGGACGAGATGGGGCAGCTTACCCGGGATTTCAACCGGATGGCCGGGGTGCTGGAGGAGACCATCCATAACCTGGAGGAGGAAGTCCGGGCCAGGGAAGACTTTATCGCCGCCTTTTCCCATGAATTAAAAACCCCCCTGACGGCGGTTATCGGCTATGCGGATCTTCTGCGTTCCCGGAAGCTGGACGAGGAGAAGCATTTCCTGTCTGCCAACTATATTTACACGGAGGGGAAGCGGCTGGAGGCCATGTCCCTGCGGCTTTTGGACATCATTGTCACCAAGCGGTATGCCATAGAGCCCCAGGAGACGGATGTGGAGGACTTGTTCTCGTATTTAAGGGACATGTACGGGGAACATGGGGAGAATCCCTTTGTGTTCCGGTATGAACCGGGGCATATCCGGGGGGAGGCCAATCTTCTGAAATCCGTCCTTCTCAACCTGGCGGACAATGCCTGCAAGGCTTCCTCCCCCGGGGACCCGGTGGAGGTTCTGGGAGAATGCCGGGAAGAGGGATATTGGTTTGCAGTCCGGGATCAGGGGGTGGGAATCGCCCCGGAGGAGCTTAAGAAGATTACGGAGGCTTTTTATATGGTGGACAAATCCCGGTCCAGAAGCCGGAACGGCGCAGGGCTTGGCCTGGCCCTCTGCGTGGAGGTATTAAAGCTCCACGAAAGCAGGCTGGAGATAGAGAGCAGGCCCGGGGAGGGGAGCTGTTTTAGCTTTCTGATTCCCTTTGAGGAGGTGAAGGCAGAGTGAAAGAGAAGAAATGGATCCGGGCCCTGGTGCCGGTGTCTGCGGCCCTTCTGGTTATTCTTTCGGTTCTGGGGCCGGAACTTCTGGCCCGCTACCGGGATCGCTTTTTCCTGAACCGGATTAACCTGGAAGAATCCCCGGAGTCCGGCACAGGCTACCGGTATACCATGAGCAGCAACGAAAAGCTGTATCTGCTGGCAGAGTGCCTGAGCCGCCAGGTTCTGCCGGAGAGCGAGCTAAGCGCCTTAACCAGGCCGGAGGATACAGCCTATGAGGAGCTTGTGGGCTCCTATGCCTTCGTGGTGAACCGCCAGGGGCCTTCCGGGGAAGAGATTACGGAGGAGGAGATCTTTGCCGTCTGCAGCCGGGAGCTTAAGACCTTGCAGGAGCTGGGCATTCTGCCGGGGACGGTGCAGGAGGTGCAGAGGGAGGCTTACAGCGCCGTGCTGTATTCGGCCATCGACGTGCTGGAGCCTCAGAACAACCTGTCTGTCTGGAAGGTGAGCCTTTCCACCAGCCAGCAGAATGCGGATAAGGCCAACCGGCTGATTGACGCCTATATTGATGCGGATTCCGGCAAAATTTACAGTTTTTATGCCCGAACGGAGAAGACCTGGGCGGAGGCGGATCCGGAAGCCGTCCTGGAAGCCTGGAGCAGTTATTTAGACTTAAGGGGCCGGGAGGCCTGCGAGACGGAAAATCCTCTTTTGGAAAATGCCTCCTATTTCGTGAAATACCGTTTCCCGGGGATGGAGAAGGGGGATACCCTGGTCACTTTGGGATTTTATGAGGGAATCAATGAGTGGTTTCTAAAACTTACATGAAAATATAAAAAGATGCAAAAATGATGCCAAAATTATGAAGTTCTGATGAGCCCTTCACATATGCTGTAGGTAGAGCAAAGAGAAAGCAGCTGTATGTGTGAAGGAGCGGTACGTATGAGGAAGTCTGGTCTGTATCTGCAGGGCGTGTATGCAGGATATGCCGGAAAAGCAGGGGAAAGAAAGGTTTGGAAGGAAACATGGAACTTCATGGCAAAGAGGGGAATCGCAGGTTTTTTGCTGGTGATTCTGGCTGTTAACGCAGTGATGCAGCGGACTCTTGACACGGCCGGCCGGTATCTGGGAGAGCCTTTGATACAGGCTGGGATAAAGGTATCCGGCCAGGCGCCGGAAGGGATTACGGAGGGCGGGTATCTCCGGGTATTGGAATCCCTGGAGGAGAGCCGGGAAGAGGCGCTTTCCAAGGAGAAAGAACCGGTGCCTGTGTGGGGCGTGGAAAAGGCTCCGGAGGATACCCTGATTGTCCTGGATCCGGGACACGGAGGAAAAGACGAAGGAGGAGCCGGAAACGGCGTCCGGGAGAAGGACGTGAATCTGGAAGTGGCTTTTGCCTTGCGGAACCACCTTCAGGAAATGGGATACCAGGTGGCCCTGACCAGGACTTCCGACGAGGAATTAAGCCTTCTAAGGAGGGCAGAGATGGCCAACGACGCAGGAGCGGATCTCTGTGTCAGCATTCACCAGAATACCAGCGAGGAAAGGTCTGCGGAAGGGATTGAAGTCTGGTACAGCGCCGAGCACGCAGGGGAGGAGAGCGCTCGCCTTTCCCGCCTCATCGAAAAGTTTGCAGTGGAACATACAGGGGCGCCGGAACGGGAAATCAGGGAGGAAGAGGGGCTCCGGGTGATCCGGGAGTGCAGTATGCCTTCCTGCCTGGTGGAGACAGGATTTCTCACCAACCCGGCGGAGTGCGGGAAACTGACGGATCCGGAATACCAGGATAAAATCGCCCGGGGAATTGCCGAAGGGATTGATCTGTATCTGCATCCCAAGACTATGTATCTGACCTTTGACGACGGGCCTTCCGGGGAAAATACAAATGCCATTCTGGATATTTTAAAGGAACAGGACATCAAGGCCACCTTTTTTCTGGTGGGGGAGAATGTGGAGCGGTATCCGGAGGTGGCCCGGCGGATTGCTGCAGAGGGCCATACCATCGGGATTCACTGTTACAGACATGATTACGGGATGCTCTATGAGAGCGTGGAAAGCTACCGGGCAGATTTTGAGAAGGCCCATGCCCTGGTAAAGGAGGTCACGGGGGTGGATGCGAAGCTGTTCCGTTTCCCAGGGGGCAGTATCAATTCATTTAATAAAGGAGTTTATGAAGATATTGCCAGGGAGATGACGGAGCAGGGTTACATTTACTATGACTGGAACGCCAGCCTGGAGGACGCCGTTACCCATGGGGATCCCCAGGTGCTTCTGGAAAATGCCCTTTCCAGCACCCTGGGCCGGAAGAAAGTGGTGATGCTGGCCCATGACGTGGTATACCAGACCACTCTGTGCCTGGAGGAACTTCTTTACCGCCTGCCGGAGTACCGGATGGAACCCTTGACGGAAGATGTGGAGCCGGTGCAGTTCTAAAGCTTGGGACAGGATTTTGGGGAATGAGGCAGACGGTATGAGAGCGGGGCTGCCGCAAAATAGGCTATGGAAATTTTCATTGCTCTATTTTGCGGCAGTCCTGCAACTTTTTTGCCTTCTGAAATGTCTATCATACAGAAAACAAAAAACACTTGTTTTTCCGAAAGGAGGGAGGAAAGATGGAACAGGATTATTTTGAAGAAATTGCAGACTATGTTCTGGAAAACCAGAAGAAATTTTACCGGATGGTCTATTCCAGCGTGAGAAATGAGCAGGACGCCATGGATATCGTCCAGAATGCCATCTGCAAAGCACTGGAGCACTCCAGGGATCTTAGAAATATCCAGGCATTAAAGACCTGGTTTTACCGGATTCTGATGAATGAGAGCATGGGGTTTCTCAAGAAGAACCGGAGGGAGATTTTGCTGGAGGAACCTATGGAAATAGGTACCTGTAACGACGAGACGGAGAGCAAAGATGTGCAGGGGCTGTACCGGGAAATCGGAAGGCTTCCCCAGGAGGTGCAGATAATTATACGGCTCCGGTTTTATGAGGAGCTTTCCTTACAGGAAATTGCGGAAGTTACAGGCCTGAACCTGAATACGGTGAAGGCCAAGCTATACCGGGCACTAAAAACGCTGCGTGTAGAAATGGAGGGAGTGGCAATATGAGACGATTGGAAGAGAGCAGGGAAATTTATGAGAATATTACCGTGCCGGAGGAACTGGATAAGAAAGTAAGGGATACAATCCGGGAAGCCAGAGAGAAGAGGGCGGGTATGAAAAAGGGGGAAAAAATTGTGCCCCTGAAACCAAGGACGGTCCGCCCTAGAGGACAGAAGGTGTTCCGCTGGGCGGCCGGTATGGCTGCGGCTTTTGCGGCGGCATTTATTGTAGGCCTGAATACCAGTGAGGCCTTTGCCATGGGAGCCCAGGGTCTGCCGGTAATTGGAGAGCTGGCAAAGATTCTGACGGTCCGCTCTTATGAGAGGGAAGAAGAGAATATCCAGATAGACGTAGAGGTCCCGGGAGTGGAACTGGCTGACCGGGGGCTTTCCCAAGAGGTAAACACCCAGATTGAAAAGATGGTACGGCAGTATGAAGAAGAGGCCCTTGGGCGTGCAAAAGAATACAAGAAGGCTTTTCTGGAAACAGGAGGAACGGAGGAAGAGTGGGCAGCTCATAAGATCCGTATCCATGTGTGGTATGAGATCAAATGCCAGACGGAAGACACCCTGTCCTTTGTGGTCCGGGGTACGGAAAACTGGTCTTCCGCTTATGCCGAAGCCAGATATTACAATCTGGACTTAGAGAGGATGGATTATTTGTCCCTCTCCGATCTGCTGGGCCAAGACTATATAGCCAGAGCCAATGAAAGCATCCGGTCCCAGATTGAGAAACGCATCCAGGCAGGAGAAACTTTCTTTACGGCGGAAGAGGGCGGCTTTGAGACCATTACGGAGGACGCTGCATTCTATATCAATGAAAAAGGGAATCCTGTGATTGTATTTGAGAAATACGCCATTGCGCCGGGAGCCATGGGTGAGCCGGAGTTTGTGATAGGGGAAGAGGATTTGGGTGGAAACAGCGTTTCTTCCGAAGAAGAGCTTTCCCGGGATGGGGAGGTACAGGACGAAAGACTGGACAATTTTGATGTAGACGGGAAAGAAATTCTTGCCTTTGCCGAGGCCGTGAAGGAGGCTGTGGCAGCAAAGGATTTGGAGAAGCTGGCGGACCTGACCGGGTTTCCGGTTTACGTGGGACTGGATGGAGTCGGAGTTGTGGAGACGAGAGAAGATTTTCTGGCATTGGATCCGGAACTGGTGTTTTCGAAAGAAATGACGGCTTCCATAGAGAAAGCGGATCCGGATGATCTGTCTCCCAGCATGGCGGGATTTACGCTGATGGACTATGAAACCCAGGGCAGCCCTGCCGTTACCTTCGGGCTGGTAAAGGGGGAATTGCGGATTACGGGGATCAATTATTAGGAATTTTTGTAAGATAAACACAGATCCTGATTTCAGGCTTGAAAAACAAAGAGTCTGTGATAAAATGGGAGCATATCTATAGAGAAATCCGGGGAAGGAGGCGTAAAATGAGAAAGCTTGTCTATGAAATTATGCACGAGGACCGGAGAACTGCCAGTATTGACCAGTCCGGCCACTGCAGGCTCTATTACAAATCTTTTTTGCCCTATAATCTTTATCTGGAGGAGGGCAGTGATCTGGATACTCTGGTGAATAATCTTACAAATTTCTATTATTGGTGTGCCACCCGGGTTCTGACCCTGGACCGGGTCTACGCAAAAGAGATTTTGAACAGTATGGGGATGCAGCAGGCAGTTACGGATCGGGATCGGGCGAAGATAGCCCTGTCCTACCGCTGTGCGTCCCTGACAGACGTATTCTGGGTGCGGATGCGGGGAGAGCGGGTTAGCTTTGATGAAGTAAATCTGTATGAAAATCATTTGGACAATACCTTTCTGGATATTGCATTAAAAGGGAGACAGTATACGGTGGAAAACCAGTCCCTGTCCAGAGATGCGGCTACCAGCGGCTGTTTCCCCAAAGCGTGGCAGAGAGCGGGAAAGGGATTCCGGTTATTAAAGGACGGCGGGGAGCAGGCGGTGGAGCGGGAACTGCTGGCAAGCCGGATCTGCCGCTGCTTTGATGTGTCTCAGGTCCTCTATGAGGAAGGTTTCTTTGAGGGGGAAAAGGTTTCGGCCAGTGAAAACATGACTTCCCGGGAATATTCCATTGCTTCCATGGAGGCTTTCACCATCTACACACAGAATCACGGCCGGGACGTGAAAAAGTCTGTCTTAAAATTGGATAGGCACAATTATTATATGATGAATGTAGTAGATTATCTGGTGGGAAATACGGACAGGCACTGGGGGAACTGGGGCGTCCTGGTGGACAATTCCAACAACCGCCCGGTCTGTCTTCACAAGCTGATGGACTTTAACCAGTCTTTTCATTCCTACGACCAGCTGGAAGGGGCCAACTGCCAGACCGCCTTCAGGGAACATATGTCCCAGAGAGAAGCGGCGTGCCGGGCGGTCCGGGAAGTCGGCCTCAACCAGAAGGAGGAGGTAAAGAAAGAAATTTTTTCGGCGCTGCCGGAATATTATGAGATGTTTCAAAGGAGGCTTGGGCTTTTGACAGAGGAGGCCTCCGCGTCACAATAAATACTCCCGTTTGGGAAATCGTAAAGGGCGGTGGCCGGAATCCGGTTATCCGCCTTTTTTGCAGCCAGAATCTTCCTAAGCATACCACAAATTAGAACAGAAAGATAGAAAAGTAATCTTTCTATCAGGAAAAAAGTATGATAATATGTAAACGAATATGTTCAGATTGGCTGGAAAGATCCGGCGTCTCAAAGTGATAAGGGCCGGATGGAAAGCTTGGAGGAGATATTATGTTGGAAATGAAGAAGAAATATAAAATTCTCGTTGTGGATGATTCGCAGTTCAATCGTGCGGTCATGACGAGTATGCTTGGAAAGGACTATTTTCTGGAAGAAGCCTGCGATGGCAAAGAGGCTATGCTGATTTTGGAGGATCATGCGGAGGAGTTTTCTCTTGTGCTGCTGGATATTGTGATGCCAAATATGGACGGATTTGAGTTTCTTAAAGCCATGAAGGAGTGCGGCTGGCTGGATTCTCTTCCTGTTATCATGATTTCCTCGGAATATACCACTGAAAATATTGAAACTGCTTATTGTTTGGGTGCTACCGAGCTGATACAGCGCCCTTATAACGATAGAGTGGTCTGCCACCGTATTGCCAATACCATTGCGCTTTCCAGCAAACAAAGGGAGCTGTCCAACGCTTTGGTAGATGAAGTCATTCAGGAAAATGAAACAAGCGCGGCTATGGTTTCCATTCTCTCACATATTGTGGAGACCCGCAACGGAGAGAGCGGGAGCCATGTCCAGAATATTCGGAACATTACCGGAATGCTGCTGGAAGAGCTGATGAAAGTAACGGACCAGTATTCTTTCTCAAAAAAGGAGATGCTTCTTATCTGTACTGCGTCATCTCTGCATGATATCGGAAAAATGACGGTTCCGGAAGAAATTCTGAATAAGCCGGGCAGGCTTACGGATGATGAGTTCCAGGTAATGAAGGGACACTCTATGGCAGGGGCCAATATGGTGGAAACTCTGCGCCATAAAGAGAATGTGAATCCTTTGATACAGCTGGTCTATGAAATCTGCCGCTGGCATCACGAGCGATATGACGGCCGGGGATATCCCGACGGACTAAAGGGAGAGGAGATTCCCATCTCGGCTCAGGCAGTGTCTGTGGCAGATGTGTACGATGCGCTGACCAGCGAGCGGTGCTATAAGCCGGCCTATTCGCCCGAGCAGGCACTGCAAATGATTTTGGAGGGACAGTGCGGGGCCTTTAACCCGCTGCTGCTGGATTGCCTTTCCAGAATATTCGGCAGACTTAAGGGCATATCGGCTGTTTCTGCTCCTGAAAATCTGACTGGGAGCGGCATGGCTTCCAGCCAGGAATTGATTGAGGATGTTGTTACTCACCTGCATGAAAACGGACTGGTTTTCTCCGAGAAAATCATGCAGACACTGGCCCACGAGCGTTTGCGCACGAAGTTCTTTTTTAACGAGATGTGTCCGGCGTTTTACTATACGGTGCTGCCGCCTGTTCTTCATTACAACAAAGCCGGAAGGGAACTTTTTGGAGTAAAGGAGTCTATTGTTAAGTTAAATGAGGAGCCGGTCCCTCATGAAAAATTTGACAGTCATGCAGCAGAGTACCTGAGGCGTAAACTTACGGGGGCAACAAATGAGCATCCTTTGGTGAAAGAGGAAGTTCTATTAACGCTGCCCGGGGAGGCGCCCCGGCGATACCAATGCGTGATGCAGACTATCTGGGATTCAGCGGATGCCCGGCATTATGCGGAGGTGGTGGGGAGATTGATTCCCATGGACGGCGAAAACTCCAAAGTCTCCGGCATTGACGAAAGAGGAAAACTGCCGGTGATGGGTGGTGAGATGACAGGCAAGGATGCCTTTTATTTGATGAGCGCCCTCAAATTCATGGTTTATAATGTCCGTCTGGTTGAGCCCTCCAGCAGCAGGATTGTGGAAATTGACAGCAGCGGCAGGCTTTTCAAAAGTGATCAAGTCTGCTATCGTATTTGGAAACAGGAACGGAGGTGTGAGAACTGCACCTCTATGAAGTGCCTGGCGTTTCAAAAAGAATTTTCAAAAATCGTGTTTCTCGACAATGAGGCTTTTCATGTGATTTCCCAGTATGTTGTGGTGGACGGCACCCCTCTGGTGCTGGAAATGCTGACCCGGATAACAGATGACGCCCTGCTTGGAGGAGGGGGAGAAAGGCTGCCGAGCGCATCCATTTCCGACATGCGCAGCAATTTGTATCTGGATCCCATCACTCGCGCATACAATCGGCGCTATTATAACACGAAAGCCCAGGGACCGGGAAAAATTTGTGCCTTGGCAATCCTAAATGTGGATCATTTTAAAGATGTGAATAATACATATGGGCGCAGGGTTGGGGATAATGTTTTGATTTGCATCGCAAAAGTAATTAGCAAAGAGATTCGGAAGCCGGATGCTCTGGTGCGGTACGATGGAGACGAATTTGTGATGATGTTCGCATCCATTGCTTCGGATGTATTTGAAGCAAAGCTGAAAAAGATATGCAGCCATATCCAGAGCCTTTCCATAGACGGCATCGGGGAGGAACAGCATATCTCAGCCAGCATCGGCGGCGTTATGGGGCCGGATATTCCGGCAGAGCTTTTGAAAAAAGCAGATGATATGCTGCGCATAGCCAAGAAAAACCGGGGAACGGTTGAGATTTGGAAGTAAGAAATGAAATATTCCCATTTGGGGACCAGAAAAGGCGGTGGCCGGAAATCCGGTTATCCGCCTTTTTGCAGCCCGGATTTTAAAAAGGCCCGAAGAGGTATTTCTTTTGCATTTACACAAGTGCAGTTTTCTGCGTTCCCTGGGGAATACTTTTCTATTAGAATGAGGAAAACAGCATCCTTGGCGCGTCAGGAAAAGCTGTGAAATTTTTATTAGGAGGACATGGTATGTATCAGAGAGTATTTGAAAAGGGCCTGGAAGTGGCGGAAAAGATCCGGGATACACAAAAAGAGCCCATAGAACGAGGGGCCCGGATGATTGCAGCGGCCTTTGTGGAGGGAAAGAAATTCTTTGTCACAGGCAGCGGACACTCCCACACGCTGACGGAGGAATTCTACGGAAGGGCCGGAGGCCTGGCCTTTGTTGTGCCGATTCTCACAAGCGAGCTGACGATCACGGATCATCCTACCAAAAGCTCTCACATAGAGAGGCTGGGAGGCTATGCCGGGATTCTGGGGGAGCTTTACCATATCGGTGCCGGGGATGTGGTGCTGATTGCCAGCAACTCCGGGCGGAATGCCTATCCGGTGGAACTGGCACTGTATGCCAAGGAACAGGGGGCATCGGTGATAGCCATAACAAACCTGGAACACAGCAGAAATTCCCAGTCACGGGCTGCCTGCGGGAAAAAGCTCATGGATCTGGCAGATGTGGTAATAGACAACTGCGGGGTTCTGGGGGATGCCTGTCTGGAAGTAGAGGGCGTGGCAGCTGCCATGATGCCAACCTCCTCCATCGCCAATGCTTTTATCGCCCAGGCTTTAAGCGTGCTAAGCGCAGTGTATATCCAGGAAGCGGGGGTGGAGGTTCCGGTCTTCGAGAGCCTGAATGCAGATGCCAGGATCAACAGGAACGATGAATATTTTGAGAAATACGCAAGGATGTACTGAACGTAACAATTTCCTGCACGAGGGAAGGTGCAAAGGGTTTCCTTGCAGGGCGGGAAATTCTTTTTTAGAATAGAGACAGGAAAAGTCAGAGTCATGGCGGTCTCACAGGGAAGGTGAATTTCATGATTACAATTATGCGCATAGATGATCGGTTGCTTCATGGACAGGTTGCCCAGAGCTGGGCGTCCTGCTATCACCTGGACAGAATTTACATTATCAATGACGAGGTTATGAACGATGAGTTTTCTAAAGTAACACTGCGACTGGCAAAGCCACGGCAGGTAGAGGTGCTGTTCTCGGAGGTTCAAAATGCCGGCCGGCTCCTTTCAGAAGAAATGGCATCGGACAGGCGTGTCATGGTGATTGTCGAAAATTTTCAGGATGCAAAGCAGGTATTTGGCTACATTCCGCAGATTCGCCAGATCAATATCGGCGGCCAGCGGAACCGTCCGGATCAGAATACGCTGAAAGTCAACAACTACGTGATCTTAAGCAGACGGGACGTGGAAATCTGCAGGTATCTGAACAGCCGGGGCGTAAAGCTTGAGATTCGCCAGATTCCGGCAGAAAAAGAACTTGTGCTGGATGTAAGCCGGAAGGAGGAACTATGAGCAGGACAGCCGTTCAGATTATTCTAGCGGCCCACGGTACCCTGGGCCAGGCCTTAAAGGAGAGCTGCGATTATTTTATCGGGGATTCGGAGTATGTAAAGGTCTGTTCCCTTAATGAGGACGAAGAAATCCATGAGTGGGAGCGGAAACTCCTTTCCTGGGTGGATAGCTGTCCCCAGACGCTCATCCTGACGGATATGCTCAGGGCCTCCACAACGGTCCACGCAAGCCAGGCCCTGCGGGGCAGGCCTGACGTAGAGCTTGTCACAGGGGTAAACTTAGCGATGCTGGTAAAGGCAGTCCAGCTGGCGTCCGTCTGGGACGTACACCGGCTGGCCCGGAGCATCCAGGAGACAGGAAAAGAGGATATCCTCTATCTGCGGGACAAACTGGAAGAAAAGCGGAATTAAAAATAGGAGGAATGAGTTTGTATGATATATTGATTCTCTCACACGGTCATCTTGCGGAAGGCTTCTACCGGACCATGGAGATGATCTTTGGCGAAGAGCCAAAGATAGGGTGGACTTCGCTGATGGAGGGGGAGTCATCGGAAAGTTTTGGAAAGAAATTAGAAGACAGTGTAGACTGGGAAAGCACTCACGGGCTGCTGGTGCTCTGTGATCTGTTTGGAGGCTCCCCCTGTATGGGGGTCGTATCCAGGCTAATAGACAGCGGAAAAAAGTGGCGCATGGTGGCGGGTATCAGCCTTCCCATGGTTATGGAGGCCTACTCCAGGCGGGAAGGAGATCTGGATATAAGTGCAGATGCCCTCTTAAAGGAGGGGCGCAGCAGCATTATAGATGTAAACGCCCGTCTGGCCCAGGGAAATTATGATGTGGATGAAGATGAGTAGAAAGGGGAATGAAATATGGAATTGAGTGTAATACAAATTATACTGCTGGCGCTTTACGCCTTTGTAGCAATCAACGATCAAATCCATTCGGATTTCGGTCTGAACAGGCCCTTGCTTGCAGGCTGTTTTGCAGGCATTGTCATGGGAGATCTGGCCTTTGGCCTTACGGTGGGAGCCACCCTGCAGCTGATGGTTCTGGGTGTGAGCAATTTCGGCGGTTCCTCCATCCCGGACTTTATGTCTGCGGCTCTGATTGGAACGGCCCTGGGAGTGATTTCCGGCCAGGGAGAGGAGTTCGGCATCGGCCTTGCAGTGCCGGCAGGAATGCTTCTGGTGCAGATTGACGTTCTGGCCCGTTTTGCCAATACCTTTTTCCAGCATCAGGCGGACAAGTATGCGGAAGAGGTAAATTTGAAAAAGATTGAGCTGATGAATATCTTAGGAGTGTTTATGTGGGGGTTAAGCCGTGCCATTCCCGTATTTATCTGCCTGATTCTTGGATCCAAGGTAGTTACTTCCTTTGTAAGTTATTTCCCGGTATGGTTAAGCTCCGGCCTGAAAGTGGCAGGAGGGCTTCTTCCGGCAGTAGGTATTGCAATTCTGCTCCGCTACCTGCCCACGAAAAAATATATCCCCTATCTGCTGATGGGATTTGTGCTGGCAGCGTATCTGGGTGTTCCCATGCTTGGAGTGGCAATCTGCGGTTTGGCGCTGGCGCTTCTGTTCTATCGCCAGGGCGGTTTCAACGAGGCGAAGGCTGAGACAGGAGGTATGGATGATGACGAATAACACATTGACCAAAAACGATTTGAAAAAGGTGCGCTGGAGATGGTATTTCCTGGGAGAGGCTGCCTGGAATTATGAAAAAATGCAGGGCTTGGGCTACTGCTATTCCATGATGCCGGTGCTGAAAAAGCTCTATCCCGAGAAAGAGGATATGAAAAAGGCCCTGCAGACACAGCTTCAGTTTTTTAACACCCATCAGGAATTTGCAGAGCTTATCCTGGGCATTGACTGTGCCCTGGAGGAGCAGGACGGTATAAATGCCCTGCCCACGGTAAGCTCCGTTAAAACGGCTCTGATGGGTCCCCTGGCCAGCATCGGTGATACCCTCTTCGGTGTGATTGCCAATACCATTTTCTTCTCCATCGGGGCTTACATGGCTTTGGAGGGCAACCCCATCGGCATCATCCTTTATTTGATTTGGGGAGCGGTCCGCACCTTCCTGCGGGGACGGTTTATCATGCTGGGTTACCGGGAAGGAACAAAAATCATCACAACCATGGGGGAGAAAATGAACCGCCTGACTGCGGCTGCCGGGGTTTTAGGAATTACGGTGGTGGGAGCTCTGGTTCCCAGCGTGATCAGTGCCAGAGTACCCTTTGTATTTACCTCCGGTGAGGTGTCCCTGGAGCTCCAGGGAGTGCTGAACCAGGTCATGCCTTCCCTGATTCCGGTAGCCCTGGTAGCTCTGCTCTACTGGATGCTGGGGAAGAAGGGCATGAGCTCCTTTAAGGCAATCCTGTTTGTCATGGCTCTGGGCATTGTGCTGAGCGTGTTGGGAATACTTGGATAGGAGGAAGAGAGATGGCTTCAAAAGGACTTGTGCATGTCCGGATTGACGACAGGCTGATTCACGGACAGGTGGCGGTATACTGGTGCAATGCGGTGGGGGCCACCAGGATTATGTTGGCCAACGACGCTATGTATGCCAATGAGGTCCAGAAGGCGGCCCTGCGGCTTGCGGTGCCCGCCGGACTGAAATCTTCTTTTTTGGATGTGAAAACGGCGGCTGCCAATCTGACTGCCGGGAAATACGACGGACAGAAGGTGATTCTAGTGGTCCGCCGTCCCTCGGATATTCTCCGCCTTATGGATGCTGGAGTGGAGATCGACGCAGTCAATGTGGGAAATGTACCGGCCCGGGAGGGAACGGTGAGTCTTTACAAGACCATCAACCTGCTTCCGGAGGAGATTGAAGAGTTAAAGGAGCTGAATAGCCGGGGAGTGAAACTCACGGGAAAAATGGTTCCGGACAACTCGGAGGAAGATTTGATGATTACACTGAATAAATTTTGACAGCCAGGGCGGTTGCCAAAGGAAGGGATAAAATGCTATCATTTGATCAGGTATGTGACAGAAGGAATACGGACAGCACCAAATGGGACCGGTATGAGACCAGGTACGGTCTTCAGGACGTGGTGCCTCTTTGGGTGGCAGACATGGACTTCCCCTGCATGGAGGAAATTAAGCAGGCCTTGATCCGGCGTGCCGGACATCCTGTCTACGGCTACACGGATATAGGAAAGGATTTGGTCCAGGCGGTGATTGACTGGGAGGGCCGGCAGCACCATATTGACGTGCGGGCGGAAGAGATTGTCTGGAATACCGGAGTAGTCTATGGTTTTTACACATTGATACAGTGGCTGGTGAAGCCGGAGGAGAAGGTAATTGTACAGCCTCCGGTTTACCCTCCCTTCTTCCGGACACCGGAAAGCCTGGGGCGCCGGGTGGTGTACAGCCCTCTGAAAAGAAACGGGGAAGACTGGGAGATGGATCTGGAGGATTTTGAGGCGAAGCTGAAAGAGGACCCCTCTATCCGGATGTTTCTCCTGTGCAATCCCCACAATCCCGTAGGACGGTGCTGGAAGAAGGAGGAGCTTCAGAAAATTTTGGACCTGTGTGAGCGGTACGATCTCTACCTGGTGTCGGACGAGATTCACGGTGACGTGATCCTTCCGGGAGCGGAGCATGTGTCCATTCTTGCCTGTGATGAGCGCTGGCACCGCCGGGTGATTTTCCTGGGATCGGCAACCAAGACGTTTAATCTGGCGGGACTTAAGATTTCTTATGCTATTGTAAAGGATCCTGCCCTGCAGAAAGAGTTTGCTGCTATAGCCAAAGCCTCGGGGCTTTCCAGTGTCAATCTGTTTGCCATGGAGGCCATGAAGGCGGCGTACCGTTACGGGGATGCCTGGAAAGACGCTTGTGTGTCCTATATTTACGAAAATTTCCGGTTTATGAAGAGATATCTGGAAGAAGAGGTCCCGGGAGCAGCTTTTTCCATTCCCCAGGCCACCTACTTAGGCTGGGTGGATATGGAGGCCCTTCAGCTGCCAAAAGATTTCTGCCAAAGGCTGAAAAGAGAAGGACATGTGGAATTTCAGGCAGGGGAGGGGTTCGGGGAGGCCTATGCCGGCTTTCTAAGGGTGAACCTGGCCTGCCAGCGCAGTACCCTTGAAGAGGGGCTTCGGCGTATGGTTGTGTGGCTGAAAGAAAACGGCTGTCTTGCCTGAAAGGAATGTGAGATCATGGGTCAGCTTCAACAGAGGGAAATGAAGGTTCTTGCTTTTTTACAGTCCCAGGAGGCATATGTGACCAGCGAGGTGCTGGCAAAGGAACTGCGGGTAAGCGTGCGGACTATGAAGACGATTTTAAAGGAGCTCCGGGAAGATCTGCCATCTTTTGGCTGTGAACTGCTTGTAAAGCGGGGCAGTGGATACCGTCTGCTGGTAAAAGATGAATCCCGGTTCCAGTCTCTTCAAAAAACCTTTCACAGGCAGCAGATGGATCGGCTGCCTATGACCCAGAAGGAGCGGGAAGAGTACGTGATCCGCAAGCTGCTCTCGGTGGATTATCCCATCCGTATCGGGGATCTGGCGGAGGAGCTCTTTGTGAGCAGGAATACGGTCTCCCATGACATCCGAAAGGTGCGGAGCTTCCTGAAAAGCTACGGCATGTCTATGCTCCAGGGGAATGAGGGGATTCACCTGGAGGGAAGCGAGATGCAGAAGCGTAAATGTATCCGGGTGGCCTTTTTCCAGGACACGGAGGATGTATTTTATGCCCATGAGAACACCATGTTTTTATCAGAGTACAACCAGAACCAGATCCGCTATATCCGGGAAGCCCTTCTCCATGTGCTGAACCGCAGCGGAATCCGGTTTTCCGATCTGTCCGTCCAGAATATGGTAATCCACATTATGATCGGGATCCGGCGGATCCGCTTTTACCAGTATGTGGAGATTGACGAGAAGATCCGCCGGGAAGTGACGGAGTCCCGGGAGTACCGGGCAGCTCTGGAGCTGAAGGAGAAGCTGGAAGAACAGCTGCATGTAATTTATCCTCCGGATGAGGTGATTTACCTGGCCATGCACATGATTGCCAAGGCCATTGCGGACAGCAGCGGGGTTTTTTCTGTCTGCAGCCAGGTGGAGGACCGGGTGATGTCTGTCCTCTGTGAGAAGATTGAGGCCAGGTTTCCGGTAAATATCCGGGAGGACGGGGATCTTTACAGCTTTTTAAGCCTTCATATCCAGGCCATGGTGAAGCGGCTGTACATGAATATGGCAGCCCGGAATCCCCAGTATATGCAGTATATCTGCCACTATCCCTATGCGGTGGAGATTAGTCTCTTGGTGGGGGACATTCTGGAGGAAAGCTTCCGGATCCGGCTGGATGAAAATGAGCTGGCCTATCTGGTGGTGTATTTTAACCTGGCCCTGAGCCGCAGGCTCCACCGGAGGAAGAAGCGGCTGATTCTGGTCAGCGGCTACGGAAGGCCGGAGATGATCGTGACCCTGAACCGGCTGAACGAGGATTTCAAGGGCTTTATGGAGGAGGTGGTGACCTGCGATGCCTTTGAACTGGAGCGCTTTCCTTTTGAAAGGAATGACGTTGTGGTGACAACGGTACCTATTAATGAGCCTATTGCGGTTCCCTTGGTATATGTGAAGGATCAGGTGGAAGCTTACCGCAATCAAATATTAAAGCTGCTTCAGAGCAGTTACCAAAGCGGCTTAAGACCGGAAAAGTATCTTTGCCGGGAGTTTTTCGTAAGCGGTATTTCCTGCCGATCCAGGAAGGATGTAAAGGAGTGCTTTCGGATGATGCTGCAGGCCCGGTTTTCCTGTACGGTGGCGGAGAAGCTCTGCGAAGGCATCTATGATCTGGGGAACGAGACGGGGAATGGAACGGCATGTCTTCATTCCCGGGTGGAGGCACCTCAGCCCTTCCTGGCGTTTATCTGCCTGAAGCAGGAAATTTGGTGGGAGAAGACCAGCGTAAAGTATATTTTCCTGCTGAATATGAACCGGGAAAAGGACAAGGAGATTGTAACCCAGATTTATGAAATGGCGGCAGCCTGGTGCGAAGATAAGTCAAAGATACAAAAGTTTGAACGCAGCCGGTCCTACGAGGCTTTGCTGGAGACCCTGGAGGAGGGGTAGAAAGGAGTATGGTAATGAGCGCATGGCAGTCTTATTTTAAAGTGATGCAGGAGATTGTGGAAAAAATCGAGAATACCCAGCAGGAGGCCATTGGAAAAGCGGCTGCACTGCTGGCGGATACCACCCAGAAAGGAGGCATCATCTACGGCTTCGGAACGGGACATTCCCATCTGGTGACGGACGACGCCTTCTGGCGGGCGGCCACGCCGGCCAATTACTGTGCCCTGCTGGAGCAGAGCGCCACAGGCAGCTTTGAGATCACCAAGAGCTATGAGATCGAAAATATCTACGGAATCGGGAAACGGATCGTGGATTACCACCGTATCAGTCCTAAAGACTGCATGATTATTATTTCCAATTCGGGAAACAACATTGCGCCTGTGGATGCAGCCCTGCGGGCAAAGGAAAAGGGGATTCCCGTCATCGGCATCACGGCGGTAGAATACAGCGGCTATTTAAAGACCAAGCACCGGGAGGGAGTAAAGCTGAAAGACGTGGCCGACGTGGTTCTGGACAACTGCTCCTTAATCGGAGACGCAGCCGTGGACATTGAGGGCTTTCCCATGAAGGTGGGGTCTACCAGCACCATTCCCAACGTGTATCTGCAGAATGCGATTCTGGTGGAGATGGTGGAAATTCTGGTAAAGCGGGGCTTCCAGCCAGACGTCTACTATAACGGGCATATGGCCTTTATGGACGAGAGCTGCGCCGATCACAACCAGAAGCTGGTGGATAAATATTTTTACCGGATCCGGAATCTCTGATTTTTCCGGTTGACAAACAAAGCCGCTCCGGCTATAATTAACGTAAATCAAGCGTATTACGATTCAATTCGGTACAACCTTGCACTGTGGTGTGATGTTGTGCCGTTTTTTATACCCTTTTTTACAGAAGCGGGCGCTTTAAGGAGAATCGTTTGATGAAGATTAAAAAACCATTGGGAAATAACGCCATATTGATGGAGGACGAAAACGGCACAGAACAGGTCGCCATAGGAAACGGCATTGGATTCCGGAAAAGAGAAGGGGACGAGGTGGACCCGGATAAAATTCAGAAGGTCTATGTGATAAGGGATACATCCATATTACTGGCTGAACCGGATCCGCAAAGAAGGGCTTTCGGTGGATATGCGGAAGGAGGATTTCCGGATCCTGAAAGAGGGGACCGGGGATTACATTCCTTTTAGCTACTATATGAGCCGGATGCCGGTGGAGCTTGATAAGGTGGATCTTTCGGACAACAGCGGGAAGGCCGTGTTTGAAAATCCCTATCTCAAAACAAGCCAGTGGGGATGGTCCATTGACCCGGCAGGCCTGCGCATTGTGGCCAATGATTTCTATACTCGCTACGCAAAGCCCCTATTCGTGGTAGAAAACGGTCTGGGGGCCAGGGACATTCTCACGGAGGACCGGAAGGTCCATGACAATTACCGTATCAGTTATTTAAGAGAACATATCCGGCAGCTTCATTTGGCGGTTGACGACGGGGTAGAAGTTCTGGGCTACACCACCTGGGGCTGCATTGATTTGGTCTCTCAGTCTACGGGGGAGATGAGCAAGCGGTATGGGTTTATCTATGTGGATTTGAATGACGACGGCACAGGTACCGGAAAACGTTACAAGAAAGACAGCTTTTACTGGTATCAGAAGGTGATTGAGTCAAACGGGGAGGATTTGGGAGATATTTTGTAGACAGGACCAGGAAATACCGGCCGTTGCTTTGTGAAACGGCCGGTATTTTTCTAAGCAGGATAGAAGGGAATGGAAATGAAAAGGATTTTTTATAGGGATACTTGGGCATGTTTCCATTGGTGGCCTACAGGCAAGAATGGCAGGGCTCGTTTTTGCTATGCGGATTTGCCTCTGGCGCTGATTGAAAAATATAACGGATTTGCAGGCCGTGAATTGGTGGATCTTTATGAAAAATGTGCTATAGTATTATTTGAGAAATTCGGTTCGAAAAATAAATATTGGATGATGGTGAATGAGATCAATACGATTTGGTATAATCCGCTGGATGCGGGGATCCGGGATTTGGGCGGGAATCCGCTTCAGGTGATTTTCCAGGGGGCTCATCATCAGTTCCTTGCCAGTGCAAAAGCAGTCATCCATTTTCACAGGCTGTGTCCCAAAGGCCAGATAGGAATGAAGCTTGGGTATTATCCCGAAACCATGAAGCGGTATTTGGAGCGAAACGGGGTCCGTTTGGCTGTGGAAAAAGGGGATGCAGACTTCTTTGAGCCGGCTATATAACTGCTACCGTATCCCGTTGTTTGTGGTGGAGTGCGGTCCGGCGGTAAGAGAGAGTTGCGATGGAACCATGATAGAGGAAGACGGAGAAGAAGACAAATGATAAAACTGATTTCTATAGATTTGGACGGAACCCTCCTTAATGAGGAAAGCAGTGTAGACCCGGATGTGAAAGGCCCCATTGCCCGGATTCAGGATAAGGGAGTTCGGATTGTAGTCAATACGGGTCGTGATTACAGCAGTGCCAGCCGTATAGCAAAGGAGGCCGGGATCCGGGGCGGCATCATCTGCTGCAACGGTTCCGAGATTTATGACGGGGAGGGGCGGCAGCTTTCCAGCCATCCCCTGCCTGCGGATCTGGTGAGACGGGTGGAGGCCGTGCTGGAGGAGGAGGGCTTTGTCCTTTCCTATTTTACCCACAGCGGCCAGTATATGCTGCTGAACCATCAGGAGTATCAGTGTTACTCCCAGGAGGTGCTGCTTCCGCTGATCTTAAGTCATGGACGCAGTGCCGGAAAAGCCGCTGCCGAACTGGAGGCATGGCGGAGGGAGCTTCAGTTTGTGGCAAGAGAGCAGCTGGAGGGGGAACACATCTATAAGCTGAATGCAGTCTGTTACCGGATGGAGGAGGCGGCCGGACGGGTTATGGAGAAGCTTCGGTCCGCAGAAGGTGTTACGGCCGTCTGCACCAATATGGGGGATATGGAGATCACCATGCCCCGGATTGACAAGGGAAGCGGCCTTCTGGAATACATGAAAGAGCTGGATATTGCGCCAGGGGAGGTTCTTGTCATGGGGGACAGCGAAAATGATCTGCCGGCCATGCTTCTGCCTGAGGTCTGCTCTGTGGCCATGGGAAATGCAAAGGAGACCATACGAAGCCGCTGCAGGTATTCTACCGCCGGAAATGGGGAGGGCGGAGTGAGGAAGGTATTGCTGGGGCTTCTAGAGTCTATGGAGTAAATACATGACACCGGAAAAAGGAGGATTTACCATGGGAACAACTTTCACGGCTTTGATGCTGCAAAAATCCCGCACCAATTACCAGTATACCCTGCACCATCTGGGAAAGCTTCTGGAGGCAGAAGGGTATCTGCCGGAACCAGATCCGGAGAAAGCTGAAGTATCCTTCAGCCAGTATCTTTTCGGCAGGCAGAGATGGCAGATGGTAACGGGGAATATGGAGCTGTTGGCCCGCCTGGCAGAAAAGATCGCCAAGAAAAATAAGGCGGAGGCTCTTTTCATAAGCTGCTGCGACAGCGATTTTGTAGAGACCGTGCTTTTTGATCCCCTGGAGGGAACCCGGACCCGGGCACGTTCCGGCGTAAGTTATGATGGAAGCGATCCGCCTCAAGTGGAACAGGAACTGTGGCAGAAGGCTTCCCAGGGGAAGGAGCCAATAGACTTTGCCGGGATTTTCGGCCGGCACCATGTCTTTGCGGAAGATATGCTGGAGGAGCTGGGAGAGGCCCTGGGGTTCGACGGGGCAGCAGCGGTAATGTCCGCCTGCGGGGAAGGCGGGGAACCGGAGGGGACGGTGTATTTTGGCAGAAAGGATCTGCCTCCTAAGCGTATAACCGAAGGCCTGCCCCTGCTGGAAAAAAATATGTATTACGACAAGCCGGTTCCCGTGGGGGAGCCCTACCAATGGTCTTTTATCAACCGGGGAGGTCCCTGGAAAGGCCTGGAGCTTTTGATTTACGGGCCCTTTGCCCAGGATGAGCGTATGACTTTTGAAGATGTACATTTAACGGCAAGGCTGCATCCGGAGGAGAAGGGAGAGGAATGGGTGCGTTTTGAGCCTGAGGGCCCGATCCGGAAGGTACAACTTACCAATGGCTGGTACGCTTATAAGTACATTTTTCCGGAGCTTCCCCTGCATCCGGGGTTGAACCGGGAGTATGAACAGATACATCCGGATTACGGCCTGTCTGCAGCCGTTCAGGTGTATGTTCATGTGACGGCTGCGGGGGACGCCCGTTTCGGCCTGGATGTATATTTTTCCGCAGTTCCCTTAAATTGTCCGGAGCGGGGAAGGGGATTAGCCTGGACCATATGCGGGGTGGAGTACCACAAGGAGTGGATAGAGGAACACAATGCCTGGAATGAGCAGCACGGCGGAATGCCGGAGCTTATGTTCCGCCTGGAGGACTTTGAATATTGAATTTTGGTTCTTTATTCTTTTAAAATGAATACAGATAAATTTCAATGAATATCTTGCTGAGATTGACAGACAGGCACAAGAACGGTTTCTTCGTATTGTAGAACAAATGAAACAAAAGCAAGAAATGACAGAACAATTAAAGGCAACTAACCCTATAAAATGGACACGATTTATGAATTGTATCAGACAACAGGCAAATGAAATTATTTTTGCAGAACTTATTTTTAATTGATTTTGAAGGCGGCATTGGCGTACAGCTAATGTCGCTGTTTCAACTGAGAAAGTAGAAAGATTCATCTGTATATGGTAAAATAGAAAACATATATACAGGAAAGGGATAGGATATACTGATTGGAGGAAGATAAAAGTGGCTGGTAGAGAGGTTGGCTTTATTGTGGATGATGAATATAAAGCATGGATAGAGAATATAAAGAACAGGATAAAGCATAGTCAGATAAAGGCTTCTGTTAAGGTGAATTATGAGATGCTCGATTTATATTGGGATATTGGCAGAGATATTGTTGCCAAGCAGAAAAATGCGAAATGGGGAGAGGCGTTTCTTGTAACAATGAGCAAAGATTTACGAAAGACTTTTCCTAATATGTCGGGTTTTTCAGTGCAAAACTTGAAAAGCATACGTTATTGGTATAAATTTTATAATTCCGATGAAAATGGCTTACAGCCTGTAAGCCAAATGGAATTAATTGAAAAAATAATTAAATCTATTCCGTGGGGACATAATCAGAGGATTATGTATAAGTGTAAAAATATTGCAGAAGCATTATTTTATGCGCAGAAAACGATGGATAACGGTTGGAGCAGAACTGTTTTAGAGCATCAAATAGATAGCGGTCTATATAACAGACAGGGCAAAGCTATTACCAATTTTCAATTAAAATTGCCAGAGCCGCAGTCTGATTTAGCTGAACAAACGTTGAAAAATCCATACAATTTTGACTTTCTGACTTTGAGAGAAAAATATGATGAGAAAGAATTAGAAGATGCCCTTATTAATCAAATTACTCAATTTCTATTGGAACTAGGCATAGGTTTTTCGTATCTTGGTAGACAAGTACATTTGCATGTCGGTGATAGTGATTTCTATATGGATTTGCTTTTTTATCATGTCCGCCTTCATTGTTACGTTGTCGTGGAACTAAAAACGGAAAAGTTTAAGCCAGAATTTGCAGGTAAATTAAATTTCTATGTCACTGCTGTCAATAAGCAGATAAAAACAGAACAGGATAATCCAACAATAGGTATTTTAATATGTAAGGATAAAGACGACGTCGTTGCTGAGTATGCACTTGATGATATTTCACAGCCAATCGGGATTGCAGAATATGAATTGACAAAGGTGCTTCGTGAAGAATTTAAAAGTAGTCTGCCGACAGTCGAAGAAATAGAGAGTGAGCTTTCTGAATAAATTGGCTTACAGATTGTAAGCCGATTTCAGACTGTAGACAAAGCCCCAGCATTTTACGCGAAGGAAAAGCCCTTGTTTTAGATATTGACGCATCCTGGAAAATCCCATATAATGTTAATGCTGTCTGCACATTTTCATTCACAGATCAGGCGGACGCATTTATATATTTACAAAATTGTTTTATAAATATTAGAGAAAGAGGAGCGGCAGTATGAGACAGTTTTATGGAAAGAGTCCCTATGGAAATCTGGCGGAAGCGGTCCGGGGGCTTAACAATCCGCAGTTTATTATGCTGTTTTCCAACGGCGATCAGTTTGAGGCCCATGTGGGCGAACTGGAAAGGCTGTATCCAGGAGTTCCCAGTATCGGGTGCGTCGGTATGTGTTATGATACCAGCGTAGTGGAAAAGGGAGTGGGCGTTATTGCTTTTCTGGAGGGCGTCAGTGCGGCGGTAAACGTTCTGGAGGAGGCCTCCGTGATGCCGGTCAAGTATATCGATCGTTTGATTCAGGATGTGAAGACGGTAAACGGTTCCAGGGAGAATACCATTTGCATCGACTTCTGCGCCGGAAATGATGCCTGCGTGCTGACTACGATTTATTCCGTGCTGAAACAGAGAGGAATTTCCCTCATAGGCGGTACAGGAGACGCCAATAAGGTGTCTGCAAATGGTAAGGTTTACGAAGATGCGGTTGCTTATGGGATTGTCAAAAATTTAAACGGCAGGGTGAAGGCATACAAAGAAAATATTTACCATCAGATGGAAAATTACCGCTTTATTGCCTCCCAGACAGATAAATCCAAATATTTGATTGGGGCTTTGAACGGACAGCCGGCCAGACAGGTGTATCAGAATATTTTACATATTACAGAGCAGGAGATCGGGACCCGGACCTTTCAGAATCCTTTCGGGAAGCTGAACGGGGACGATATCTGTATCGTATCCATCAAAGAGGTGGTGGGAGACGCCCTGACCTGCTACCGGCAGGTGAACGATTCCGACGTTCTGGTGCTTTTGCAGCTGGGGGATTACAGAGCCATTGTGAAGAATACGGTTCATAAGATACAACAGGATTTCCCAAGGATTTCAGCTGTATTTTCCGTTAACTGCCTCTTCCGCTATCTCTTGTTTAACCAGAACAATTATATGCAGGAATACTTAGGCGAGATGGGGACGCTTGGCAATCATGCAGGCCTGGTGGGATTGGGAGAGCATTACAACAATCGTTTTATCAACCAGTCCATGTCCTGCGTGGTATTTGAGTAAAGGGGGAGAGTCATGTTGTTTGGGAAGAAGAACAGGAAGCGGGCAGCGGGAGCTCCGGTAAGGAAGAAGACCTTAGAGCCTGTGCTGCATGTAATGAGAACGCTGAAGGATTACCACACGGAGCTGGTACAGAAGGAAGTGAATTCCCTGGGCGAGCTGGTGAAAATCCGGGGCTCTTTTGGAAAAGTTCTTGCGGAGGCGGAGCATTTTGAGGGAAAGCTTCAGGATTTCGGGCAGAATTTCACCTGCATTGAGGAGGCTTCCGGGGAATTTGTGACGGTGAAGGAAACCATTGCCAAGTCCGTGGCCGAGGCCCAGAATGAGGTGGAGGAGCTGAAAACCAGTTCCAAGCAGGTGGAGACCTATTTTGGTGAAATGGAAAGCACCTTTGAGGATTTGCAGCAGGCAGTGATTAAAATTAAACAGTGTATGTCCAAAATTGTATCCATTGCCGAGCAGACCAACCTTCTGGCCATCAATGCTTCCATCGAGGCGGCCAGAGCCGGACAGCAGGGCAAAGGCTTTGCAGTGGTAGCAGTGGAGGTTAAGAAGCTTGCGGATGAGATCAAGGGACTGACCGGAGAGGTGGATTCCGGGATCCATGATGTGGAGCTGGGGACGGATAAGCTTAGCAGCAGCATTGCCACTTCCCAGCAGGCTTTGGACACCAGCTTTGAGAAGGTGAACCAGACCTATGAGCGGTTCGACGAGATTACCAGATCTGCGGAGAGCGCCACAACGGTTCACACGGAGATTTCCGGTGTGATTGGAAATTCCAAATCGGCCCTGGATGAGCTCTGCGGATTTTTCGTGCAGCTTAAGGATCAGTACCAGGAGGTCGTGAAGCATATCAACCAGGCCAGCAGGCTGGGAACTACCAAGAGTACTATGTTTGAGGACATTGACAATATGATGGCCCAGATTCCTCCGATTATCCATGAGTACACTTCGGAATAAGGATTTGTATGTCTGAGTTTAAAACTTTTTATTACAATCTTACAACCGGAAAGCTCCCCAAAGATTTTGGGGGGCTGGTTTTTG
Organism: uncultured Lachnospiraceae bacterium; assembly: GCA_910586955.1. Lineage (GTDB taxonomy): Bacteria > Bacillota > Clostridia > Lachnospirales > Lachnospiraceae > Laedolimicola. The sequence continues at coordinate 2,284 of CAJUMM010000019.1, read as the reverse complement.
TGCTTCTGGCGGATCTCCACAACCAGACCTACGGGAAGGGGAATGAGAGACTTCTGGCGGCCATAGACAAGATCCGGCCGGATGGGGTGCTGGTGGCGGGGGATATGCTGATTGCACACACGGAGAGTTCCTTTGAGCCGGCCCTGGAGCTGTTTCAGAATCTCCGGAAGCGGCGGTATCCCGTCTTTTACGGCAATGGAAACCATGAGTACCGGATGCGGATCTATCCCCAGGTTTACGGGGATAGGTACCGGGAATATGCAGGAGCCCTAAGGAGCTGCGGTGTGCGCCTTCTGGAAAATGAAAAGGCAGATTTCGAGAAAGAGGGCGCCCGGGTTGCCGTTTACGGGTTTGAACTGGATGGGAAATACTATAAAAAATTCCACCGGGAGAAGTTCCGAAGGGAAGAGCTCACAGAGGCCTTAGGGAAACCGGATCCGGGGGTGTATAATATTCTTCTGGCCCATAATCCCGTCTATTTTGACGATTATGCCGGATGGGGAGCGGATCTCACTGTCTCCGGCCATCTCCACGGGGGAATTATACGGATTCCCGGTATCGGCGGGGTGATCACGCCTCAGGTCCGGCTCTTTCCCAAGTATGATGCGGGACATTTCCGGAGAGAGGGGCGGGATCTGATCGTGAGCCGGGGGCTTGGTACCCACACGGTGAATCTGCGGATTTTCAATCCGCCGGAACTTTCGGTCATTTATGTGAAGGCCGGGCAGGCAGGAAAAGGAGGAAAACTATGGGAATCCCAGTAAAATTGCCTGTTTTTGAGGGACCTCTTGATCTCCTTCTGCACCTGATTGAGAGCAATAAGATTGACATTTACGATATTCCCATTGTTTCCATTACCGATCAGTATATGGAGTATATCCGGGCCATGGAATCCAGGGATTTGAATGTGATGAGCGAGTTTCTGGTGATGGCCGCCACTCTGCTGGAGATTAAGGCTAAGATGCTGCTTCCGGCGGAGGTGGACGAGGAGGGGGAGGAGATTGACCCCAGAGCGGAACTGGTGGAACGGCTTCTGGAATATAAGATGTACAAATATATGGCTTGTGAGCTTCGGGACCGGGCAGGCCTGGCGGGAAAGGTTCTCTACAAAGAGGCCACTATCCCTGCAGAAGTGGCCTCCTACATAGAGCCTGTGGATCTTGCGGAACTGGTGGGAGATCTGACCCTTCAGAAGCTTCACGAAGTGTTCCGCTCTATTCTTAAGAAACAGGAAAACAAAATCGATCCCGTCCGCAGCAAGTTCGGCACCATTGAGAAGGAAGAGGTCAGCCTGGAGGACAAGATGTCCTACGTGGAGCAGTGCCTTGTGAGAAAGCAAAGGTGCAGCTTCCGGACCCTTCTTGAGGGAGAGGCGAAGAAGAGCAAGATGCACGTGATTGTTACCTTTCTGGCAGTTTTGGAGCTGATGAAGACCGGGAAGCTTATGGTGCAGCAGGAGGAGACCTTTGGGGAGATCGTCATTGAGGCCCGGGAGGCGAAATTAGGAGTAAAGGCATGAAGCAGCAAAAGACAGAGGCAATTATAGAGGCTATTTTATTTGCCATGGGAGATTCCGTGGAGGTTTCCGTTCTGGCAAAGGCCCTGGAACTGGAAAAAGAAGAGGTGTGCCGGATTATCCGGCAGATGGCGGATCGTTATGAGGAGGAGAACCGGGGGATCCGGATCCTGGAACTGGAGAACGCTTTCCAGCTCTGCACCAAGACGGAATACTATGAGTATCTCATCCGGGTAGCCCGCCAGCCGAAGAAACATGTGCTTACGGAGGTTCTTCTGGAGACCCTGTCCATTGTGGCCTACAAGCAGCCGGTAACCCGGCTGGAGATAGAGAAAATACGCGGGGTTAAGTGCGATCATGCAGTGAATAAACTGGTGGAGTACGGGCTTATCGAGGAGGTAGGGCGCCTGGAAGCTCCGGGCCGCCCCATTCTCTTCGGGACTACGGAAGATTTCCTTAGAAGCTTCGGTGTGGCCTCCCCTTCTGAGCTGCCCCGGCTTTCCCCGGAGCAGATGGAGGATTTTAAGGAAGAGGCGGAGGAGGAGGTGTCCCAGAGCCTGTAAAAAATTTAAAAATCGGGCGATGGACTGCGAATAATCCAGAAAATGAAATACAGCAGATGGGATAAATTCGTCATAATGAGAAACCGGCGATTTGAAAACAGACCCGGTTTCTCTGTTGCTAAAAAGTGTGAGGTTCATTCCACCACGCTCTCACTTTCTAAAAACTGTGCGACAGTCATACATCTGGGATGTTCCATTTCAAGGC
>CAJUMM010000018.1:28104-40952 GCA_910586955.1 uncultured Lachnospiraceae bacterium | reverse complement strand
ATGCTGTTGAATTTTACATCAAATCAGGGTATACTAAGGGCAGGAAAGGAGAATGCAATTATGCCTAATATCAAGCCAATCTCTGATTTGAGAAATTACAGTAATGTGCTCCGTGATGTATCTGTGGGCTCACCGGTCTTTCTTACCAAAAATGGACGCGGGCGCTATGCAATCATTGATATGCAGGATTACGAAAAAACACAGGCGAACTTGAAACTCGTAGGTGAACTTGCAAAAGGGAAAAAATCAGGAGAGGAAAAGGGATGGCTTTCGTCCTCGGATGTGAGAGCGCATTTCCAGACAAAGGCAAATGAAGAATAGCATCCACTACTCTCCGGAAGCCCTGAACGACCTTGATGAAATCTGGGAGTATATTTCCTTTGAGCTATGCAATCCACAAGCGGCAGAAAATACTGTAAGCAAAGTCATGGATACTGTTGATAAACTGGAAAACTTTTCAGAAATCGGCTCTCCGCTGTCCTCTATAACAAATATAGAAAGTGATTACCGTTTTCTCACCAGTGAAAATTACATGGTTTTCTACCGTATAAACGGGAAAGACGTGTACATTGACCGTGTTCTCTACGGCAGACAGGATTATCTTCGGATTCTGTTTCCTGATCTGCCCCAGAACGATAACGAAGGATAAAACAAAATATACGAATATTGGAACCGCTGGCAACGGCAAAATACAAGAGAAATTTCCGAAGCACTTTTTTCCTCCTTTTGTATATCATATAGTATTCGGAAAAAGGAGGATTTCACATGAAAAAGAAACTGCCTGCCATTTTGCTGTCCGTGACAGCGCTGGCGCTCATTACTATGGGAATGCTGGGCTGCGGGGAAAAGAAGGAACCCGCATCCGGCGATTTAACTACCGTAACCCTCAACGAGGTGGCCCATTCCATTTTCTATGCTCCCCAGTATGTGGCCATTGAAGAAGGATATTTTGCGGAAGAGGGGATTGATTTGCAGCTTGTGACCGGATTTGGAGCCGACAAGACAATGACCGCCGTGCTCTCCGGGGAGGCAGATATCGGATTTATGGGATCCGAGTCTTCCATTTATGTCTATAGCCAAAATCCCGACGATTACATTGTAAATTTTGCCCAGCTCACCCAGCGGGCCGGAAACTTCCTGGTAGCCCGGGAGCCCCTGGAGAATTTCCAGTGGTCGGATCTAAAGGGAAAGGATGTCCTTGGAGGACGTAAAGGCGGGATGCCGCAAATGGTATTCGAGTACATCCTGAAGAAAAATAACCTGGATCCTGCCGCCGATATGAACATTGATCAGAGTATTGACTTCGGCTCTACGGCTGCTGCCTTTACAGGCGGCCAGGGAGACTTCACAGTAGAATTTGAACCAGGCGCCTCCACCCTGGAGAAAGAGGGCGCCGGATACGTGGTCGCCTCTCTGGGTGTGGACTCCGGCTACGTTCCCTACACCGCCTACAGCGCAAAGCAGAGCTTCCTTGAAGAACACCCGGAGCTGGTCCAGGGCTTTACCAACGCCCTTCAGAAAGGCATGGACTATGTACAGAGCCATACGCCGGAAGAGATCGCCAAGGTGATCGCTCCCCAGTTTAAAGAAACGGATTTAGAAGATATTACCACCATCGTAACCCGGTATTACGAGCAGGATACCTGGAAAGAAGATCTCATCTTCGAGGAGCCCAGCTTCACCCTGCTGCAGGATATCCTGGAAGAAGCCGGGGAGCTGGAACAGAGGGTTCCCTATGGGGATCTGGTGACTACGGAATTTGCTGAAAAGGCAGCGCAATAAGCATACTTATTGAACTGCTAACATTCAATAAGGTGTCATAATCCGGACGCCAAAAGGGAGACCCTCCCCCTCCAAACCATTTGGAGGGGGAGGGTCTCCCTTTCGGCTGTCGGTTATCATAGCTTTCGGATACTAAAGGCAACAGCAGCCAAAACCGGGCAAGGTTCCCGGCAAACAATTCAGGGGTGTTTAGAAGCGCAGGTGAGATCCACTCTTTAGAAAGCACTTAGCGAAGAAGCCGTTGCTGATGAGCTTAGTGCGTCTTAAGAGTTAGCTCACCGGAGTTTCTACCCCGTTTGCCGGGAACCTTGCCCGGTTTTGGCTGTGTCCGCTTTTATATACCTTCTTGAACGGCCACCCCCTAGAAACCTCACTCTTTCCGAATAGTATACTCATCACAAACCCTCCAGGAATCTACCAGGTACGCCCGGAGATGGAGCTCCGTGTCCGTAATGTCTATCCGCAGGGCCGTGGGAACATTCTCTTCGTTCTGAAACATAAGGCGCACCTCCGGCTCCACCGGATGGTACAGACAGCCGCTGCTGGTCCCGCAGGTCACATAAAGGGTCCCCTGGGGATTTACCACTGTATCCCCCGGATCGTAATTGTAATCATTGAGGGTCTCGCAGTCCCGGTTAACGATGGCAGAGCGGGCATAGGTATGCTCATGGCCGGACAGGACCAGATCAATATGGTTGTCCACCGCCGCCCGGGCCAGATATTCCCGGATACGGCTGTCATTGTTCTCCTGGTATCTGCTTACGCTGCTGTAGGGTGAGAAATGCTGGGCCAGGATCCGCCATTTCACATCGGGATTTTCCTGCACCACTCTGGCCACATACTGCTCCAGAACCTCATAGGATTGTATGGTACTGCTGTTCAGCACAATGAATAAGGTTTCTCCCCGGATAAAATAATAGTTTCCGTCCAGATCAAACTGGCTCTGTCCCGTGTCGGAACGGTTGGGCACGTTAAAATGCTCGTAGAAATTCCGGCCTCCCACCCGTCCGGTACCATAATCATTGATGATATCATGGTTTCCTACAATAGGAGCCAGAGGGATGCGGTAAAGGGCCAGATGATCAAGAAACAGCTCATACTGCTCCGTATTGGAGGCATCCGCCACATGATCCCCCAGATGAAACAGAAACTCCGCCTCCGGCACATAGCCCTTTAGCCGGGTCACCACACTGTCCCAGCGCTCTGCCGTCTCTCCTGGCTCCTCCATCTCGGACTGGCCAATCTGGGCATCGGAGGTCACAAAAAAGGTCAGGCGGCCGCTCTCCTTTGGCCTCTCGTAGGTATACTCCGGCGACCAGGCATCCTCGTTACCCACCCGGTAGGTATAGGAAGCTCCCGGCTGGACTCCCGTAACAGAAGCCTTGTTTACATAATACCCTTCCACGGTAGAGGCTGCTGCGACCTGGGCCTCAAACTTCTGCTCCTCCCCGGTGGCAGCATTTTTCCACAGGACACTGCCTTTGCCGGGGCTTGGCGAAAGCCAGTTAAAGCGTACTTCCTCCCCGGAAGCCCCCACCTCCATAGACAGGGAACGGATCTCCGTTGTATGAAGCAGGGGCGCACTGGCGTAGTCCGGAAGGAACTCCGCCCGCTCCTGCTCCGGGCTTTTCTCCTCCGGTTCCTCCGGCTCGGGCTCCGGTTCCGGCCGGGGGGCCTGTTCCGGCTTTGCCTCCTCCTGTTCCCCCTGGAAGGCTTCTTCGCCTGGAAGGGTTTCCTCACCCCTGCTCCCCTTAAGCTTCCAGGCCGTCAGGGACACCAGGACCAGCAGCACAAGGGCTGTAAACAAAACCCTTGCCCGGTTATTTCTTCTTCTTTTTCTTATTTTTTTCGTCAAAATGTCTTTCCCTTCCCAGTCTTTTCGTGTATCATAAAGATAGACTGTCTCTATTCAAATGGACTTATGGAACGAGGTGCCATTATGCTGGAAATCCTTATAATCATTATTATCATTATGGCCGTGAAAAAAAGCAGGGAGAAAGCCTCCTCCCCCAAAACGCCTCCTGTCCAGGTTCCCGTCCGTCCCCAGGCTCCGTCTCTTTCCCGGACTGCCGTAGACCGGAAGGTGAACCAGCGGATCTTCGGCACAGAAGATTTAAAAGACCGGACAGCTGTTTATAACCGCCTGCTTCTCACCGACCGCTATCAAAGCATGGAGAAAATCGCCCATGAGCTCGGCATCAGCAGGCAGCAGGTCCTCCGGGAAATCAAAGACCTGAAAGCCCAGGGACATTACCCGGATATTACCGTTGATGAGAAAAATTACCGTCTTAGCTACCCTGCAGTCTCCAAAACCAGGCGGAACTCTTCCAAGGCTTTCACCTCCAAAACCGCCAGGACTGCTCCTAAAGAAAAATCAGGATCCGAAGAGTCCCGGACCTATGTGCAGCCTTCCAAACCCTACCGCCCTGCCCGCAATGCTGCGGAACGGTACGAGGAATGGATACCCCTGTCAGCCGGAAAGGAGGTTGTCCGCTGCTCCTACTGCGGAGCGGAAAACCAAATTCCCAAAGGCTCCAGTCCCGGACATTTTACCTGCTATTTCTGCCGGGAAGAACTGTGAAAAATCTCACGAATCCGGATTTCCGAGCCCCTAAGCCTCTGCTTCAGGGGCTCTTCCTGATCTTGTCCCACAGCCTGAAGCATATATCCGTATTCATCCAGAAGTCCCTGTCCGTGGGGAACCCGGTAGGCCCCCGCATCGCTCCCCAGGCCCAGCCTGGCGCCCTGCCCAAAGGCATAGCGGACACACCCCATCTGCCTTTCCAGAATGCGCTTCACTTCCTCCTCCGGAAAGCGTCCGCAGCCTAAGAGATTCCCTGCAGGAGCCAGAGTGGGAACCCAGACGGCGGAACTTTCCGCCAATAAATTCAGCGTATCCCTGCTCAAATAATTTCCATGCTCCAGGCTGTCCACTCCTGCCTCCAGAGCCGCAGCTGCCGGCCTGTCCCCGTTCCCGTGAGCCATTACCGCCATTCCCTCCCCATGGGCAATCCGGATCATCTCCCGTATCTCCTCCGGATCCAGCCCTTCTTCCGTGAGCACCCCGAAAGCGGAGAAATTCATAATACCGCTGATCATTATCTTTATAAAATCGGCCCCTTCTCTTTTTGCTTTCAGAACCAGCTCCCGGTACTCTCTCAAATCCCCAAAAGCATGTCCCACAATGCCGCCGTAATGTCCTTTTTTATGAATGGCAAAGAGGGGCGTACGGTAGTCAATCCCGTATTCTTCCGCCAAATCCCGTGCCCGGCGTGACACCCCCAGGGCATCCCCTCCGTCCCGGACAAAGGTGACACCGGCATCCTTCCAGGCTTGGAAATGCCGCCGGATCACCTCTTCCTTCACCCCGTCCCGGTGAAGGACGGCAGCCTCTTTATAATTTATCCCGTCCATCATCAGATGGGCATGGCACTCTCCCAGCATTTACATTCCTTCCTTACACCATTTACTCTTCTGTCCAGTGTATCCCCCTCCGGCGCAAAAGTCAATCGCGCATCTCATAGACTCTGTGCCATTCCTTCGTCTCGTCGTTCCGGATGCACTCGCTGCGGTTCCGGTAGAGAAACCGGATAAGCTGATAGCAGTCAATCCAGATTTCCCCGTTCCCTTCTTTCTGGGATTCATCAAAGATCAGCTGGAGGCCGAAATGGAGATGCGTCTCGTCAATATTGTTCACATCCTCCTTGGAGCTGTATCCCGTATGCCCCATATATCCAATCACGTCCCCGGCCTGAACCCGGCTTCCCTCCTCTAATCCCAAAGCATAAGGAAAGCCCTGGCGCAGATGTGCATAGTAATAATAGCGTTTTTCATCAAAGCTGCGGATTCCGATCCGCCACCCGCCGTACTGGTTCCAGCCCAGGGCCTCCACATACCCGGACTCCACGGCAATAATAGGCGTCCCTGTCTGTCCCATCATATCATGGCCCAGATGCCTCCGGCGGTATCCGTAGCTTCTGGAAACTCCGAAATCATCATAGTCGCTGTAGGGAAAATCCTTCGCTATCGGAAGAAAGGCTTTCAAACCATACCGCTTTTCCCATTGAAGCCCATCGTCAACCAGGTCCGCACCGGGGACCCCTTCTCCTTCCGGGGGCTTCTGTTCTTCTGCCTCTTCTATAGGCACCTGGATCTCGTACTCTCCCACCATGCCCCCCAGAACGGCCGTATACGCCTCCAGGTAATAGGCATAGTACTGGAGCCCTTCCGCCAGTTCCTCCATCTTCTCCCCGTTCTTCAGCCGCTTGGCCGCCTCGTCAATATAACCCTCCCCTTTGGTCCCTGCAAATTCCCCGCCGGCCTTGGCAGCAGCATAAGCCAAGAGTTCTATCCAGTTCAGGTGCACTTCCTCCCCATAAGTATCCCGGTCATACTCGTAAGCCTTACCCAAAGCGGAAGCCGTTACCCGGAAATCCACCCATTTAATAAAATCCTCCTCTTCCTGCTCCTTAAGGCTGGAAGCCGGAAGAAACCCATCCTCTTTTCCATAAAAACAAACGGATGAAAAACCTGCCAGGAGCATTAATTCCAGCAGGACAAAAATCTTCAAAATTTTTTCTCTTTTCATAAAAGTCCGCACTTGTTTCCTTTATGAAAAATTATGCAGAAAATCCCTTTTTTAGAACCAATTATTTGTTGACAGTATTTTTTCTTTATGATATGCTAAAAAAGTCGCGTAACGCAACAACGCAACAACACTATATTGTCTTATTATTTTGGAGGTAACGTAATGAGCAAGGGTACAGTAAAGTGGTTCAACAATCAGAAGGGTTACGGCTTTATTTCTGATGAAGAGGGAAAGGATGTATTCGTACACTATTCCGGCATCACCATGGAGGGCTTTAAATCCCTGGAAGAGGGCCAGGAAGTTGAATACGACATCGTAGACGGTGAAAAAGGACCACAGGCTATCAACGTAAATAGACTGTAAAACCTGGAAAAGACTGCGCAGTTCCCCGAGACGGAACTGCGCTCTTTTTATATTCTGGACTGTCCCGTCACTCCAAAGGCGGCCGGGCCGGGTCCCTGGTATAAGCCGTATCAATCATATCTGCCACCACTTCATCCTTGGTGGCCAGCGTATAGCCGTCCAGATTGCACCGGGTCTGTCGGATATATCCCTCCTCCACCTGGACAAAGGGTTTGGTCCATACCCCGCAGTAATACCGGAAGCCCTCTTCCTGAAGGTACGCCAGATGAGGGCTTGGATATTCCACTTCTTCCCCGTAAGGATAGATATAAACATCCGTCTCCCCCACCAGGCTTCCCACCTCCTCCTTCCACTGGCGGGTATCGGCCTGAAGCTCTCCCAGCGTCAGCTTCGGCGTGTGCCGGTGCCCGTAGCCGTGAACGGCAAACTGCCAGCCCGTCTCCTTAAGCCTCTCTGCCACCTTTCTGGCACTTTCCCGATCCGCCTCCAAGGTAGGCGACTCCAAATCATTGGTCCGGTAACCCAGAGTGCCCTCATAGCCCGTCTCCGCAATCACTCCCTTGACTCCCCGGAGGGAAAAGTCCGGATGCTCCTTTACAAATTCATCCAAAATAGGCATCACGTCATAATTCCCGATTTTCTCCGTCCCGTCGGCTTCCAGATAGAGATTCTTCACATCCCCGTTTTCATCCAGCACCAGGCGGTCCGCAAAGCCGTCTCCCTTCATATATTCATAATAGTTCACATCATCAATAGAAAGCACAAAAGGAATCCGGCCTTCCGGCACCAGAGGGTGCTCAATGTCATGGATATCGATTAGGATAAATCCCTTCTCGTACATCTGCTCCAGAATGCGCTCAAATTCCAGAACGGTAGTCATCCAGTAATTATAACCGTTTGCCATATAATCTCCGTCAAAGGCCAGATCCGTATCCACAATCAGGGAATGGAAGAAAATATGGCGCACCGGCTCCTCATAGAGCACCATGCCATCCCGGATCTTTTCAAACCGCTCCCTGGCGGCGGCAACCCGCCCATCCTCCCGGTACATCTCCGGGATCTCCTCCAGGGTCTTAAGGGCCTCCTGGCAGAAAAATCCCTCTGCCAGTCCTTCCGCTTTTTCCAGGGTCCGCTCAATCACCCGGTCCTGAATAATCTGCTGCCTTTCCGCAAATAAAAAAGGCGTCTCCGCAAATACCGCCCGGGTTTCCGCCCCGTCCCGGAAAGCAAGAGACAGAATCCACACCAGGGAAACTGCCACCCAAAGCACCGCCAGACTTCTGAAAATCCACACCCTTCTCATATCCCAACTCCCCAACTGCACAATCCGCCAAACGAAACAGCGCCGGCAGGGAAAAACCTTCCCGCCGCCGACGCTGTTATTATAGCACGTGAACCCTTGGGATGTATCACAGATTTCTAACACTTTCTAACAAAATTGTGACAATTATGTCAACTTTCCAAAAAATCTTTTAAAATCCGATTCACAAGAGCAGGATTGGCCTTTCCCTCCATGGCTTTCATAACCTGGCCCACCAGAAAGCCTAAGGCCTTTCCCTTTCCGCTGCGGTAATCTTCTACGGATTTTGGGTTGGCGGCAATCGCCCGGGAGACCGCCTCCCGGAGGGCTCCCTCGTCGCTGACTGCCTTGAGGCCCTTTTCCTCTACATATTTTTCCGGATCCTTATCCTCCCGGAAAATATGCTCAAACACTTCTTTGGCCGCCGTACCGTTAATGGTTCCGCTGTCCACCAGATCAATAAGCGCCGCCAGATGCTTAGGAGAAAAGGAAAGATCCTCCGGTTCCATTCCCTCCTCCTTTAAGAGGCGCATGGTCTCTCCCATCAGCCAGTTGGACACCTTCTTAGGTTTGCCGCAAATGGCAGCCGCCGCCTCAAAAAGATCCGCCAGACGTTTGGATCCCGTTAGAATCCGGGCGTCATAGTCGGGAATGTCAAATTCCTTTTTATACCTGGCCAGCTTTTCCGTGCAAAACTCCGGCTGGCGGTCCCGGATTTCCTGAAGCCATTCCTCGCTGATATCCACGGGAACCAGATCCGGATCCGGGAAATAGCGGTAATCCTGGGCATCCTCCTTGGAGCGCATGGCATAAGAATATTCCTTATTGTCATCCCACCGCCTGGTCTCCTGCACCACGTCTTTCCCCTCTTCCAGAAGTTCGATCTGCCGGGCCCGCTCCCCCTCAATGGCCCGGGCAATAGCCTTAAAGGAGTTCAGGTTCTTCATCTCCGTCCGGGTCCCGAGACTCCCGCTTCCCGCCTCCCGGACAGACAGGTTCACGTCCGCCCGCATAGAACCCTCCTGAAGCTTGCAGTCGGAGGCACCCAGATACTGAATCAGCAGTCGGAGCTTCTCCAGATAAGCCATAACCTCCTGGGCATTTCCCATGTCCGGCTCCGACACAATCTCTATCAGGGGAACGCCGCTCCGGTTGTAATCTACCAGAGAACAGTCCTCCCACTGGTCATGAATGAGTTTTCCGGCATCCTCTTCCATATGAATCTCATGTATCCCGATCTTTTTGCTCCCGCCCGGGGTCTCAATCTCCACGAAGCCGTTCCTGCACACCGGGGCATAGAGCTGGGAGATCTGATAGTTTTGGGGATTATCCGGATAAAAGTAATTCTTCCGGTCAAATTTGCAGTGCCTGGTAATGGTGCAGTTTGTGGCAAGCCCCACAGCCACGGCATACTCCACCACCTTTTTATTCAGCACCGGCAGGGCTCCCGGCATCCCCATACACACCGGACAGACATGGGTGTTGGGGGCTCCTCCGAATTCCGTGCTGCAGGCACAGAAAATTTTTGTCTTTGTGGCAAGCTCCACATGAACCTCCAGACCGATTACCGTCTCATACTGTTTAGACATATGCGCCGCTCCTTTCCCCCGCCTGCTCAAAGGCATAGGCCGCCTGAAGGATCCGGTCTTCCCGGAAACAGTCCCCCAGAAGCTGGAGGCCGATGGGCAGGCCCTTCCCGTCCCTTCCGCAGGGGAGACAGATTCCCGGCAGTCCCGCCAGGTTGGCCGACACCGTATAGATATCCCCCAGATACATCTGAAGGGGATCTTTTAAAGATTCCCCAAGCCTGGGAGCCGTGGCAGGCGCCGCCGGTCCCAGAATCACATCGTATTTCGAAAACGCCCGGTCAAAAGCCTGCCGGATCAATGCTTTGGTCCGCAGGGCCTTCAGATAGTAGGCGTCGTAATATCCGGAGCTTAGGACAAAAGATCCCAGCATAATCCTCCGCTTAACCTCGCTTCCAAAGCCCTGGGAGCGGGTCTTCTTATACATCTGGTGCAGGCCCTCATATGCTTCCGCCCGGAAGCCGTATTTCACCCCGTCAAACCGGGCCAGGTTGGAGCTGGCCTCCGCAGAGGCAATCACATAGTAGGCCGGAATGGCATAATCCACCAGGCTTAAATCAAATTCTTCCACCAAAGCCCCCTGGTCCCGAAGGACCTCTGCCCCATTCAGAATCGCTTTGCCCACTTCCCCATTCAGCCCTTCTCCGAAATAATCCCTGGGGATCCCGATTTTCATTCCCTTCACATCCGTCTTAAGGGCCTGGGCAAAACGGGTCTCCTCCCGCCGAAGGGACGTGCTGTCCTTGGGATCCTGGGACGCCAAAATTTCCAGAAGAAGAGCGCAGTCCGTCACATCCCGGGCAATGGGGCCAATCTGATCCAGGGAGGAACCATAGGCAATGAGCCCGTACCTGGACACAGTTCCGTAGGTGGGCTTTAGACCGGTCACGCCGCAGAAAGAGCTGGGCTGGCGGATAGAACCGCCCGTATCGGATCCCAGGGCGCAGGCGCACTCTCCCGCCGCCACCGCCCCGCAGGAGCCCCCGGAGGAGCCTCCGGGCACATGGTCCCGGTTCCAGGGATTCCGGGCGGGTCCAAACGCCGAAGTCTCCGTGGTGCTGCCCATGGCAAACTCATCCATATTGGTTTTTCCCAGGATCACGGCTCCTGCCTGCTCCAGGCGCTCTACGGCCTCCGCCGAATAGGGCGGCACAAAGTTGTATAAAATTTTTGATGCACAGGTGGTCCGAAGACCTTTGGTGCAGATATTGTCCTTAACCGCCACGGGAACCCCCGCCAGGGGGCCTGTCAGTTCTCCCCGCTCTATCTCCTTCTGCACCTGCTCCGCCCGCCTTATAACGGCCTCTTCGTCCACTGTGATAAAGCAGTTGAGATCCCTGTCCCTTTCCCGGATCCTGGCCAGGGCATCCCTGGCTGCCTCCACCGCCGTCACTTCTCTTTCCTGAATCTTTTTTCCCAGCTCTGCAGCTGTCAAATCTGTCAAATTCATCAAGTTTCTCCTATTCCAGTTCCGCATCTGTCCGGACGGCGCACCTTCACTAGAAGGATTCGCGGCCGCTCTGCGGCTGCTCTTCCTTCTGTGCGCCCTCCGGGCAGATGCTGTTTTTTATTTATTCCACAGTTTTCGGCACTTGGAAGGAGCCCTCCTTCACTTTGGGCCCGCCTGCCAGAAGCGCCTCCCGGTTATCCCCGTTTTCCACCCGATCCTCCCGGAATACGTTGCTCATGGCAAATACGTGGGACATTGGCTCCACTCCGTCCGTGTCCAGCTCATTTAATTTGTCAATATAGTCCAGCATCCGTTCCATATCCCGGCCCGCCTGCTCCTTCTCTTCCTCGCCAAGCTCCAGCTTCGCCAGGATTCCTACATATTCTATGGTTTCTTTTGATATCTTGTTTGCCATAATCTCTCCTTTATAGCTCTATCTAATCTTTACGCAGATTTCCTTCGCTCAAGGCGTAAGCCGGCCCAGATCCCTGGGAAACAGCGTGGTCTCCCGGACATTGTCTTCCCCTACAAGCTTCATGGTCAGCCGCTCCAGTCCAATTCCAAGGCCGCCGTGGGGCGGCATCCCGTACTTGAAAGCGTCCAGATACTGCTCCATGCCCTCCTCTGTCATGCCCCGGGCCGCTAGTTTCTCTGTCAGTATCCGGTAATCGTGAATCCGCTGGCCTCCCGTAGTAATCTCCATACCTTTATAGAGCAGATCAAAACTCAGGGTAAACTTCGGATCCGCCGGATCATCCATGGCATAAAAGGGACGTTTTTTCGAGGGATAGTGGGTTACAAACACAAAGTCCGAACCCTGCTCCTCCTGAAAATACCTTCCAATCAGCATTTCCTCCTCCGGCTCCAGATCATAGGGGTTGCGGATCTGCCGTCCGTATTTCTCTGCCGCCAGCTCCTTGGCCCGGTCAAAGCGCACCGCCGGAATCCTGCTAACATCCGGCAGGGTGACAGAAAGAATCTGGAGCTCCCGGGCATACTCCCTTTCCAAAAGCTTCATGGCATACTGAAGAAATCCCGTCTCCATGGCCATCAGATCCCCAAAGCCTTCAATATATCCCATCTCCAAATCCAGGCTGGTGTACTCGTTCAGATGCCGCTTGGTGTTGTGCTTTTCCGCCCGGAACACCGGTCCCGTCTCAAAGACCCGGTCAAAGACGCCTACCATCATCTGCTTGTAGAACTGGGGGCTTTGGGCCAGCACCGCCGGGTGATGAAAATAATCCAGGCGGAAGAGGTTGGAACCTCCCTCGGCTCCCTTGGCCCCGATCTTGGGGGTATGGATCTCCGTAAAACCTTGATCATACAGGAAATCCCGGAAAGCCCGCACAATTCCCTCCTGGATCCGGAACTTGGCACGCTCCCGCACATTCCGGAGAGCCACCGGGCGCATATCCAGCCTGGCCTCCAGGGAAACATTCATCTTCCACTTGGAAACTGCCAGAGGAAGGGGCTTATCCGGCTTTGAAAGGATCCGCACGCTCCTTAGCTGCAGCTCCACACCTAAGGGAGCCCGCTCTTCAAAGCGCACCACGCCTTCCGCCTCCACGCAAGCCTCTTCCTTTAAGCTTTTCAGGTCAAAATCCGCAGTTCCTTCCTCATAGACGCACTGCAGAAGGCCGCCCCGGTTCCGCAGAATGACAAAGGCCACCTCCCCCATATGGCGGATGGTGTGGAGGGCTCCCTCAACTTTCACGGTCTTTCCCTCCATATCCGCCTGCCTAAGCTCTGCCGGTGACTTTGCATAGTACACCCTGACGC
>CAJUMM010000018.1:0-28094 GCA_910586955.1 uncultured Lachnospiraceae bacterium | reverse complement strand
GTTCAGACGTGTGCTCTTCCGATCTTTCTCCCTGATTCCTGTCAAAAATTCCATCTCTTCCACTCCTTTTCGAAATCATTTCGAAATCCTCCGGTTAAGGCTCCCTGGGGCAGTTATCCACGCAAAAAACCCCGTCCCGGAACATTTCTATTCCGGGACGGGGTCTCATTCTCTGAAAATCCCGCGGTACCACCCGCATTGGGACGCCTGCGCTTAAGCACAGCACCTCCCCGCTCTTACCCTTAACGCAGGCTTACGTACCGCCCTACTTTTTCCCTCCGGGAATATGTTCAGGCGATCTGCTCCCAAGTGTTCCCAAAATCCCCTCTTCCAAACAGCGCTCTCAGTCGGTGACGCTGTATTCCTGTCGGCCTCTGAAGATCCGAGTCTTGTTCTTTGCATTTTCTTATTGTATAATTCTATATGCGAGAGATTTTAGCACACTTCCCTGGCCGGCGCAAGATGTTTTTTGTTCCGGAATCCAATTATCAAAGTCTTTCTCTTTTCCGGGAATCCTGCTATAATATTTTTCGTATTTTACAGAAGAAAGCAAAAAATTTTCAGAGGAGATTGGAACATGGAACATCTATACATACCGCCCGGATACGCCTCCGAGCTGACACTTTATGACACTCAGGTGGCTATCAAGACCGTGAAAGACTTTTTCCAGCAGAGCCTGGCCGAGCAGCTTTACCTGCTGCGGGTTTCCGCCCCCCTTTTCGTGGTGCCGGAATCCGGGCTTAACGACAACTTAAACGGCGTAGAGCGCCCTGTCACCTTCGGCATCCGGGAGCAGGAGGAGCGCCCGGTGGAGATCGTCCACTCCCTGGCCAAGTGGAAGCGAAATGCCCTTAAGCAGTATGGCTTTCATATCGGGGAAGGCCTGTACACGGACATGAATGCTGTCCGCCGGGACGAGGACACGGATAATATTCATTCCATTTACGTAGATCAGTGGGACTGGGAAAAAATTATCCTCAAAGAGGATCGCAACACCGAATATTTAAAAGAGGTTGTACGCAAAATCTACAAGGCCCTGAAAAAAACGGAAAAATATATGTCCATCCGCTATGACTATATCGAAGAAATCCTTCCCAGGGATATTTTCTTTATTACCACCCAGGAGCTTGCAGACCTCTACCCGGGCTGCACGCCCAAGGAGCGGGAGGATCTGATTGCCAAAGAAAAGGGCGCCGTCTTCCTCATGGAGATCGGAGACAAGCTGGCCGACGGCAAGCCCCATGACGGCCGGGCTCCGGATTACGACGACTGGCATTTAAACGGCGATATCATTGTCTGGTATCCCGTCCTCGGCCACGCCCTGGAGCTGTCCTCCATGGGTATCCGCGTGGACGAAGAGGCCCTTGCACGCCAGCTCTCTCTGGCCGGATGCCAGGAGCGCAAAGACCTGCCTTTCCAGAAGGCCATCCTGGAAAGGAAGCTGCCCTACACCGTAGGCGGCGGCATCGGCCAATCCCGGCTCTGCATGTTCTACCTCCGCAAGGCCCATATCGGGGAGGTCCAGGTATCCATCTGGCCCGACGAAGTACGGGAAACGGCTAAAAGACACGGAATTATCCTGTTGTAAAATGACACAAATCTTTTATTGATATACCTTTGGAGGAAATTTTATGAACAATGATTCATCTGCAAAACACAGCAACCACTCTTCCGGCTCCCGCAGCCGCTTCTCCGGCCGCATCGGCTATGTCCTGGCAGTTGCCGGCTCTGCGGTTGGCCTCGGAAATATCTGGAGGTTCCCTTATCTGGCAGCCAAATACGGCGGCGGCATGTTCCTTTTGGTCTACATCCTTCTTATGCTGACCTTCGGCTATGTGCTCATCGTATCGGAAACGGCTCTGGGACGGATGACGGGAAAGAGTCCCGTAGGCGCTTTCCATGCTTTCGGCAAAACCCTGCCTTTCCATTTTGGGGGCTGGATCAATGCCGTAGTCCCCATGATCATTGCCCCTTACTACTGTGCCATCGGCGGCTGGGTACTCAAATATCTGGTGGAATATCTGAAAGGACATGGAGGCCGGCTGGCATCAGACGAATATTTTACCGGTTTTATTGCCTCCTCCAAAAGTGCGGAATTCTGGTTTATCCTGTTTTCCCTTATGGTCTTCTTTGTAATTCTGGCAGGTGTCAAGAAGGGTATTGAACGGGTATCGAAAGTTATGATGCCCGCCCTGGTAGTTCTCGCCATCTTCGTAGCTGTCTATTCCGTGACCCGTCCCGGAGCGTGGGAAGGTGTAAAATATTTCCTGGTTCCCAATTTTGAGGACTTCTCCTGGATGACCGTAGTAGCCGCCATGGGACAGATGTTCTATTCCCTTTCCATCGCCATGGGCATCCTCTACACCTACGGCTCCTACCTGGGGAAAGATGTGGATATCGAGAAATCCACCATACAGGTAGAATTTTTTGACACGGCTATTGCACTTCTGGCAGGCATGATGATCATTCCGGCTGTGTTCGCCTTCTCCGGGGGAAATATAGAAACCCTGCAGGCAGGTCCTTCCCTGGCCTTTATTACCTTACCGAAAATTTTTGCAAGCATGGGGGCCGGCTCCTTCATCGGTATTGCCTTTTTCCTGATGTTTTTCTTTGCGGCCCTTACAAGCGCCATTTCCCTGGTGGAAACCAGTGTTTCCTCCTTTGAGGACGAGCTGCACCTAAGCCGTTCCAAAAGCTGCCTTCTTATGGGTGTCATTATGGCGGTCATAGGTTCCGCTTCCGCTTTGGGCTACGGAACCCTGGATTTCGTGAAAATCTTCGGAATGGCCTTCCTGGACTTTTTCGACTTCCTCACCAATTCCCTTATGATGCCTCTGGCGGCTCTGGCTACCTGCTTCCTGATTCTGCGGGTGGTGGGATTAAAGAAATTTGCAGAGGAAATGGAAGTCTCCTCTGCTTTCAAGAGAAAAAAGCTCTACAACTTTTTCCTGAAATACCTGGCTCCTATCTGTATCGGAATCATTCTGGCAAGTTCCATCGCCAGTGTACTGGGGATTATTTCCTTATAGGGGACCTGTTATGAAAAAACAATCACAGCTTGTCTCCCACCTGGCACCGGATCCCGAAGCCAAATTCCGAAAGAAAGGTTTTCAGCTCCTCTAGGGACAGTTCCACCCAGATCTGGTATGCCTCTCCATTCACGGATTCTACGGGAACCGCCGTCAAAAGTTCCGTCTCCTTCCCGTCTATGTCCGGATCATGATGGTAAATTTCCAGCAGTTCCCCCTCTTTGGCCTCCGGGGCCAATCCCAGGGGAACTGCAAAGGCATACCGGGCCCCGGCGGCCGGTTCTATCTGGAACATGCCCCGTCCCATTACCTCTATAAGCTCCGCTTTTCCGGAAAACTGCGCCGGATAGGTCTCCATAATGCTTATCTCCTGATCTTTGGGAAAAGTAATCCGCACCAAATCCCCAATTTCCAGCCCGTCAAATTCTGTTTCCATATAGGGAACCACCTGATCTGCCTGGGGAATATCCAGATCCCCCAGGCTGGGAATGCGGACCATCCTGGGAGCCCTGTTCTCTCCTTCATCCAAAGGCATACCGTCAGTTACCACACCGTAAAATACATTGGGATTTTCCTCTTTCCCCCTGTCTGCCGGATTTGCCAGGAGAAGCGCCGCCATTATCACACAGAGAACAGCCGCCGTACCTACCAGATATCCCGCAGGCTTCCGGTAGGAAAGGACATTTTTCACCCGGCCTTTGGTATCCCTCTCCCCGAAAGCTGCCGGAATGCCCCGGCCCGGTCCTTTCCCGGAAGCCAAATCTAAAAGTGAACGGGAGTATTCTTTCTTGATCTCATTTCCCATCCGGCGGATTACCGCCTCATCGCAGGACATTTCCATATCCCGGCCGCTGAAGGCAAAAGCCAGCCACACCAGGGGATTAAACCAGTGGAGGCAGAGGGCCAGATAAGCCAGCAGCCGGAAGAAATGGTCCCCCCGGCGGATATGGATCTGCTCATGAAGCAGAAGATACCCTTCCTTCTCCGGGCTGGTAAGGGGCATGTAAATCCTGGGCGCAAAAACACCATAGACAAAGGGGGTTCCCTCCCCAGGCAGCCGGTAGAGATTATCCCGCTCCCGCACTGCCTGCCTTAACACCTTCCGGAAACGTATCCAGGAAAAGATACTGTAGAACATCATAAGGAGAATTCCCAAAATCCAGATACGGGCACACACATAGAAGACAATCTGCAGGGGATTTACTGATCCGGCCGGATTTCCCCCCGGCAGGGAAGCATTCACCGCTTCCTCCATCACCGGAAGGGGCAGGTGAATCCGGGGCTCCATCTGGTAGCCGATATCCGCCGGGACATACTCTATTCTTCCCTGGCTGGCCGGAATACCCTGAAAAAATCCCAGCAGGGAAAGAGGCGAGGAGAAAGACACAGGGCACAGCAGGCGGAAAAGTACCGCCGCCCAAAGAGCATAAGAAAAAATCCGGGGCGCCCGCCGAAGAAGCAGGCGGAATACCAGCACTGCCCCGATGACTGCACTGCCTGTCAGGCTCATATTCAATACTTCGATCCAGACTCTCTCCGCCATAGATTATTCCTCATATTCCTCAATCATTTTCCGCAGTTCCTCCACCTCCCGGCTGCCAAGCTTCTTCCTTCTGGAAAAGGCTGCCAGAAACCGGGGCAGGGATCCGTCAAAATTCTCTTCCAGAAACTGTTCTCCCCGGGCCGCCTGAAAATCTTCCCGTGTTGTCAACACCCGGACCACCCCCTTGTCATTCACAAACAATTCCCGCAGGCAGAGCCGCTTCAGCATGGTATACGTGGTGGTCCGCTTCCATCCGAAGGCACCCTCACAGACCTTCGCCAGCTCTCCCGAACCAATGGGCGCCCGCTCCCAAATCAAATCTGCAAATTTCTGCTCCATCTCTCCCAATTTGTAAGGATCCATCCTCATTCTGCCCTTTCTTCTTTTAGTCTAACATCTTTAGACATGCTTAGTCTAATATAGTTCGACAGAAATGTCAAGCAGAATTCCAGTAAGCCATTGGAAAATGGCAGATAAAGATTTTATATTATCAAATATGTAAATCGGAAGTTGTGGGTGAAGGCGGACGCGGTTAAGAAACCTTATCCCATCCGGAACACGCTCTCGCTCCATTCAAACGCAGTGGACGCTAAGTTCATGCTGCGCCTCCGGCTTGCATTCACTAAGCGCCAGCGTTTTCATAGGGTTCCGGCCAAGATAAGGTTTCTTAACTGCTGACAGCCTCCAGCTAAACATCCATTTTCCAGTTGCTTTACTTTTGAGCATAGCAGCCCAATCCCCGTATGGAGAGACAGACTCTCCCCAAATGGACATGCAGGGCGCAGGTTTGGCCTTTCGGGCAAAAAAGGCTTGAGCCGCTGTCTGTGAAAGCAATTTATTCCTTCCTCAAAGTACCTTCCGTGTACAAGGGCAGCTTTATGAGATTTTAAAAGCGGTTTTCTGTAAAAAACATGCCATCTTTTTAAGTCACAATGAGAGTGATTTCTGCGTTACTGCATTCGATTAACTGAAGTTGTTTCTGACGACTGGCAGCGGTTAAGAAACCTTATCTTAGCCGGAACCCTATGAAAACGCCGGTGCTTAGCGAATGCAAGCGCAAAGCGCGCAGCATGAGCTTAGCACCCGCTGCGTTTGAATGGAGCGGGAGCGCGTTCCGGATGGGATAAGGTTCCTTAACCGCGTCCGCCTTCACCCACAACTTCCAGTTTATAAAACCGCAAAGTTATTGCCGATTATTTGCATTCAAAAGCGGACCACCCTCCGGCAAACACACAACGTTCACCAGAGACCAGTCCGCTCCAAAAAGACATACAATCTCTATTCGCTCTCTTCCTCAATCCGGATATTATCCCCCTCTTTCAGCACCTGCTGGAATACTCCCTCCTGTCCGTTGACAAGCAGGGAAATAGCACCTCTGGGCTGTTTCAAATCAATGCCGGAGTACTGGATCATATCCATCAAGTAATAAGGGCTTCCGTCCTCCTTTTGGGGAAGCTGGATGGGAAGGCCGTTTAAATGAAACAAAAGCTTCCGCTCCGCCGGTTTCTCCGCAGGTTTGGCAGGCTGGGAAGGCACCGGCCTGGAAACCGGCCGGGGCTCTGTCTTAAGCGCCGGGGCAGGCTCTGGTTTTCTCTCCATGGCAGGTTTTGCAGACTGCACCTTAGGAAGCTCTGTCCCAGCTTCCGGTTCCGGAGCCTTTTCCGGGGCTGAGGGCTTCTTCGGCTCTTCTTTCTCCGCCGGTTTCTCCGGCTCCTTCGGTTCCGGTCCCCGCATCACAATCACATCGCCGTTTTTCAAAGGCGTCTCCAAATCTGCCGGGCCGCCGTTCAGGGTGAGCTCCAGGCTGGAAGCCGCCCCTTCCACATCCCCCAGGCAGGGAGAAGCGGACACCCCCGGAACGGCAGGGATAAATTCAATGCTGTCCCCTGCGTGAATGACCTCCGAAAGCTTTCCTTCCTTCTTATTAATGTAAAGGGCCGCAGGTTCTGCAGAGGTTCCGTAAAATACTTTCCGTCTGCCGTTTACCGTCACCGCTACATTGAAGCCGGGACGCCCCATAATATCCTGGAAACTGTAGCCGTTCATCATGAGAAGATTCAAAGCCGTAAAGCTTCCGCTGCGAAACAGCTTGGCAGGCCGATCGTTCAGCGTCACCCGGAAGCCATCGTTGATCAGGTTCAATCCGGAGGAAATCACGATTCCCAGGGGCGTGGCATATTCCGGATTGTTCAAATCATACTCCTCCGAGTAGGCATTTGCCCGGAAATTGTTTCCGGCAATGGCCACCCGCTTGGCATCCATTCCCAGAGCCCGGGTCAGTCC
Source organism: uncultured Lachnospiraceae bacterium (assembly GCA_910586955.1). Taxonomy (GTDB): domain Bacteria; phylum Bacillota; class Clostridia; order Lachnospirales; family Lachnospiraceae; genus Laedolimicola. The sequence continues at coordinate 21,239 of CAJUMM010000018.1, read as the reverse complement.
GTCCTTCAATCCGGCCAGCTTGCTTCCGCCTCCGGCCAGAAACAGGGCCGACGGGGAATTCCCGTTTATGTCCAGCACCTTATCCGCAATCTCCCTGCAGAGGGAATCGGATGTCCCCTGAATGCTCTGAAGCAGTTCCTCCCTAGATATACTCTGCTCAAATCCCAAAATATCCGTAAAAGTAATTTCCTCTTCCTGCTCCACCTGGGCCTTCATCAGCTCTGCCGTCTGGAAATCCACCAGATACTCTTTCATCAGAGTTTCCGTAATCTCATCCCCTGCCACCGTAGCCATGGTATAGCCTGTAACGCTTCCATCCGTACAGGCTGCTATATCGGAGGTTCCGGCGCCGATATCCACCATCACCAAATTCAAAAGCCGGAGATTGGCAGGAATCGTAGCATTGATAGCCGCAATAGGCTCCAGGGTAATGCTTGCCACCTCCAGCCCGATCTTGTTCATGGTGGTATACAGGCTTTCCACTACCTCGCTGGGAAGGAAGGTGGCAATCAGATCCGCTTTCACCTGTTTCCCCCGGTGGTCTTTCAAGCTGGAAATCATATATTTGTCCAGATAATACTGGCAGACCGTATAGCCCACCAGATAGAAGCGCCTGGTATCCTCCTCGGCCGCATTTTCCGCATCGAAGGCCTCCTCGGCCCTGCTGATGGCTCCTGCCTCCAGACGGCTGATAATCTCATCGTCAATCAGCTGGGGGCCCGGAAGCTCCAGCTCAAATTCCGCACGCTTGGTCCGCAGGGCCCGTCCTGCAGCCGCCACGCAAACCCGCTCCAGGCGGCAGTTTACCTTTTTCTCCAGGCGGTTCTTCACCTTTCCCGCCAAGGCCGCCACCTTCTCTATATTTTCAATCTGTCCGTCGATCATCGCCCGTTCCGTATGCTCTTCTTTTTCAATGGCAAGGATCCGCACCTTTCCCTCTTCTACGGTTCCCACCATTCCGATAATGCTCCGGGTTCCGATATCGAGAGCCAAAATCATATTTGCCGCCTGACTTGTCGGCTCCTGTACCCGCTTCACTCTTCCTCTGGCCATATCCATCCTCCTGCACCTCCGGCGATCCCCGGATTTCCACGTAATTTTTCTTTCTATATTATAATAAAAGACGGACCTGGTGTAAATCCAAGCCTCTGCTTTTTAAAACTATTCTTCTTTACTCAAAAGACGAGAAATTTCCTGCATTTTCTCTTTCAGTTCCGGAATTTCTTCTGTAATTGTTTCCCACACAGTATCATTGTCAATAATATCATAATCGTGAGCATAAATATTTCGCATTCCCTTTATCTGGCGCCAAGGAATATCCGAATACTTTTTTATAAATTCCTCATCTAGCCGAACAACTAGTTCTCCTATCTGGATAATACACATCCCGCTTGCAAACTGAAATTCTTTATCATTTTCAAAGTCTTCTCTGTCATAATGGTGTTTTTTTAAAATCTGTGTTATCTCGTCACAATACCGGATTATTTTTTGCAGCACAATCTGCTCCGATTTCTTACCTCTCATAGAGTTTCACCTCATCCTTGGCAATCTCTTCAAGAAATTTCTCATCTTTGATTGCATTTTTCATTACTAAGTCCACATGGCAATGGAATATGTCTTCCAAATCTGCAATCATACCACAATATGAAAGGATGCCCTTCATGTTTCCCTTAAGTATCAAAAAATCCAAATCGCTTTTTTCATCAGCATCACCCCTTGCATAAGAACCAAAAAGGCTAAGCGAATCCACACCATAACGAATTGCTATGGGAATTGCTTTTGTTTTTATCTCATCTATTGTATAAGACACCCTATACCTCCATAACATTCTTCTATTTTTATACATTTCATTATATAGTACTGTTATTGAAAATGCAAATGCCATATGATGAAAGCCCCTCTATCCTGCACAGATACAGCGGTTTTGCCTCCGTACTTCCCGGAGCATTCTCAAATTTCATAGTGAAACCCAGGGGATTTTCTCCTTCCCACAAAGTCTTTGTGTCCAGGATTGCGGAAGGGCTGGTTACCATATCCTTGATTTCCACTGAATAATAGTACCGGTTCCCGGCAAATTCTTTCTTATTGGGAAGCAGGGCAATGGCAAGTATCAATCTCCGTCGTTGCGCCGCTGACATCATAACCAATCAGTTCCCGCCTGGCCCCCCAGGCTTAGCATTCCTTTCTTATCCACTTTTATTATGAGAACGAAATAAAATTTTATATTTGGGTAGTATTTTATTTCGTCATCCTTGTCATATCGTGTATAATATTATTAGAAAGTTTCAAATGAAGCGAATGCCACGATGAGTTTCATCTTTGCAATAAAGCGTTTCTTGAATTCTTTCTTATAATTTGATACATTGAAGCTGCATAAAACGCATTGTTACGTTCATCTAAAGTTAGGACATCTTCCATATTTTTAATTGTCATAAACTTGGAGGTGACAAACTATGACTATCGGAGAAAAAATAAGAGTGGCCAGAAAGCAGGCTGGACTTACACAAACGCAGATGGCGGAAAAATTGAGTGTATCACGACAAGCAATTACTAAATGGGAGACAGGTGCGGGTATTCCTGATATCGAAAATATAAAAAGAATATCATCCCTACTCAATATTAGTATAGACTATCTTTTAGATGACGGCGGAAAAGTAGATAAGGCCATAATTAGAGAAATTATTGTTCTCGAAAAGTACAACGGGAAAAGGAAAAAGGTAAAAAAGGACTATGCTGTTCGAGAGAAATACCCGGATGCTGAAATATATACTTTGATAGCAAAACAGTGCACGCTCCAATCTGAAAAAGCAATAGACCGTGCGGTGGGACTTTTCACGGCTGTAACATCTGGAATACCTTTGTTGGGAATTCCAGAGTTACTAAACGAGTTAAAAAATTTGGATAAGGAGTTCTACTTGGTAGTAAAAGCGGAAAGACAATTTTTGGTTCTGGTATCCGATGAATTTATTGAAAGCCGCGAATTGGTTCAAATAATGCCAACAGAAACAAATTCGAGATTTGAAATTGGTGATGTAGAGTTTAGAAATTGCGGGAAAATACTTTATGCGTAAAATGTTTTCCTAAATCGCAAAAAGAAAAACGGATAAATCTAATGCAATCCACACGGGATAATAAAAAATCGTTGTTTCGACGGCAGGCATCTGTGCGCCTGAACAAAATACGAGTAGCTCTGCGGCGGTTTTGAAATAACAAGTTTCAGGGCCGCCGCTTTCTTTTGAAAAAATGGAAAACGGAGGGTGTGTTGATGTTACCCATTTTTAAGGACACGGCGGTATCCGGGAGGTATCGTCATGTCCTTTTTTATCCTGGCTCCCCTAACTTGTCAAAAAAAGTTAGAAGCATATATTTTGAGTCAAACACTATCAGAGAATCAGAAGTGCGTCAAATAGAACCCTCCCCCTCCCCCAGCACATCATACCCAATCCGGTTATACAGATCCAGCTGGGGCGGCGTGGCCACGCCGATGGTGATAAAGGTCCCTTCACTGCCCTTGGGCTTTCTGGTGCCGTGATACACCCCCGGAGGCGCATACAGCACATCCCCGGCCTTCACCGGAATCCACTTGTCAAAGAGGTAGAATTCCCCTTCCCCCTCATAGCAGAAGACCAGCTCTTCCGACAGGGGATGCACATGGGGTTCAAACTCCATGCCCGGATAGTGAACTGCGCTTGTGATGCCGATGTTGCGGGATCCAAGACGAGGCGTCAGCACCAGATGGAGGTCCAGGCCGCTTGATTTCTCCCAGTTGTAGCCCTCAAAAATATTAAACATGCCGCCAAATTTCCTGACTTCTTCTTTATCCATATCACAGCTCCTATTCCAGTTCCGCAGTTTTCCTCCCAGCCCCCCTTTTCTGGAAGGACTTCCAGCCGCTCTGCGTCTGTAAATCCTTCCGGCGCTTTCCGGAAATCTGCTGTTTTTTTATTCCAGTTCCGTATCTGATTGCTATTTCTTCAAAAATTCCGCCATCCCCAGAAGCATAAAATACCCTGCATAGGCTCCCTGATCCGGGGTGCCTAAGGCCGCCGCCTTGTGAACGGCCGCCTTTCCGTACTTGGGCTCCATAGACTTTGTCTTCTCCACGCCCTCCATAGCGCCCCGGGCTGCAATCTCCGCCGCCTGGGAAAGAGACAGGCCTTCATTCCCGGCTAAGGCCGCCTTAAGGCAGTCCGCTGCTTCCCCTATGGCATCCAGGACCGTGCGCTCTCCCCTTGCGCACTTGCCCCGTTTGGAAAGTCCCTCTGCAAAGCCCTGGAGGAAAAGCTGGTATCCAAAAGCCCCCAGTTCTTCCTGTCCCGTTACCTTTTTGCCGCCGGACATAATACCGGAAGCCATGAGGGTTCCCATGGTGGAGGGCACCACCGAGGCCATCTTCATGCCGGCTTTCATCAAGGCTTTTCCAAGATCCGCCTCCTCAATGTCCCGCAGAATCCCCGGCAGGGCCGAGAAACCTTTCCCCATGGTAATCCCTAAGTCTCCATCCCCCATTTTGGCATCCATATTACCCAGGAATTCTACCTGCTTCTCCATTACAGCCGCAACACCCTCGAAGAATTCCGGCAAATCCTCCCTTGTCAAATACTCCATCTGCCTTCACCTCTCATTTCTGAACGTAAAAGGGCGTCGCCACCGGGTAATCCAGCCACTCTTTCATCTCATCATCCAGACGGCAGATGGAGATAGAAGCTCCTGCCATCTCCATGGATGTGGCAAATTCTCCTACGAAGGAGCGGTAAACCCGGATCTGCCTCTCCCCAAGCTGGGTGAGAACGTCATGTAGCAGAATATAGAGCTCCTCCACAGAGGTAGCTCCCAGGCCGTTGATCAGCACAGCCACTTCCTCCCCGGCCTCTACAGGCATATCTTTCAAAAGAGTCTCCAAAGACTCCCTGGCAATCTCGGCGGAGCTGCGCAAAGGTCCGTTCCAGATCCCCGGCTCCCCGTGAATCCCCATACCCATAGCCATCTCGTTTTCCTCCAGGGTGAAGTTGGGACGGCCGATCTCCGGGATGATACAGGGGGTAAAGGCAAAGCCCACCGTTCTCGTGGCATCCTTTGCCTTCCGGGCCGCAGCCGCCACTTCCTCTAAATTCCCCATCTGGGCCGCTTTTGCTCCTGCCGCTTTGTAGAGGAAGAAAATACCTGCGACGCCCCGACGCACTTTAGGTTCCCCGGAATTTACATCATCCGCACCCACCACGGTGCAGGTCTCAATATCCTCCATCTCGCACAGCTCCGCCGCCATGTCAAAATTCATAATGTCCCCGGTGTAATTGCCGTAGAGGTATAAAACGCCTGCTCCGGCCTCCACCTCCTTGCTAATCTCAAAGATCTGCTCTGCGGAAGGGGACTGGAAAACGCTTCCCACCCCGCAGCCGTCCAGGAGCCCCTCTCCCACATAGCCCAGGAACAGAGGCAGGTGTCCCGTTCCTCCTCCGGTAACAATGGCTACCTTTCCCGGAACCTTCTTAGCCGTGCAGTAGCACCGCAGATCCCCGCCGGCATATTTCACCTGATCCTTGTGGGCTGCGTAGATGCCACGCAGCATATCGTCTGTGTAGTTTTCCGGCTGATTCATAATTTTCTTCACCGCTAAAAACCTCCTATTATAAGTTCCGCAGCTCCCCTACAAGCGCCCTCTATCTGGAAGGATTTCCAGACGCTTTGCGTCTGCAACTCCTTCCGGCGCTTTCCGGGTATCTGCTGTTTATAAGTTCCGCAGCCCAGAGGACTATGACTGCAAAAAGCTCACGCCCACCACATCTCTGTCCGGCCTTCCCGGATGATACATTCCTTTAAAACGCCTACTGCCTTTTCCAAGCCCTCCAGCCGATCCATCAAGCTGTCCTCGTGCTCGATGCTGACGGCGCCGTCGTACCCGGCCAGGCGCAGGGCGGAGAAAATCTCTTTCCAGTAAGCCATGTCATTTCCGTAACCTACCGTCCGGAAAATCCAGGAACGGTTCCCTTCATCACTGTAATGCCTGGTATCCAGCACCCCGTTTCGGGCCGTATTCCATTTGTCGATTTTTACGTCCTTGGCATGGACATGGTAAACGGCTTCTCCCAGCTCCCGGATTACCACCGCCGGCTCCATGCCCTGCCACAGAAGATGGCTGGGATCAAAGTTGGCGCCGATGGAAGGTCCGGCTGCCCTTCGCAGCCGCAGCAGCGTGTCCGTGTTGTAGACCATAAATCCCGGATGCAGCTCCAGGGCAATTTTCGTCACCCCGTACATACGGGCAAACCCGGTAAATTTACTCCAGTAGGGAATCAGCACCTCGTTCCACTGGTAATCCAGGATTTTCTGATAATCCTCAGGCCAGGCGCAGGTAACCCAGTTAGGAAATTTCGCCCCCGGGCGGTCTCCCGGACAGCCGGAGAAACAGGTAATGGTGTCAACTCCCATCTCGCCGGCCAGCCTTACCGCATCGCACATATCCCTGTGATATGCGGTTGCAAGCTCCTGGTCCGGATGAACCGGGTTTCCGTGACAGGCGAAAGCGCTGATACAAAGCCCGGAGTCCTCTATGGTTTCTTTAAATTTCTTCAATTCCCACCGGTTTGCCAGCAGGTTTTCCGGGTCACTATGGGCTTTCCCCGGATATCCTCCACAGCCGATCTCCGCTGCTTCGATTCCCAGGCTTCTATAATACTCCAGCGCTTCCTTAAGAGGCTTGTCCTGGAGCATATTTGCAACAATGCCTATCTTCATTGTCTTCCTTCCTCTACTCCCAGTCCGGGGTGAATTCAGATTTGTCGTCATCCATAACGTCATAGGCCGCCCTGGCATACAGATCCAGCTGCGGGGGCGTTGCAATGCCAAGGGTCACAAAGGGTTCCGTATTTCCTTCCGGATTCCTGGTGCCGTGGAAAACTCCCGGCGGCGCATAGATAACGTCCCCCTTCTCGCAGGGAATCCATTTGTCATAAAGAAAGCACTCCCCCTTTCCCTCAAAGACTACCAGAAGCTCCGCCGATACCGGATGCACATGGGGCGCAAATTCCTTTCCCGGCTCATGCCAGCCCGTGGCAATGTTGAAATGCAGGGACCCCACTTTCGGCGTCAAAGCAAAATGAACCTTATGGCCATTGGGCATGGTCCAAATCTCTCCGTCATGAATATTAAATTTTCCTCCGAACTGTTTTACATACTCTTTCTTCGTCATATCAGACAACCTCTTTTTCATTATCATGTTCTCTTTTCCAGCAGGTTCACCCACAGCAGAAGTCCCAGGGCAGCCAGGGCGCTTCCAAGCCCGAAGACCAAAGCCGCATCATAGCCGCCAAATAAATCATGTACCCCGGTAAATAAAAGATACCCGAAGGCTGCAAAGAAGTTTACCGCCATGGATACTGCGGAAAAAATGTGAAAATAATACTTTCTCCCGAAGAGACGCATGGTCCAGATGGGAAGCAGTATCACCGACAGGGACATGGGACCGCCCATAATAAAGGCGCCTGCAAAGCCCGCCAGGGGCGAATTTCCAAAAAGCAGGAAGGCAAATCCTGTCCCAATCAGCAAAAGCCCGAAGGCAAAGGAGGGGTACATTCCCCAGCGGTCATTCATTCTGCCGATGAGAAGCTTGATGGCGATATTTCCCACCATAGCCATAATCGTCAGGCTTCCCGCCACCGGTACCAGCTGCTCCCGGCTCATTCCGAAATCTTTCAAAAGCTGGTTAAAGCAGGTCAGGTAACAGATAATGGCTGTCACTGCCATGAGCAGCCAGAACCGGGCTGTCCGGGCCGCCTGTTTCAAGGGAATCCCCCACAGGGGCTCCTTCTCTTCCCGGCGTTTCTCCCCATAAGGCTTCAAGCCTGCTTCCTCCGGGGTTTTTCGCACCACCAGGAAGCTTAAAGGCACCATCATAACCAGCAGCACTGCCCCCAGCACCATGTAGCAGGCCCTCCATCCCCATACATCCATAATCCGGTTTCCCACTGCGTTCATCACGGCGCCTACCATACCTGAGGAGGCTCCCGCAATCCCCAGCACCATTCCCTGCTTCTCCCGGAACCAGTTCTGCAAAAGCAGGGGAACCGTGGGAATCAGAACCGTATAGCAAAGTCCCTGCACCGCTCCCACGGCATACCACTGCCAAAGCCGGTCAAAAAAGGCCTGGGCAAACTGGGAAAGAGCCATAACCGCTGCGGAAATTCCAATCACATACTGGATTTTCCAGTGCTCCACCATCCGGTCCGCCAGAGGCATGGCAAGGGCCGAAGTAATGCCGTAGACGGATACATACCCCGTGAGAGCGCTTAAGCTCACCTCCAGTTCTTCTGCCAGAATATCAAAAAACATCCCCCGGCAGCAGTGGATAATGCCCAGCACCCCGCCCTGCAGGCAGAAACAGCTTAAAACAATCAGCCATGGATAAATTGCCTGCAGGCGTCTTTTCTTTCGTTCTTCCCGATTGGTCATTTCTTTTTCTTCATCTCAATTACATCACTTCTGCACACGCTGGAGCACAGGCCGCAGCCGTCGCATTTGTCCGGATCAATCCGGGGTCCTTCCTCCGTATAGGTTAAGGCGTCGTAGATACACACAGGACTGCACTGGGCGCACTTTTTACACTTGGACAAATCCGGAGAGGCATAATAGCGGGTAGAGCGGTCATATTCCTCCATGGCAAGCATCCGTTCCCCGGCTTTTCCGATAATATCCGAGAGCCTTTCCACGCCCATCCGGTCCATATAGGCTTCCACCTCCTGCAGCACGGTGCGGACATAATCATACCCTTTCAGATACATGACTGCGCCTAACTGCACACTGTTTGCCCCCGCCAATAAGCATTTGATTACTTCTTCCCCGTTGGTGGCCCCGCCGGTGGCGCTGATGGTACCTTTCACCTTGGGGTACGTCACAATAATCCAGCGCAGAACCCCATTCAGAGCCCAGGAACCTCCGTGTCCTGCCACGCCTCCGTGAAGAACCGGAGCCATAGTATCCACATCAATGTCAATTCCGGTAGTCCGGTTGCTCATGGTCAGTCCGTCCGCTCCCGCCTCGCTAAGACATATGGCCGTATACAGGGGATTCGCCACCTGGGCCGTCATCTTGGGGATCACAGGAATCTTTACCTTCTCCTTGCACAGCTTCAAAGCTGCAATGGAAATACTGTGATTGTCATGGCTGGGATCCCGCACCAGAAGCCCGGAGGGACAGCTGGGCACAATCTCCACTGCGTCCGCTCCCGCCTGCTCACAGGCCACGGCATACTCTCCCCAAGTCTCCGGATTGATGCAGTTGATACTGGCGATAACGGGGAAGGAGCAGCGCTTCTTGGTCTGGTAAACCGTCTCATAGTAATCCTCTATGCCGCCGTGGTAGGCCTGCTCGTAACTGTAAAAGGTCGTAGAGGAAAATCCGGGAATCCCGCTTCTTATGATCTTAAATCTGGGGAAGGGATTATACCGCATAATCTCCTCCTCCTGGACCGATTTCAGCACCACGCCGGAGTAGCCGCTTTCTTCACACTTTACCGCCTGCTGCCAATCCCGGGTTGCCCCTGTGGAAGCCGCCAGAATGGGATGTTCCAATTCAATTCCTGCATAGTTTACCTTCATATTTTTCATCTTCACTTCTCTCCTTCCCCTTTTTCGTCTCTTATTTCATTTCCTTATTCCAGAGACTTAAGAATCCCCCGTATGTAATCTCCGCCCCGTTTCATGCCCTCTTTGGCATCCGGCAGGTCCTGCGGCTGCCAGCGCCGCTCGTACTCCATGGACACCCAGCCGTCATAACCGGACTCCTTTAAGGTTTTTAAAATTCCCGGCCAATCCAGAATCCCGTCTCCCGGCACTCTGGAGTAAACCGTCCGGTCCTCCTCATTCACATGGGATACCATGGTAAACTTAGGTTTCCTGGCCACGCCGCCCCGGTATACCAGATCCTTGCAGTGGACGTAATAAATCTTGTCTTTCTGCAGGGCAATGGCCTCCGGGTATTCCTCTGCCGGGAAAAATGCAATGTTGGCCTGGTCATAGAGAATGCCCACATTGGGATGATCGATCTCTTTGATAATCTCCGCAGTCCGGGCCGCCGTGGTGGTCATGGTGCCGAAATGATTCTCCAGCACCAGGCGGATACCCTGGGGCTTTCCGTAGTCCCCGCACTCCCGCATGGTCTTCACCAGCTGATTAAGCTTCCTTCCGTCGGGATCCGTCTCCCCGTCCACCAGCTTTCCGCCGTAGATTCTTACATTTTTGGCTCCCAAAATCTCCGCCATGTCAATCACCCGCTTCAATTCTTTTGCCGACTGCTCCCGCTGGGCCTCATCAAGGCTGTTGTAGAGATTCATATAAGGGGTCACGCCGGATACCTCTAAGCCTGCCGCATCTGCCTTGGCCCGCACTTCTCTCACATATTCCATATCCGCATCCAGGGGAATGGCACATTTATAGCCGTCCGTCTGGATAATAATCTCAATACCCTGAAGGCCGATCTCAGCAAACAGGTCTATGGCCTCAAATAAGCTGTACTCCGGAGTCCCCATGGTATGTCCCGCAATCTTCATCATCTCTTAATGCCCCCATTCTTTCGTCATATCCGGCAGTCCTGCAGACTGCAGGATGCGGTTCATCAGCTGCATGGTTTTCAAAGCATCCTCCGCACTGGTCAGAGGCTTCTGCCGGGTCTTGCAGCAGTCGATAAAATGCCGGTCGCAGGGGCGGAAACCGATAGCGTCCAGATAGTTGGACCAGCCCTTATTCAGAGGCGTGGAATTGCGCACCTCCTCGTACTCGGGACGTACAATGGTCAGGCGGTCCGGGGATTCCACGATCACCGTCTTATTGTCTCCGTACATCTCCACCCGCTCATACCACTGGCCCGCCTCCCGGCTGGCTCCCAGAAGTGCCAGGGACCCGTTCTCAAACTCCAGCTGGGCCGTGCAGAGATCCTCATAGAACCAGTCGGACCACTTGGCCTTCGCCGTCACTTCCCCGCACTCTCCCAGGATATGCCGCAGCAAATCTACCATATGTATGGAATTCTCCAGAGTAGCTCGGTACTCCTTAAACTCCCTGCATTTCTGGGCCATCACATAGTGGGGCGCCTTATCCTTAAATTCCTCCGCTCCCCGCTGGAATACGGGAGAATAGCGGCGGTTAAAGGCCACCATCACGATCTGCCCGGAATTTTTGGATGCCTCCGCCAGATACTCGCACTCTTCCATGGTACTTGCCAGAGGCTTCTCCACCAGCACATCCAGCTTGGCCTCCAAAAGGGGGACAAGGTATTCCTTCCTCACGGTCTTAGGGGTTAAGAGAACGGCGGCATCCAAATCCTGGTTCAGAAATTCGTCAAAGGTCTTTACCGCTTTTCCGAAGCCGTACTGCCTGCAGGCCTGTTCCGCCTTCTCATAGGTTCTGTTGAAAACCGCAGCCACCTCTACATCTTCAAAAGAGGATAAGGCCGGGAAATGGGCGGAGTGGGCAATAGAGCCCGCTCCGATAATACCGATACGCATTTTTTTCTGTTCGCTCATATGTGTTCTTTTCCTCACTTTCCTAAATATGCCTTTTTAATAGTGTCGTCGTTCCGCAGCTTGTCCGAGGAGCCCTCCGCTACGATTTTTCCAGTCTCCAGCACATAGGTATAGTCGGAAATGGACATGGCCTTGCTGGCATTCTGTTCCACCAGAAGCACCGTGATCCCTTTCTCATTGATCTGCTTTACAATATCAAATACCTGGCTCACAATAATGGGGGCAAGTCCCAGGGAGGGCTCGTCCAAAAGCAATATCTTGGGATCCGCCATCAGTCCCCTGGCAATGGCCAGCATCTGCTGCTCCCCGCCGGAGAGGGTCCCCGCCATCTGGTTTTTCCGCTGTCCCAGAATGGGAAACAGCTCATACATGCCGGGAATCTTCTTCCTGGCCTCCGCAGCCGGAATCCGGCATCCGCCCATAATCAGGTTTTCCGTCACCGTCAGGCCGGCGAAGACACGCCTGCCCTCCGGCACCTGGATAATGCCGCTGTGAACTACCCGGTGGGCCTGGCCCGGCAGGGCTTTCCCCTCCAGCCGCAGACTGCCTCTCTCCCGCTTTACCACGCCGCTGATGGCGTTCATCAGAGTGCTTTTTCCTGCGCCGTTGGAGCCGATGATGGATACAACCGTTCCCTCCTCCACACGGATGGACACGTCCCGCAGGGCCGAAATATGCCCGTAACTCACCGAAAGATTATCTACCTCGAAAAAGCTCATGTTATTTCCTCCTCTCCGAGATACGCCTTAATGACTTCGGGATCGTTAACCACCTTCTCCGGTGTTCCTTCCGTCAGTAAATCTCCGAAATTAATTACATAAATGTATTCCGAAAGCTCGTTGACCACCTTCATCCGGTGCTCGATAAACAAAATCCCGAATCCGTATTTTTCCCGCAGCCTTAAAATCAGGGCAATAAACTCCTCGATCTCGCTGGGATTTAAGCCCGCCGCCGGCTCGTCCAGCATCAGAAGCTGGGGCTCGTTCACAATGGCCCGGGCCAGTTCCACCCGCCTTTGAAGCCCGTAGGGAAGATTAAAAGGACTGGCATCCCGGTGTTCCTCAAGCCCCACCAGCCGGAGGGCTTCCATGGCCTTCTCCCGGTTTGCCTTCTCCAGCCTGTGCTTAGAGGGCAGATGGAGAATGGCCGAAAGAATATTGTAATGGGTCGTAGCATCCAGAGCCGTCATTACATTCTCCAGCACCGTCAATCCTTTAAAAAGGCGGATATTCTGGAAGGTCCGGGAAATCCCAAGCTGGGCAATCTTGTGCTGCTTCATCCCGGCAATATTCTGATCCCGGAATACCACTTCCCCGGCGTCCACCGGATAAATGCCCGAGATCAGGTTCAGCACCGTGGTCTTGCCTGCCCCGTTGGGCCCGATAATTCCGATAATCTGTCCCTTCTCCACCTTCAGGGAGACATCCTTTACCGCCTGTACGCCTCCAAAGCTTTTCTGGATAGCTTTAAGTTCCAGCAGCATCATTTTTCCCCCTTTCCGCTTATCAGATTTTTACACTTCCGGGGCAGGGAAATCACCTGCCTTCCCAGTTTGCGGATGGTCTTTCCGTCCAGCTCCGTCTCACCGAACAAACCCTGGGGACGGAAATTGATAATTACCAGCACGATGACGCAGTAGATTACCGTCCGCCACTCTGCAGAGAACCGGAAAATTTCCTGAATCATGGTCAGTACCACTCCGGAAAAGATGGAGCCTGTCAGGGAACTGACGCCGCCGAAGTACACCATAATAATCCACATGGAAGACTGATCCCAGCCAAAGGAAGCCGAATCCAGATAGGAGGTGGTATGCACATACAGGCACCCCGCCAAAGCGGAAATGGCACAGGCCAGAATAAACACAATAAGCTTGGTCCTTGCCACATCGATTCCCATGGAGGAGGCCGCCAGTTCATCCACCTTAATGGCCACACACTCCCGCCCGAAGCGGGATTTCTTTAACTGCCAGATACCGGCCGTCACCAGAACCAGGATAATCACGATCATGGTCTTATTGGTGTAGCGGGGAATTCCGTTAAGTCCCAGGGCGCCACCGGTAATACTGGCGGAATTATTAAGAAGGGCCACCAAAGCCTGGCTGAAACCCAGAGTTACCACTGCCACGTAATCCCTCCGGAGGCGTATCACCGGTATACCGATAAGAAATCCCAGGATAGCTCCCACAATCATGGAGGCGGGAAGGGTAATGAAAATCGGCGCTCCCAGATATTTTGCCAGCATGGCTGCCGTATAGCCGCCCACCGCCATAAAGGCCGCCTGGCCCATAGAGAACATGCCCGTCAATCCCGTGATCACGTACACCCCCAGCATACCGATGACGATGATAAAGGCATTATTAATCATATAAGTCAAATAATAACTTGCCATGGTTCTCCCTCCTTATGCCTTGTCGGATGTGAAATTACCCGCCAGCCCGTTGGGGAACAGAAGCAGGAAGATCATCATGAACACAAAGGAACCTACCGGCTGCAGGGCGGAACCAATCCAGCTTGTCAGAAAGGTTTCCAGAATCCCCAGCATCAGGGCTGCATAGAGAGCTCCGTTTAAGCTGCCCAGGCCCCCGATCACGGCCACCATAAAGGCCTTTACCGTGTAGGTGGAGCCCAAGGTGGGGGAAAGCACCGTGCGGGTTCCCACAAATACACCTGCAACCCCGGCCAGGGCCCCCGCCAGGAAGAAGGTGCTTAAGACAATCAGATTCACATTCATTCCCATGAGGCTGGTAGCCCGGGAATCCATGGAAAGCGCCCGGACGGCCACGCCCAGCCGGGTTTTTTTCAAAATCAGAATCAGGGCAAGGATGCAGATAGAGGCAACCAGAAGCATATACAGATCCGCCGTATCCACGCTTAAGCCCAGAATCGTAATGTAACGGTTGGTATTTGCAAAGAAATCCGGATAGGAATAAAAGATTCCGCCGAACCGGATAGCCACCAGGTTCTGCAAAAGCAACCCCATGGTAATGGCCGACACAAAGAGCAGAAGAAGCTGGTTGGTCTTTACCCGGATCCGCCGGAAGCTCACAAGCTCCACTGCAATATTCAGTACGCCCCCGATAAGAGCCGCTGAAATCAAAGTCAGCCACAGATTTCCGCCGAAAATCCGGGTACAAAGCATCCCGCCGTAGGCAGCCACCACCATAGTTCCCCCGTGGGCAAAGTTGGAAAATTTCAAAATACTGAAAATCAGCGCCCAGCCCACTGCAATAATTGCATACACGGCGCCCATCGATATTCCATTAACCAATAATTGAAGATAATATCCCATATTCACCGTCCTTTTCTCACCCGGCACCCTCTTAGATGCCGGGAAAGGCCCCGCGCCTCATGACACGGGGCCCTCCCTTCTACATCTGTTTTCTTTTTCAGTCCATCTATGCTGTCAGTCTCTAAGAAAACCTATTTCAGATAATCCGGGCACCAGGCTTCCAGGCCCTTGTACTCCCCGTTTTCGATGCCCATCATGAAAATCTCTACGCCCAGAGGCATATGAGTCTCGGGATCCATGTTAAAGTTATCCGTGATAATGGTGTCCACACCGGAAATTGTCTCCAGGGCGTCCCGGATGGCTTCCCGCTCAACGCTGCCTGCTGCCTGGGCTGCCGCCACGGCGATAAGAACCTGATCGTATCCCAGAGCCGTCTTGATGGTAGCTTCCTGTCCGAATTCCGCCTGGCACTTGGCATCCAGCTCTTTAAACTCTTCCGTGTCATAGCTGCAGTTAGACATAAAGTAAATATTGCTTGCGCTGGCCGCATCTGCACAGAGGGATGCGAAAGGTGAAGAGTAATCCAGGGAACCCGTCTGGGGAACGTCAAATCCCAGCTGGCTCTTCTGATTGGTAGAAACCGTCAGGGGCTGGGTGGGATTGGCGTTGAAAAGACAGTCCGCACCTGCATTCTGGATATTGGTAAGCTGGGTCTTCATATCCAGATCCGCCTGGTTATTGTACTCCACGGCTACCACCTCAACATTGTTATCCTCGCAGTACTGAAGCGCTGCATTGGCCTGGGTGGCACAGTATGCGTGGTCCTGGGCAATCAGGAAGCCTACCTTCTTGCATCCCAGCTTTTCCACCAGATAAGAGATACTGAAAATACCGGACTGGGCCGCGGAGGGCTGCATCAGGAACATATAGGGATTCAGGGAATCCAGGTTTTCCCCCTGCATACATCTGGGATCACCGAACTGTCCCAGGAAAGCAACCTTCAGCTCATTGGTGGTGTCCACAGATGCCAATCCCACATTGGAGAGGGAGGGCCCCAGAACCAGGGACACATCATCCACCTGTACCAGACGCTGGAGGGAGCTGATGCCCTCATTGGGGTCGGACTTGCAGTCGTAAGGAATCAGTTCCAGGGTATAGGTGGTATCACCGATCACCACGCCCCCTGCCTCGTTGATATCTTTGACTGCCAGCTCGGAACCGTTCACGGAAGCGATTCCCAGTACGGAACCATTTCCTGTCAAGTCATGGATGGCGCCAATTTTAAGTACGCCTGTCTTTCCGGAAGCAGACTGCGCCGGTTCCTCCCCGGTGCTGCTCTCCTCCGGCGCTGCCGGAGTTTCTGTCTTGGCCGGCTCTTCCTTTGCGGAACAGGCCGTCAGGGAGACACAAAGGGTTACAGCGAGAAGCATTGCAATTACTTTTTTCATTTCCTTTCCTCCTTAAGTTTTTTTGAATCGTTTCGTGTTTTTGGTTTCATTTTTGTGAAAACGATTTAAGCTAATTATGCCAGAGGTTTCACAGAAATGCAATGTTCATTTTTCACGATTTTGCAAGTCATTTTTTGTATAATTTGCACATATTTCGTGACTATTCTGAAATTTTCTTGCATTTTCGACTTGAAAAGCGTATACTATGGACCATGAGAAGTGAGATTTTTTAAACAAAAAATGGCCCCAAGTATGCACTTGACGCCATTTTGTTAAATCGTTTTCTCATCATGTGAATTCCTTGTTACGGACGATGAAGTGCCTCATACTCACATTTTTTCAAAAAGCCCAGGCTTTTATCCGCCTCCCGGCGGAAATTTTCGTAACTGGAAGCTTCTATGGTGAGAATCCCTTGGTAATCTGCCCGGACAAGGGCGCGAAAATAGGGAGCATAGCTGTAACCGTCTCCTTCCTGGGGAAATCTGCGGAGTTCTCCTTTGGGATAATCAATATGGGCGTGGCGGATTTCCCGGCGGTTCTCAAAAACGGCCTCAAAGGCGTCTTCCGATTTGTACATGTGCCGCAGATCACACATGGTATGGCAGTTTTCCTTTCCCAGGGACCGGGCAAAGGCTGCCGTCTCCCCTACCTGGTTCAGGAAATTGGAGTTGGCCGGACCCAGGGGTTCAATCACCAGATCCAGTCCGTACTTTTGGAAAATATCACAGATCCGGGCAATAAAATCACCTGCCCGCCGCCGGGCGCCGGGAACGTCGGTACAGTCTTCCGGAATGCTCCGGCATTTTCCCGCTCCAAAGGGAATCATGCGGGCCCCCAGTAGGGCGGCACGGCGGGCAGCCACATCCACATGTTCCAGCCATTTATCCCTGTCAAAACCGTTCTCGTGAATGCGGACAGACAGGGGCAGCAGGCCGGAAAACACCTCAAAGGTGAGCCCTGATCCAAGAGCTTTCTCACGAAATTTAGAAAACGATTTCGCATCCATAGCCACAATTTCGCACAAGTCAAGCTCTGCGGTGTCAAAGCCGCAGGCAGCAATATCATCCAGTTGATTTGCAAACCCAAAACAGCCAAATTTCATTTTTATCCACCTTTCTGTTAGAAATTTTGGCGCTATTATAACACTGGTTCCACACAAAAGGCAACATTAAATTTTAACATAAAGGAGAAAACGATTTATGAAAAAGATGTATGGAGTTATTACAGCCATGACCACACCCTTCCGGGAAGACGGCCAGGTGGACCTTGCCGCCCTGGAAACCATGACGGAATTTCTCATCCGGTCCGGGGTGGACTGCCTCTATCCCTGCGGTACCACCGGGGAAATGATGCTGATGACGCCAGAGCAGCGGGAAGATGTGGCCCAGTGCGTAGTCCGCAAAGCTGCAGGCCGGGTAACGGTATTTATCCATGTGGGGGCTATCCGCCAGGAGGAAACCATCCGTCTGGCCCGCCATGCCCATAAGATTGGCGCAGACGGAATCGGAGTGGTCTCCCCCTCCTTCTTCGGCCTTACGGACCGGGAGCTGGTGGAATACTACTGCAAGGTTGCAGCAAGCATCCCCGCAGATTTCCCCATGTACCTTTACAACATTCCCCAGTGTACCACCAACGATCTCTCCCCTCAGGTCTGCGCAGAAGTAGCCGGACGCTGTCCCAATGTCATCGGCGTGAAATACAGCTATTGCGACATGCACCGGACCTTGGACTATCTGCAGATCCGGGATGGCCGGTTTTCCGTCCTGGTGGGCTTCGACCGGCTGCTCTACCCGGCCCTGGAGCTTGGCTGCGACGGCTGTGTCTCCGGTGTTTCCTCCGTGTTCCCGGAGCCCTTGGTGGAAATCTACCGCGCCTTTAAAGCGGAAGACAAAGAAGCCGTGAAAAAGGCCATGTGGCTCTGCAACGACATTGTGGTGAAGCTTAAATCCGGCAGCCGCATGAGCATCTTCAAGGATGTCCAGACCTTGCGGGGACTTCCCGGGGGCCATACGCAGGCTCCTCTTCTGGATGTAACGGAAGAGGAACACAGGGAACTGGAAGAACTCTTCGATGCCTATGTAAAAATGTTTCCCCTTCCGGAGGGCATCTGCTAAAACCGGATGCCTGGGAAACGGAACCTTGCGGAATCATCCGGAAAAAAGGAGCTGCCTGGGCAGCTCCTTTTTAATATCCATATTTTTACATTTTCTTTGATTTCCCTGCATCCCGCCTGCGGGTAGTACCCCGGACAATCATTTTGTGCTGGAGGATAATGCCCCGGGCGGACTGATCCCGATCCCGGATCTGGCTGATAAGAAGCTTGGCCCCCTCGCTTCCCAGCTCTTTCCGGGGCTGGGCGATGGTGGTGATCTCCGGCTCTACCATCTGGGAAACATCCACATTGTCAAAGCCCACCACATCCACATCCCGGCCAGGGCGCAGCTTATGCTCCTTCAGCCAGCGGACCACTCCCACCGCCCTGGCATCCGACAGGGTAATGATGGCCGTGGGCGGATCCGGCAGGTTCATCAGTTTTCCGCAGGCTTTATAGCCGTCCTGGTGGCCGTAGTCACAGATAACGGAATATTCCGGCGGGACCTCAATCCCCGCCTCCTGCATGGCCGCAAAAAAACCGCTCTGGCGTTCCTGCTCATAGAGCCGCTCCTTGTAGGCGCCGTTCATAATGCCAATCTTCTTATGCCCCAGGGACAAGAGATACTGGGTGATCTCGTAGCAGGCCCTGGCATTGTCGATGCAGACATAGTTGGCCTTGATCTCCCCGCCGCCCCGCCAGCACAGGGCTACAAAGGGATAATTGGCGGAGATGTGGTTGATCTCCCGGGCCGTGATGGTGGGAATAAAACTGGCCAGCCCTTCCACCTGCTTGGTAAAGAGCAGATCCAGATACTGCTTCTCCACCTCCGGGTTCCGGTTGGTGATGCCGAACAGAGTCCTAAATCCCTCAGCCCTGGCCTGGATTTCAAAAGCATTTACAATCTCGGAGTAAAAGGGGTTCTGAATGGTCGGAAGCAAAAGCAGCAGCGTATTGCTCCTCTGGATGCGCAGGCTGCGCCCCATATAGTTGGGAACATATCCGCTGCTCTCAATTACTTTCTGCACCCGCTCGCTGATTTCCGCAGACACGTTCTTCCCGTTCAGCACCCTGGAAACCGTGGCCGGTGAAACGTTCGCCATTTTGGCAATGGTTTTGATGTCCATCCTATTCTCTCCCCGCTTAGCATATGGCTATTGTTATTCTATTCCATAACGCCAAATACTGTCAAGGGAAAGTAAGAAGGGGAACCTGATCTGCGGCAGATCCCTCATTTATCCGTCACAATTTCCGTATCCGCTTAAGCGCCTCTACGCTGTTCTCATAAGACCCAAAGGCCGTCAGCCGGAAATATCCCTCTCCGCTGGGCCCAAAGCCGGATCCCGGCGTTCCCACCACATTTGCCTGCTCTAACAGATAGTCAAAGAACTCCCAGGAAGTCATGCCTCCCGGCGTTTTCAGCCAGATATAGGGGGCGTTTACGCCGCCGTAGACCTTGTAACCGGCAGCTTCCAGGCCTTCCCGGATGGTCCTGGCATTGTACATATAAGTTTCCACCTGCCTGGCAAGCTGCTGCCGGCCCTCCTTTGAATAGACGGCCTCCCCGGCCCTCTGAATAATGTAAGGGGCACCGTTGTATTTGGTTCCATGGCGTCTGGCCCACAAGGAATGGAGGGATACGTCCCCGCATTTTAAGTCTTTGGGAATTACCGTATAACCCAGGCGCACGCCGGTAAAGCCCGCATTTTTGGAAAAGCTCTTCAGCTCAATGGCGCAGGTCCGGGCTCCCTCGCACTCGTAAATGGTATGGGGGACATTTTCCTCAGAAATATAGGCTTCGTAGGCGGCGTCATAGATAATCACCGCTCCTGCCCGGTTGGCATAGTCCACCCATGCCTGAAGCTGTTCCTTGGTAATGGCAGATCCGGTGGGATTGTTGGGAAAGCAGAGATAAATGAGATCCGGCGTCTCCTGCGGCAGTTCCGGTGCAAAGCCGTTCTCTGCGGTGCAGGGCATATAGATTACATTGCTCCACCGCTGGGTCTTCGGATCGTACTCACCCGTCCGCCCCGCCATGGCGTTGGTGTCCACATAGACGGGATACACGGGATCGCAGACTGCTATCCTATTGTCCAGGCCAAAAATCTCCTGGATGTTGCCGGAGTCGCACTTGGCGCCGTCACTGACAAAGATTTCGTCCGCCTGGATATCCGCTCCCCGGCTGGCATAATCTCCCCGGGCAATGGCGGACCGGAGGAACTCATAGCCCAGATCCGGCGCATAGCCCCGGAAGGTGGCGGCCTCTCCCATCTCGTCCACCGCTTTGTGCATAGCCGAGATAATCGCCGGAGCCAGAGGCTGGGTCACATCTCCGATGCCCAGACGGATAATGGTCTTGTCCGGATGGGCGGCAGAGTAGGCCGCTACCTTCTTTCCGATGGTGGAAAAGAGGTAGCTTCCCGGCAGTTTCAGATAGTTGTCGTTGATCTTATACATAGTTGTAAACTCCTTTTTATTTACTCTTTGGAAAAGGGTTTTCAGGTTCTGCAGAAAATAAAGTGGAAGGTTTGGCTGAAGGCGGACGCGGTTCAGGAACCTTATCCCATCCGGAACGCGCTTTCTCTCCATTCAAACGCAACGGTACTAAGCTCACACTTCGCCTTTGGCTCGTGTTCGCTAAGGACCGGCGTTTTCATAGGGTTCCGGCTAAGATAAGGTTCCTGAACCGCTGGCACCCGTCAGCCAACACTTCCAGTAAATCGAATGCAGTGGGTAGAAATCACTCTCATTGTATCGCAAAAAGATGCCATAATTTTCAATGAAAAACTGCTTTTTAAATCTCACAAAGCTATTTTTGAGGAAGGAATAAATTGCTCTCACAAACAGCGTTACAGAATCCCCATCTTAGCTGGAACCCTATGAAAACATTCCCCAAGGGAATTTCTCTTGCCAGTCCTTGGGGAACGCAAGCCGCAGGCAGTGAGCTAGGCCTATA
>CAJUMM010000017.1 GCA_910586955.1 uncultured Lachnospiraceae bacterium | reverse complement strand
GGTGATACGCATACGGGGAGTTGTTTTTTTGTAATACTAGTACTTGATTTTTCGGGAACTCTCATGCTATACTACTATAATGACTGTAAGTATGTAAAAGTTTGTGGAAGCACAATTTAAGGAGGAGATAAAAAATGAGTTTACAGGTGGAAAGATTAGAGAAAAACATGGCAAAGCTTACCATAGAGGTGCCGGCGGAGGAGCTGGAGAAGGCCCTTCAGAATGCGTACCTGAAAAATAGAAAGCAGATTTCCGTTCCCGGTTTCCGCAAAGGAAAAGTACCCCGTCAGATGATTGAAAAGATGTACGGACCGGAAGTGTTCTATGACGATGCGGCCAACGCATTGATTCCCGATGCCTATGCGGCCGCAGCCGATGAGTGTGAGCTGGAGCTGGTTTCCCGTCCCAGGGTCAGCGTTGTGAAAATTGCCAAGGGCGAACCCTTTGTATTTACGGCGGAAGTGGCTGTGAAGCCGGAGGTTACTTTGGGCCAGTACAAGGGCATTGAGGTAGAGAAAGAAGATACCGCTGCTACGGAGGAAGAGATTCAGGCCGCTTTGGACAAGGAGCGGGACAGCAATTCCAGGACCATTACGGTGGAGGACCGGGCCGTTCAGGACGGCGACATGACCGTAATTGATTTCGAGGGCTTTGTGGAAGGAACGGCTTTTGAAGGGGGAAAGGGAACGGACTATCCCCTGACCATCGGTTCCGGTGCTTTTATTCCCGGCTTTGAGGAGAAGCTGATAGGCGCAGAGATCGGAAAAGAAGTGGAAGTGGATGTAACCTTCCCGGAGGAGTACCATGCCAAGGAACTGGCAGGAAAACCTGCAGTGTTTAAATGTACAGTAAAAGAGATCAAGGTGAAGGAGCTTCCGGATCTGGATGATGAGTTTGCAAAGGATGTGTCGGAGTTTGATACCCTGGAGGAGTATAAGGCAGATCTGAAGAAGAAGCTGGAGGAGAAGAAGGCGGAAGAGGCCAAGGGAAGGAAAGAGGACGCCGTTATTGAAAAGATCATTGAGGGCGCTTCCATGGAGATCCCGGACGCTATGGTGGAGACCCAGGCGGAGCAGCTGGTGGACGATTTCGCACAGAGGCTTCAGATGCAGGGGATGTCCATGGATCAGTACATGCAGTATACGGGGGCCGGTATCGACGCTATGGTAGAGCGGATGAAACCCCAGGCCCTGCAGCGGATTCAGAGCAGACTGGTTTTAGAGGCAGTTGCGGCGGCAGAGCAGATTGAGATCGGTGAAGAGGAGATCGAGGCTGAGATCAGCCGTATGGCGGAATCCTATAAGATGGAAGTAGAGAAGGTCAAAGAGATTCTCGGTGAAGGTGAGAAGGAGAATATGAAGGAGGATCTGGCAATCCGCAAGGCCATTGATCTGGTGACGGAGGCGGCTGTAGAGAAATAAGCGGAAGCCGGAGAAGTTTGAAGCAAGGAAGGAATGAGGGAAAATGATGAATATGAGTTTGGTGCCCTATGTCATTGAACAGACCAGCAGGGGAGAGCGTTCCTATGATATTTATTCCAGGCTGTTAAAGGATCGGATCATTATTCTGGGCGAAGAAGTGAACGATGTGACGGCCAGTCTTGTGGTATCCCAGCTGTTGTTCCTGGAATCCGAGGATCCGGGGAAGGATATCAACCTGTATATCAACAGCCCGGGAGGTTCCGTGACGGCGGGCATGGCTATTTACGATACCATGCAGTATATCAAGTGCGATGTGTCTACCATTTGCATGGGTATGGCCGCCAGCATGGGAGCTTTCCTCCTGGCAGGGGGAGCCAAGGGCAAGCGCATGGCCCTTCCCAATGCGGAGATTATGATTCACCAGCCTTCCGGCGGGGCCCAGGGCCAGGCTACGGATATCAAGATTGTGGCGGATCACATTCTGCGCACCAAGAAGAAACTGAACGATATTCTGGCAGCCAACACAGGCCAGCCCCTGGAAGTGATTGAAGTGGATACGGAGCGGGATAATTATATGAGTGCCCAGGAGGCGGTGGATTACGGCCTCATTGACAGCATTGTGGTAAATCGTAGTTAAAGGACGTAAGGAAAATGGCGAGAAATGATGATAAGGTAAGATGTTCTTTCTGCGGAAAGACGGGAGACCAGGTAAGAAAAATGATCTCGGGTCCCAGCGGTACCTATATCTGCGACGAGTGTATCGAGTTGTGCGCAGAGCTCATCGAGGATGAGCTGGATCAGGAGGAACTGGAACCTGGGGACGAGGAGATTAATCTTTTAAAGCCCAAAGAAATCAAACAGTTTCTGGATGAGTATGTCATCGGGCAGGAGGAAGCCAAGAAAGTGCTGTCCGTGGCAGTCTACAACCACTATAAGAGGATTCTGGCAGTCAAGGATAAAGAGCCGGAGGTAGAGCTGCAGAAAAGCAACATCCTCATGCTGGGTCCCACAGGTTCCGGAAAGACCCTGCTGGCCCAGACGCTGGCGCGGCTTCTCAACGTACCCTTTGCCATTGCGGACGCCACTTCCCTGACGGAGGCGGGTTATGTAGGCGAGGATGTGGAGAATATTCTGTTGAAGATTATCCAGGCGGCCGATTATGACGTAGAACGTGCGGAGCACGGAATCATCTACATTGACGAGATTGACAAGATTACAAGGAAGTCGGAAAATCCTTCCATTACCAGGGATGTGTCGGGCGAGGGCGTACAGCAGGCGCTTTTGAAAATCCTGGAAGGGACCATTGCTTCGGTTCCCCCCCAGGGCGGAAGAAAGCATCCCCACCAGGAGCTCATTCAGATAGACACTACCAACATCCTTTTCATCTGCGGAGGAGCCTTCGAAGGGCTGGATAAGGTGATTGAGCGCCGGATGGACCGGAGATCCATCGGATTTAATGCAGACGTCACCAAACCCAATGAGGAGGAGAACATCGGGAAACTGCTTCGGAGCGTGCTGCCGGAGGATTTGGTGAAATTCGGCATGATACCGGAGTTTGTGGGGCGTGTGCCGGTGACGGTTGCACTGGACGCCCTTACAAAGGAAGATATGGTGCGCATACTGGTGGAGCCAAAGAACTCCATTGTGAAGCAGTACAAGAAGCTCTTTGAGCTGGACGGCGTGAAACTGTCCTTTGAGAGGGAAGCGATTGAAGCGATTGCCGCAGAGACGGTGACGCGAAAAACGGGGGCCAGGGGGCTTCGGGCCATCATGGAGAAGATTATGATGGACACCATGTACGAAATTCCCTCGGATGATTCCATCACCAACTGTATGATTACGAAAGAAGTCGTCAATGGGACAGGGAAGCCTGTGACAACGAACAATGAGATGAGATTCCGGGCTTAGGCCAGGAATCTTGTCTTATATTGGCAGGAGGATAAAATTGTGAGCGAACTGATACAGACCCTTCCGGTGGTAGCGCTGCGGGGCATGACTGTTCTCCCCGATATGGTGGTGCATTTTGATGTGAGCAGGGAAAACTCCATAAAGGCCATTGAGCGGGCCATGCTGCAGGAGCAGAAGGTTTTTTTGGTGACCCAGAGGAACGCCCAGGCGGAGGCTCCGGGGCTTTCGGATCTCTGCCGGATCGGAACCATTGCCACGGTGAAGCAGGTGATAAAGCTTCCCCACAATATTTTGCGGGTCCTGGCGGAGGGCCTTAAGCGGGCGGAGCTGTCCCATTTTGAACAGGCCGGGGACTGCCTGGAAGCGGAGGTTATCTGCTTTGAGGCGGAAGACAGGGATTGGGATCCCGACTGCCGTGAGGCCATGGCCCGGAGTATTTCGGAAAGTTTTCATGAGTACTGCCGGGAGAGCGGCAAGGTGGGCAAAGAGCTGGAGAAGCAGATTTCAGAGACGGAGGAGCCGGACAGGCTGATGCGGCAGATGATGATCCACCTGCCTTTGCGCTATGAGGACAAACAGCGCTTTCTGGAGGCGCCGGGGTTATCCGAGCAGTATGAGCTGGTGTCCGGGCTTCTGCACCATGAGATTGAAATTCTGCGTTTCAAACGGGAGCTACAGGAGAAGGTCAAGAAGCGTGTGGATAAAAACCAGCGGGAATATTTTCTGCGGGAACAGATGAGGGTGATCCGGGAAGAGCTGGGGGAGGATGCCTCCGGCAGTGACGGGGAACAGTTTGAGAAAGCCCTGGGGAAATTGAAGGCCTCCAAAGAGGTAAAAGAGAAGATTCAAAAAGAGATCAACCGTTTTAAAAATATCGGAAGCAATTCTTCAGAGAGTGCAGTGGTGCGGGGATATATTGAAACCCTGCTGGATCTGCCCTGGGACAAAGTTTCCAAAGACAGTACGGATCTGAAACGGGCGGGAGAGATTCTGAACGAGGATCACTACGGACTGGAAAAGGTAAAAGAGAGGGTGCTGGAGTTTCTGGCTGTCCGTTCCCTGACCAAGAAGGGCAGCAGCCCCATTCTCTGCCTGGTGGGGCCTCCGGGAACGGGAAAAACTTCCGTTGCCCGCTCCATTGCCCGGGCGCTGAATAAGAAGTATGTGCGTATCTGTCTGGGCGGCGTGCGGGATGAGGCGGAGATCCGGGGACACAGGCGGACGTATGTGGGAGCCATGCCCGGCAGGATTGCCGCCGGTATGCGCCAGGCGGGGGTAAAGAATCCCCTGATGCTGCTGGATGAGATTGACAAGGTGAGCAGCGATTATAAAGGGGATACCTCCTCAGCCCTTCTGGAAGTGCTGGATGCCGAGCAGAACGGCCATTTTCAGGATCACTATGTGGAAATTCCTTTGGATTTATCGGAAGTTCTCTTTATTGCAACTGCCAATGACGTGCATACTATTCCCCGGCCCCTTTTGGACCGCATGGAGCTTATAGAGGTCAGCAGCTATACGGAGAATGAGAAGGTCCACATTGCCAGGGAGCATCTTATAGGCAAACAGATGGAGAAGAACGGTCTGAAAAAGGGCCAGCTTTCCATCAGTCCCAAAGCCCTGGAACAGCTGATTCACGGGTATACCAGGGAGGCCGGGGTGCGGCAGCTGGAGCGCAGGCTGGGGGAGGTCTGCCGGAAAGGGGCCAGGGAGATACTGGAGCAGAATAAGAAGTCCATGAAACTGACGGAGCAGAATCTGGTCCGGTATCTGGGAAAACCCCGCCATATTTTCGACAAGGCAAACGAGACGGATGAGGTAGGTATCGTCCGGGGGCTGGCATGGACCAGCGTGGGGGGAGATACCCTTCAGATTGAGGTTAACTGTATGCCGGGCAAAGGGGAGATTTCCCTGACCGGCCAGCTGGGGGATGTGATGAAGGAGTCTGCCAGGGCGGGATTGAGCTATATCCGTTCGGTCAGCGAAAGCTACGGCATTGCCCGGGAATTTTTCCAGGAGCATGATATCCATATTCACATTCCTGAGGGAGCGGTTCCCAAAGACGGGCCCTCGGCGGGCATTACCATGGCGTCGGCCATGCTGTCGGCCATTACGGAGATTCCGGTGTATGCCAGCGTGGCTATGACCGGGGAGATTACCCTGAGGGGCCGGGTACTGCCTGTAGGCGGCCTTAAGGAGAAGATTCTGGCAGCCAAAAGCGCCGGGATCCAAACGGTGATTGTTCCGGCCAGGAACAAACGGGACATCGAGGAGATTTCCCAGGAGATCCGCAAAGGCCTCCGGCTGGTGTATGCGGAACATATGAAAGAGGTATTAGAGGTGGCGTTTCATGATCATTAAAAATGTGAGTCTTGAGACCGTGTGCGGAATTACCAGCAGGCTGCCGGAAAATCCTTTGCCGGAAATTGCCTTTGCCGGCAAATCCAATGTGGGGAAATCATCCCTGATCAACGGATTGATGAACCGGAAAGCCTTGGCCAGGACTTCCGCACAGCCGGGCAAGACCCAGACCATCAATTTCTACAATGTCAACGGCGCTTTCTATCTGGTGGATCTGCCGGGTTACGGATATGCCAAGGTTTCCCTGGAGGTTAAGGAGAAATGGGGCAGGCTGGTGGAGCGCTATCTTCAGGGATCCGGCAGGCTTCGGGCGGTTTTCCTGCTCATCGATATCCGCCACGAGCCGGGGGCCAATGATAAGCGCATGTATGAGTGGATTGTGTATCAAGGATACGATCCCATCATCATTGCCACGAAACTGGACAAGATTAACCGCAGCCAGGTACAGAAACATCTGAAGATGATCCGTACCGGGCTGGGGGTAAAGCCTAAGACCCGGATTCTTCCCTATTCTGCCGTTACCAAGCAGGGGAGGGAGGAAATCTGGAACCTGATGGAAGAGCTTCTGGGCCTGGAGAACTAACGTGCGGGGGTGAGGGGATGGCCGGAAATTATCTGAGGAATGTGATGAACATTGTATTGTATCTGGCAGGGGTGCTTCTGCTGTTTGTGCTGGTTCCCAGGCTGTTGGTGTTTTTCCTGCCTTTCGTGGTGGGATGGATCATTGCTATGATCGCCAATCCCCTGGTGCGGTTTCTGGAGAAGCATTTAAAACTGGTGAGAAAGCACAGTTCCATGCTGATTATCATTGCGGCCATTGCCCTGGTGGTGTTTGGAGGATATCTGGCAGTTTCTAAGATTTTCCGGGAGCTTTATGGTTTTCTCAATGTACTGCCGGATATTTACGAAGTTTTTCTCCAGGATTTGAAAGATATCCAGGTAAATATGCAGGGGTTTTCCCAGAAATTTCCTCCGCAGATCCGGGAAGGGGTGGCCAATCTCACCGACACCCTGACAGCTTCTTTGGGGGATCTCATCGGGGCTGTGGGGAAGCCTACGGTGGCGGCTGCCGGGAATGTGGCGAAGAATATCCCCAATGCTCTGGTGCATGTGATTTTTACCATTTTGTCCGCCTATTTCTTTATTGCGGACCGGGAGCGGATTGTCCAGTGGATCCGGGAGCGGCTGCCCCTTTCCCTCCGGGAGCGCTGGAGCTTTATTACCGGGAAATTCCGGATGGCCGTAGGGGGATATTTTAAGGCCCAGTTTAAAATCATGGGGATTGTGGCCTTGATTCTATTTGTGGGTTTTTTGATTCTGCGTATTAAATTTGCGGCCCTTCTGGCCCTTTTGATCGCCTTTTTGGACTTCCTTCCCTTTTTCGGCACCGGGACGGCTTTGATACCCTGGGCGGTTTTGAAGGTGCTGAGCAAGGATTATGAGCTGGCGGTGGGGCTTATTATCATTTATCTGGTGAGCCAGCTGGTGC
Organism: uncultured Lachnospiraceae bacterium; assembly: GCA_910586955.1. Lineage (GTDB taxonomy): Bacteria > Bacillota > Clostridia > Lachnospirales > Lachnospiraceae > Laedolimicola. The sequence goes on along the minus strand of CAJUMM010000017.1, from coordinate 34,055 downwards.
GCCAGGTGATTCAGCCGAAGATCGTGGGGGACAGCCTGGGGCTTAATCCCCTGGCTACGCTGTTTTTTATGTACATAGGCTATAAGGTCAGCAGCATTTTCGGTATGATCGTTGCAGTGCCTTTGGGCATGATTCTGATGAGCCTCTATGAGGCCGGAGCCTTTGAAGATGTGATACAGGATGTAAAGGAGCTGGGAAGAGGAATCAATCAATTCCGGCGGGGAGAGATACAGACAAAAGAGAATGAGACAGGAGAATCGGAATGACAGAAGCAGTACAGAAAGAAAATAAAATGGGCTATATGCCCGTTCCCAAGTTACTATTTACCATGTCTATGCCCATGGTGATTTCCATGCTGGTACAGGCTCTCTACAACGTAGTGGACAGCGTCTTTGTGGCACGGGTCAGCGAAAACGCCCTGACGGCCGTATCCATGGCCTTTCCCGTGCAAAACCTGATGATTGCGGTTTCAGTGGGAACCGGCGTAGGCATCAACGCCCTGCTTTCCCGTTCCCTGGGAGAAAAGCAGTTTGATCAGGCTAACCGGACGGCCAGAAACGGCTTATTTCTGGGTTTGGCTACCTACCTGGCCTTTGCCCTGTTCGGGCTTGTGGGCTCCAGGCTCTTTTTTACCAGCCAGACTTCCGATCCGGAGCTGATTGCCTACGGAACCCAGTATGTATTTACCGTGACGGTGTTTTCCTTCGGAATCTGCCTGGCGGTGGTGGGAGAGCGCCTTCTCCAGTCCACAGGGCGGACTATCTACAATATGATTACCCAGGGACTGGGAGCGATTATCAATATTATCCTGGATCCCATCCTGATCTTCGGGCTTTTCGGATTCCCCAGGATGGAAGTGCTGGGAGCAGCGGTGGCTACGGTTGTGGGGCAGATCTGCGGAATGGCCCTGTCTATGTTCTTTAATGTAAGGAATAATCCGGAGATCAACCTGAATATGAAGGGGTTCCGGCCGGAGTGGGCCACAATTCGGAAAATTTATGAGGTGGGTCTGCCGTCTATTATTATGCAGTCTATCGGTTCTGTGATGGTCTTCGGCGTCAATAAGATTCTGATGATGTTTACCTCCACGGCGGTATCCGTGTTCGGGGTCTACTTTAAGCTTCAAAGTTTTATCTTTATGCCGGTCTTTGGACTGAATAACGGCATGGTGCCTATCATAGCCTACAATTATGGTGCCCGGAGGAAGAAGCGGATTACGGAGACCGTAAAGCTCAGTATCGGGGCTGCGGTAGCCGTGATGCTTGTGGGCCTGGCGGTTTTCCAGCTTCGCGCTGAAGGGCTGCTTGAAATCTTTGACGCGTCCCCGGAAATGCTGGCTATCGGGGTTCCGGCTCTGCGCACCATTTCCTTAAGCTTCCTGTTTGCGGGATACTGCATTGTGGTGGGCTCTGTGTTCCAGGCCCTTGGAAATGGAGTGTACAGCCTGGCCGTCTCGGTGGCCAGACAGATTCTGGTGATACTTCCGGTAGCCTATGCCTTCGCACGGCTCTGGGGCCTTTCGGCGGTCTGGTGGTCGATTCCCATTGCGGAGATTGTGTCGGTGGTAATGAGTACGGTACTGCTGCGGCGGATCTACCGGCTGCGGCTTGCACCTCTGGAGGCTACAGAAGGGCAGAAATAATAGCGGCGTAAAGCTCCTGGCTCTTTTTCTTCCAATGGCTGCAGACGGCTTCTGCCTGCTGCAGAGTAGGAAGGGTGAGGGTCAGGTCTATGAGCACGGAGTCTTTTTCCAGTACCCGGCATCTGGCGGCAAATTCCCCGGAAGGGGTCTGGTAACAGTCTGCCGGAGTAGAGTGGGCATTGCGCAGGGCCAGCTTCCGCTGGCCAAGAAAGGAATCAATATCCTCCCGGATGGCGGAGGATATTTTTTTGCCGAAATAGGCAAGCGTCTTCTCCCCCTCTGCCGTGATCCGGTACAGGGAAGTATTCCGGAGAGTTTCCGGCCGGATAAGGCTGGCATCCAGAAGCTCGGAAACTGCCTGCTGGACAGTAAAGTAGTCGGTATACTCTTTCTCCAGGATAAATTCGGAGATCTGTGCATTGCTTAAGGGAAAGTCTACTTTGTCCAGCATACAGAGAATGATCAGTTTATATAAAGTCAAGGTTTCAGCCATGGTTTTCGGTCTCTCCTTTAAGGAATGTAATATTTGCCCTGCCAGGTGTTCCGGTTCCGCATCTCCCGGTGAATGGTATTCAGCACATGGCGCTTGGAGGTGCTCCAGATGGGAGCTATCAGCAGATCTTTGGGGCCGTCTCCGGTAAGCCGGTGGATGACGAGATCCGGACGGCAGATTTCCAGGCAGGAAATAATTAAGTCCGTGTATTCCTCCAGGGATGAGATGTGAAAGCCTGTTTGACGGTATATATCCGCCAGATCCGTTCCTTTCAGCACATGGAGAAGCTGGAGCTTGATGCCGTCTGCCCCTGCAGCATTTACATAGCGGACCGTCTCAAGCATATCCTCCCGGGATTCACCGGGCAGGCCCAGAATTACATGGACCACAGTTTCCAGGTGACGGACTTTTAGGTTCTCCATAGCCTGCTCAAAGCAGGAGAGAGGATACCCCCTGCGGATAAAGGCCGCCGTTTCTTCCCGGGAGGTCTGGAGGCCCAGTTCCACCCAGACGGGCTTTTGGCGGTTCAGCTCTTCCAGAAGTTCAAGGACCTCCGGGCCTAAGCAGTCCGGGCGGGTGGCGATGGAGAGAAGGGCAATCTCCGGGTGCAGGAGGGCTTCCCTAAAGGACTGCCGCAGGTGTCCTATGGGCCCGTAGGTGTTGGTGTAAGCCTGGAAGTAGGCAATATATTTCTGCACCGGACGCTTCCCGGAGAGCCTTTTCTTAGCGTCCTCAATCTGTTCCGTCACAGAGAGCCCGGGGCTTGAGGCAAATTCCCCGGAGCCTCCGGCGCTGCAGAAGATGCAGCCCCGGGTATCCAGGCGGCCGTCCCGGTTGGGACAGGTACAACCGATATTCAGAGTCAGTTTGTACAGCTTTTCGCCAAAGTGCTGTCTTAGTGCGTCATTTAAAGAGTAGTAGGGATTCATGGTATTTAATTTAGCACAGACGGCGGGAAAAAGCAATGAGGAACAAAGCGGCGCAGGCAGGAAACATAAGGTTCCCTGCCTGCTGTGTGTTACCATCAGATATAAGGAAACAGGGTACTTTATATATTCCCCTGATACCGGCTGAAATAGTTGGCGAAAATTTCGATGAGTTCTTTGGGATAAGGTTTCTTGTCCAGCCAGAACTGGCAGCCGGTCAGTTCTACCAGCAAATATTCCCCGCCGTTCTTCATAATTACATCCCGGACAGTGCGGATGTTCTTCTCCACATTTGCAATGCTGGTCTGATACTTCTTAGCAATGGGAAGATAGATTTCCTTTTGAATACTCTGTAGCCGATCCGGTTCTTCTACTGCCAGAAATACTGCATCCTGAAAATAGCTGTATCCGCAGTAATGGCGAAAGACGCCGACGGAGTACAGAGTTTTTTGAAACTTTGCGTGCATAAATTGCTTCCTCCTTTGTGATATTCCCTATCGAAAATATAAATGCAGCGGGTAAAACTTTCCAGCAGTTAGAAAAAAGTAAACCCAGTTCGACACGGTTCGACTTTATTCGACATTTCAAAGCTATATGAACTAATACGAAAAAACGATCCAAAATCTTGCGTCTTTTTAGAAATAAATGATAGATCTGTATAAAAAGTTGGATTTTAAGAGTGAATTTATGGTTGAAGTGAAAAAACAGAACCAAACAAAGAAGACCATAGAAAAATAGGAATAAAATGCTATTCACATCCCTGAAAACTCATGATATAGTATAAATGGAGAATTAGACGAACTTTAGAAGGGACAGATATTATGAAATTTCAATATAAGAGATGGAAATCAGCAGTTTCATGGATGTTAATTGCGGCAATGCTGGGTGGTTACGGAAATACGGCCCTGGCTGCCGGCATGAATACTTCCGGAAACCAGGAGATAGAGTACATACAGGAGGAGACCGGGACGGCCGGCGGGGAAAACACAGCTCCGGGAACCGGGGAGACGGTCACCGATCCAAAAGTTCCGGAGACAGGAACAGAGGAAGAGAAGCCCTCGGAAGGTGAGACCGACCCCAAGGAAGAGACGGATCCGCCCAAAGAGGAAATACCTTCGGAGGATCCGGAGCCGGAAGAGCCGGGCCTGGAAGATCCGGTTTCGGAAGAGGAAGTGACGGCGGCTGCACAGCAGGAGAGGGCTTACCAGCCTTATTGGCCGAATCCTAATTTTACCAACCTGGTGGTTTTTGTGGATTTTGCGGATACCACTCATGCTCATCCGGCCAGCATTTATCCCGATGCGGAGTGTTATAAGAAGAATCCGGAGACGACCTTCGGTTACTTTAACGGGGATGAGAAAAATTATAAGGCAATGCGGCAGTACCTTTATAACATTTCTTATGGACAGCTTAAGGTGGAAAATGTGTTTCCCCAGTATGACGGGACCAGTATTACCTCCTACCAGCTGCCTAAAAATGGTTCTTACTATGCTCAGCATGAGTCTGAGATGATCCAGGAGGTCATTAAGAAGCTGCAGGGACAGATTCCCCAGGGGATTTCCCTGGATTTGAGGGACGGCGGAGATGGATTTCTGGACAATCTGACGGTGGTAGTGCCCTGTGATAATGAGAATAAGACCACACTGTTTGTGGGTCACATGTCGAATTATACAGGATCAGAGCAGGTGGGTGGAAAGGGAGTGCGGGCCTATAACATTGTTGCTGAGGAGGATATCTATTTTGGAAATCTGAAGTCCGGACTGATTATCCATGAGTTTTTGCATACCATGGGCTACCCGGATCTGTACCGGAGCGTCAAGAATGTGGAAACAGGGAAAAATATACCCGTGTCTCTTTGGGATATTATGGCTACGGAAAATCACCGGGTGCAGTATCCTCTTGCATATCTGCGCTCTGCCATTACGAAGTGGTTCGACATTCCGGTCCTGACGGAGTCAAAACAGGGGCTTTCTCTGTATGCGGCCAGCAAAACCACGGCGGAGACCAAAGACCGGCAGGCGTTGATTTTGAAGACGGATTATTCGGATACGGAATTTTTTGTGGTGGAATACCGCAAGAAGGGGAGCTCCGGGGAGTATGAGGAGCAGCTTCCCGGTTCCGGCCTCATTGTATACCGGGTGAATACAGAATACACCAAGGCCGGTAATATTTCCGGGCCGCCGGATTTTATCTATGTATACCGGTCGGGAGACCAGTTTGGAAGTCATGGATATGAGGAGGCCGGAGGAGATTACTATAACTCTTATCTCTCACAAGAGTCAGGAAGAACTTCCTATGGAAGCAGTGATCCGGCAGCGTCCCTTTCGGAGGGAGCCATCACCTATGGGGACGGCACCAACAGCGGCATTGAGATCACCAACGTGGGGAAGGCGGACGGGGATCAGATTACCTTTGATATTACCTTCCACGATACGACAGGCGGAGAGGCCTGGAAGACCGTGGCCAAGGAGGAGGCCGATGCGGGAACCTCTGGGGCGGCATACTGCCTGGGAGCGGACGGAAGGCTGTATGCCTTGCTGAAAAAGGGGAGCGCTACGTCCCTGTATGAGTGCAAAGAGGGGAAATTTGTAAAACTTGGGGATGCGCCGTCGGGCTCGGATCACAGACTGGCAGAATACGGCGGTTTGCTGTATGCGGTCTATTTTAACAGAAGTTCTGCGGCCTGTCTGGCACGCTGGAACGGCTCTTCCTGGCAGGAACTCTATGCGGCTCCGAGAACTGGAAATGACCTTAGTCTGGCTTCCGATAATCAGGGAGTCTATTTGGCGTATCAGTATGCAGAGGGCATGAATACGCAGATATTTGCAGTGGGTTACACGGAGGCCGGGATTTCGAATTTGGGGAGCCAGGTCAGCAGCAGCGACAAGGGAGCGGCAAATCCTTCTATTGCTGCAGAGAATGGGAATGTGGTAGTTACATACCGGGAAAGCATGAACGGCAACCAGATTTGTGTAAAGCAGTATCGTTCCGATTCCAATTCCTGGGACGATGTAGGAACCACAAACTTGAAAGCTGAAATAACTGCTTTGAGCAAGGTCAAAATAAACCATAATAAAATTTATTTGATGACGTATTTGTGGCAGCTTGGCGGGAAAAAAGGATACGTTCACGTCTTTGATATGGCTGGTGACGGCAACTGGGAACAGCTGGGCGAAAATGCCTATGCGGATGTGGCTGTCGGAAACATGGATCTCTGCTTTGACAACGAAGAGCCTTATCTGGCCTACAGTTACGGTCTGGATCCCACAGTGGTAGAGGTGAAGCAGCTTAAGGATAACCAGTGGACCAATGTGGGCGTAGGCGTCGCCAGGGAAAACCTGGCGGATCTACAGCTCTTTGTGTATAGAGGGCGGATTTATGCGGCTTACCGGAATACGAATAGTGCTTCTGCAGTGGTGCGGGGGTATGGGGAAGAACGGCAGGCGGAGTATCAGCCTTATTGGGAAAATGGCAATCATTCAAATCTTGTAGTGTTTGTAGATTTTGCAGATAACGCTGACCATGCGCATACCAGAACTGAAAATTGTTTTAAGGCCAATACGGATATTACCTTTCAATATTTTAACGGAAGTGAGACAAAGCCCCGGGGGATGCGGCAGTATCTGTATAATATTTCCTACGGGAAACTGAGGGTAGAAAATATTTTCCCCCAGTATGATGAAGAAACGAAGACGATTACGCCCTATCTTCTCTCTCATGAAGAGTCCTATTATGTAAATAATGAGACGGCCATGGTAACGGAGATCCTGGAGAAGCTGAACAGCTCAGGACAGCTTCAGGGAAGCATGAAGCTGGATTTGGGCAACCGGGAAAAGATTGTAGACAACCTGAATATTGTGACAGCAAGCGGTGAGAAAGAATGGCTGATTAATCATAGAGCGGAGTATGCAGGAGACATTCGGGTGGCTGGCTGTCTGGTGCGGGATTATACGGTTGTGACGGAGAAGAGCGCTTATCTGGGATTTTCTAACTCCGGAGTGATTATTCACGAATTTCTGCATACCCTTGGATATCCGGATTTATACCGGATGGGCGAAGGAAGGCCGGTGGGAACTTGGGATATTATGGCATCCGCCAGCTACCGGGTACAGTACCCATTGGCATATTTGCGTTCCGCTTATACGGGGTGGTTTGAAATTCCATCTCTGACGGAATCCAGGGAAGGATTATCACTCTATGCGGCCACGACAGCTACAGAGGAGACAAAGGATCAGCAGGCCTTGATTCTGAAAACAGATTACTCGGATACGGAGTTTTTTGTAGTGGAATATAGGAAAGAGGGAAGCAGGGCTGTAGGAAGTGAGGAATACGATGCCGGAATTCCCGGGTCCGGCCTGCTGGTATATCGGGTTGACACCACCAGGGATACCAATTATGTGGGAGACCGGGATCACATTTACCTGTTCCGTCCAGGAGACAGTTACGGAAGTGATGGACGGGAGCTGGCGGCGGGAAATAATTACCAGCAAGCTCATTTGTCTGCGGAGACTGGAAGGACCCGCTATGGAAGCAGCAATTTTGAAGATTCCCTTTCCGAAGGAGCCATCACTTATTCGGACGGAACTAACAGCGGAATTGTTATCAGCAATGTGGGAAGTGCGGCCGGAGATCAGATTACCTTTGATATCACATTTTACAAACAGGAAGAAGGCGCTCTTTGGAATATTGTAGCAAGTGAAGAGGAGGGTGCAGGGACAAATGGATCTGCATCCTGCATGGATAAGGACGGTAACATTTATTCTATTTTAAGAAAGGGAAACAGGAATTATTTATACCGCTGTAAAGATGGTGCATTTACCAGGCTTGGAGGGGAATTGGCCGGGTATTTTCACAAATTGACCTATTATGACGGAAAAATTTATACTGTTTATGTAGAGAATCAAAAAGTAAAACTGGCCCAGTGGAATGGCTCTTCCTGGAAGAATCTATATACTTCCGCACATGAGGCAAATGAGGTTGCTCTGGCTTCCGACAGCAGGGGAGTCTATTTGGCCTATGTGAATACAGACGGAACCAAGGTGTATGCCGCGGGCTATACAGAGGAAGCTGGAATGGAAGAGTTTGGAAGCCAGGTGTGCATAAGTGATGGTTATGCCTGCAATCCTTCTATTACAGCGGAGAATGGGACCGTTATTGTTTTGTACAAAGAGGCTTTCAAAGGCAATGGCATTTTTGTAAAGCAATACAATGGTGAAGCAAAAACCTGGAGTGATGTAGGGCATCAGGATTTTACGGCAGATAGTGGGATTATCCGGATTCGGAACGGAAAAGTATACTTGGTGAAGAGTGGAAGCGGCCAGGAAGGAGGAGAAAAAGCTTCTTACCTTTATTCATACGATCTTCGGAAGAATACTGGCTGGCAGCAGGTGGGAAGCAATCATTTTGCAGACACCAGTATTCCGGAAATGGATTTGTGCTTTATAGGAAATGATCCTTATATAGCCTATTTATCCGGAGAACAGCTTCGGGTTACGGAGGTAAAATATCTTAAGGATGAGAGCTGGACCCGTTTGGGCAACAGTGTAGATAGAGCATCTCTTGATGGTCTTGCAATTTATTCTTTTGATGGGATGATCTATGTGGTTTATGCCAACCAAGAAAGTGGAAGGGCATATGTGAAAAACCATAAGTCGGAAAGCGTTGAGGATGTCAGCAGCGGCATCATCTATGAGGATGAGAATGGAAAACGGCTGCTGCTTCGTGAAAAGGATATTGGTGAAAAGCTCTCAGAAGAACAGATCTTGGAAATGCTTCGGAAAAATGCGGGGGATGCTCCTTTTGACGGAATTTCTATCCTTTATACGGATGAATATGGAAGTCTTGAGAAGAAGCTGAGCCAGGCTGTTATCAATCAGGCGGGTTCCCTGCTGAAATATGACGGCCAGCTGGAGTTCGGCTTCCTGGAGAGCGGAAGCGGAAAACTCACCCAGTGGCATCTAAAAGAGCTCTATACAGCCCGGCGGGATTATGACGGGACGGTGACGGCGGCGAAGACGGGAGGCGTCTGGAGCCTGTCTCTTTCGGATACGGATTTCCCGGCGGAGCAGGTGTGGGTTTCCTATGGGGAACCGGGGCTGGCTTCTTACCAGGAAGCAGAGGCCCAGGGACCAAGAACCATCTATTATTATGCAGAAGCGGATGGGGAAAGAGAATTGGCAGGCCAGGGGGAATATGAGCATATTCCGGCAGAAGAAAGTGAGTTCGGAGAACTTCACATCCTGAATCTGTATGATATTAACGGCCTTAAGCCGGGAACTGCTTATCTGGCGGAGACTTCCCGCAGTGACTGGCGTTTGGAGTACGGCTACAGGGTGGATGAAAAGGGGGAGGAGACAAAGGGGACTGTTGAATATTTTGGCTCCGAAGAGGCCTTGATTGCCGCCCTTGGTTCCAAGGATGCGGGGGGAAATATCCGCATTGCATGTACCGGAGAGGAACAGCCGGAGAGTATCCCTGCAGAGCTCTTGAATCTCTGCGGGCAGAAGAACTGGAACCTGGAGTATATCCGCCGGGAGGACACAGCGGGAGTTACTTATGTCTGGAATTTGAAGGGATTGAAAACCGGAAACGAAGCCTTTGCCCTGGATGTGGCTTTGTCCACCCAGGAAGAAGATCTGCCGGTAGAGTTCCGGGAACGGACGTATATTCAGGTAGAGCCAAAAGGGAGTCTGCCGGAGGGCGCTTCGGTGGTTTTGACGATCCGGCAGGAGGGAATTGCCGGGCGCTTCGGAGACCAGGAGCTGCTAAGGCTGTGGAAAAGAGAAGGCAGAAAGCTGACATTCCGGGGAACGGCGAAGCCGGACCGGGAAAAGGGAAACTGGATTTCCTTTGAACTCAAAGAAGCTTCCGGGACCGTCTATGTGATTAGCTCCCAGTCCGAGTATGGCTGGCAGATGGTGCCGGATGAGGAGGACAGTCAGAGAGAACAGGCGGTTTACATTGAAAACCGCAGCGGACAGCGGGTTGTAGGCTGGGAGATTGTAGAGGGAAGAAAATGCTATTTTAATGAAAAAGGATATCTGGTTCAGGGGCCGGCCAAGGTAGACGGAACCTGGTATCTCTTTGGATATTATGTAGGAAATACCTGGGGTATCCATACCGGTTTGGTTGCGGCTGGGGAGGACGGATGTACCTATTATGCCAATGAGGCGGGAGTGCTTCAAAAAGGCTGGCAGAAGATTGGAGAAACCTGGCATTATTTCTCTCAGGATGAGGAGACTTTTGGCCAGGAGGCACCTTCCAGGCAGGAGGGATACTGGGTCACCATGGAGCCCGGATCAGGGGACATGGAGGGACGCAGGTACTATTTCCGCAGCAATAAGAGCCTGCTGAAAAACTGGCAGACTGTGGATGGAAAGCGCTATTTCTTTACGCCGGAGGGGTATGCCCGGACGGGCTGGTATCCAAACCCGGCGGATAAAAATGTCTATTACCTGGATGAACAGGGAGAGATGCGGACCGGCTATGTGGAAGTGGAGGAGGCCGGAGAAAGCCGCCATTACTTCTTCCACACCAACGGCACGCGCCAGTACGGCTGGCAGCGGGTTATGGAGGAGGATGGCGAGTACCGGTGGCGGTATTTTAACGGGGATCCCTCTTTGGAGAAATACGCCTACGGACAGGAGATTGCTTCCGAATCCAAGGGCGGGTATTGGTATGAGATGGAAGGGGAAACTTACTATTTCACCAAGAACACCAAGCTTGCCACAGGCTGGCAGACCATTGACGGGAAACGCTACTATTTCGACAGCCAGGGGAGCATGTATACAGGAACCTGGAAGATCGGCAGCAGCTACTACCATTTCTGCACGGAGCAGGGACTGGAAGGGGTGTTGGGGACCGGTCTCTTTGAGGACGGCGGGAATACTTACTATGCCAACGGTTCCGGTGTACTTCAGAGGGGCTGGCAGAAAATTGACGGGGAATGGCGCTTTTTCCATCACGAGACAGGCGCAGAAGAAGAGGGCAAGATCCAGACCAACTATTGGGCCGTAGTATCCCAGGGAGAAGGGGCGGAGCCAAAAATTTTCTATTTCCTGAATGGTGCGAAGCTTGCTACGGGCTGGCAGACCATTGAGGGGAGAAGGTATTATTTTGACGGAAACGGGATCCTTAAGACGGGCTTTTTCCAGGTGGGCAAAAACACCTATTACGGGAAAAAGGCAGAGAGCCTTGAGGAGACGGAAATCCTGGAAAGCCATCCGGGGGAAGTTCTGGCCGGAGAGCAGAACATAGACGGAGGAGTGTACTATTTCGGAAGCAGCTATGAGATGTATACCGGCTGGCAGAGGATTGACAATGTATGGCGGTATTTCAGCATGGAGGAAACCAGCCCGGCCAGGGGAAAAGAAAAACAGACTTCCGGGCCGGAGATAGAGGAGACCTGGTACTGGTATACGGCAGACGGGGGGAGGTACTGTTTCCGCAACAATGCGTCTCTTCTGAAGGGCTGGCAGACCATAAACGGAGAACGGTACTATCTGGATCCGGCCACGGGAGCAGCCGTGACGGGAACGGAAGACAAGGCCGCCACGCTGAAAATCGGAAATTACGTCTACTGTTTTGATGAGAAGGGCGTGATGCAGAAAGACACCCTAGTGGAGGGTTATGGTTACAACGCAAAGGGATACCGGGTCAGCGGCTGGCAGAAACTGAACGGCCGGTGGCACTATTTTGATACCTCCGATGCCAAGAATCCGGATACCTGGAAGGAAGTGCAGCAGGCAGAATCCGGGAGAGGAGCCGATTGGATAACTCTGGATTTCGGCGGTGAGAGAGGCCGGGAGACCTATTATTTCCGCAACAACTCCAGCTTGGTAAAGAATTGGCAGAACATTGACGGCCGGCGGTACTATTTTGACCCCAAGACAGGGGCGCTACAGACCGGGAATGAAGACGGATGGTATGTTATCAAATCCAACGCCTACTATCTGGGAGAAGACGGAGCCCTGCGCTACGGCTGGATAAGGGAAAAGGCCGGGCAGACTTACTATGCCAATTCTTCCGGCGTGCTGTTAAGGGGCTGGCAGAAGATTGACAATCTCTGGTATTATTTCAGCCGGGAGAACTATCGGCAGGATGAGGATGCCCGGGTGGAAAGGGATTATTTTGCTACGGCCCACGAAGGCGGCCGGGAAGATACCTATTATTTTGTAAACGGCACTACCCTGGCCAAAGGCTGGCAGACCATCGGCGGAATCCGCTACTATTTTGATACGGCCACCAATGTGCTGCAGACAGGATTTTTCCAGGTTGGCAAAGGGTGGTACTGTTTCCTGGAGGATCATACGCCCCGGACCGGATGGTGGAAACGCCCGGAAACCGGGAGATACTACTACTTTAACGCCAATGGCCAGGCTGTCACCGGCTGGCAGACCATCAAGGCCGCAGATGGAACTTCTGCGAAATACTATTTTGACGCCAACGGAGTGATGCAGACCCAGAGAACCAAGATCGGGAATACCTGGTATTTCTTCGGTCCGGATGGGAAGATGCGCACCGGTTTTGTGAAATACTGTGATACCATGTATTACTTCAAGGGTAACGGCCAGATGTTAAAGGGCTGGCAGACCATTGAGGGCCAGCGGTATTACTTTGATACGGAAGGGGCTTTGCAGACCGGATTTATTACCCTGGGCAAGTTCACTTACTATTTTGATGAAAGGATCTCCTCCCTGGGGCAGATGCTGAAAGGGGAGCAGGAGATTCAAGGTGCTGTCTATTATTTTAACAACAGCGGAGTTCTCCAGTATGGCTGGAAGAGGCTTAACTATGTGTGGAGGTTCTTTGACCTGGCAACGGGAGCAGAACGGAATACATGGAAGTCTATGGATGACTGGATGACCATTCAGATCTCGGAGACCGAAACAGCCCGCTCCTTTATCAATAACGGAACTACGGTTCTTAAAAACTGGCAGACCATCGGCGGGAAGCGCTATTACTTTGATGCCAACGGACTTCTGTGGACCCAGGATAAGGGATGGCTGACGGTAGGGAAAAACCAGTTCTATTTCAAAGAGGACGGTTCCGTCTTCCAGGGCTTCCTGGAGCTGGAGGGAGATACCTACTATCTGAACGCCAACGGCCAGATGCAAAAAGGCTGGCTGACGGTAAAGGAAGATGGCGTCAGCAGCAAATACTATCTGGATCCGGTCAGCGGCCGGGCATGGAAAGGGCATTGTCAGATCGGGAAAAACTGGTATTATTTTGATCCGGCAGATCATGGGAAGATGGCTGTGGGGTATGTTCGTGATGCTGTTTTGGATGGGTATTATTACAACAGCAGCGGTGTAAGGCAGAGAGGCTGGCAGAAGGTTGATGTGCCGGAAGAAGGGAATGTTTGGAAATATTTTGCCCCGGAGACCGGAAAAGAGTGCCCGGTTACTATAGATGAGAATTATTGGGTGACAGTTGATCTGGGAGAAGACCGGACAGAGCGGGCTTATCTCAAGGGCGGAACGAAGATTCTGACAGGCTGGCAGACTATCAATGAAAAACGGTACTATTTTGACAGCCAGGGCTTCCAGTGGACAGAGGAGAAGAAGTGGCTTACCATTGGGAAGAACCGGTATTATTTTGACAGCTCCAAAGACAATTCGGTGTATCAGGGATTCCTTGCGCTGGATGGGAATACCTATTATCTCAATGCCAATGGCCAGATGCTGACGGGCTGGCAGACCATTACCTTTGAGGGCGTGAAAGGTAAATATTATCTGGATCCGGCAGAGGGCTTTGCCTTTATGGGACACCGGCAGGTGGGGAAAAACTGGTATTACTTTGACCCGGCAGAGCACGGGAAGATGGCTGTAGGGTATATTACGGATACAGACGGTGACCACTATTACTATAATGGTAGCGGCGTACTTCTTACCGGTTGGCACAAACTTCCGGGTGAGGCGGATTACCACTATTTTGATCCGGAAGGGAATGGAAATGGAACGCATATCGGTGTGGAGCGGAGTCTAAAAGAAAGAAATGCGGAAGAAGATATTTGGACAGTGACCTCCGGCCGAAAAACGGATACCTATTACTGGTATATCATTGAGGAACCGGGCTGTACGTCAGACGGAGCCCGCTATTGCTTCAAAAATAATACTTCCTTGTTGAAAAACCGGCAGAATATTGACGGAAAGAACTACTGGTTCCACAGTAGTACAGGGGCGTTGTATACGGGATACTTTGGCATTGGACAGAACCGTTACCGGGCCTATGAGGGTACGGAAGAGGGCCGTCTTGCGGGTGAGGTGTATACAGGCTTTGGCCCTGTGGAAGAAGGAGCGGCGGAAACAGGCTATTACGATAGTTACGGACAGCGCGTGATGGGCTGGCAAACGATTACGGACGGGAATGGCGATTCCGCAAGGTATTATTTCAATGCCAACGGCGTGATGCTGGAGGGAGTTTCCTGGATTGGGAAGGACCGCTATGTCTTCCGGGACAGCGGCAAGGAAGCAGGACAGCTGGTTATGGGTTCAGACAGTCTGGACGAGGGCAGCGGTATGGCCCAGATTCAGGGTGTGGGAACTTGTTATGCAGATAAAAACGGGAAACTAAAAACCGGATGGAGCCGGTTCACCAAAGGCGGAGATTATGAGTGGAAGTATCTGTCGGAGGAAACCGGGGCCGAGCAGACGGTACAGGATCTGTCGAAAGCAGACGGAGAGGAACAGCGGATAGAAACGGACAGCCGCTATGTCTGGTATCAGGTGACAGAAGGAGAGGGTGCAGGCACTTATTGTATCTATAATAATAAGACCCTATTAAAGAAGTATCAAAGCATTGGAGGGCGGCGCTATTATTTCAACGCCTCTTCTGGAAAGCTGCAGAAAGGCTGGTTCCTGGCAGGAACCAACCGCTGCTACGGTGATCCGGTGAGCGGCGAGATCCGCAGCGGAAGACAGCAAATCGGTGCAGATTGGTATTATCTGAACGGGGACGGAAAACCCCAGACAGGCTGGCAGACCATCAAAGCCCCGGACGGTACTTCGGCCAGGTACTATTTTGATGAAAAGGGCGTTCTTCAGACCGGCTTTCAGCAAATCGGGAAAGCTACTTACTATTTGCTGGAAGATGAGGGGACGGAAAACGGTGCTTCGGAAGGCGCCGGAGCCATGCAGACAGGGCTTGTGATCATTGGAGACGGCCAGGATGCCGGCACCTATTACTTTAACGGCAAAGGCGAGATGCAAAAGGGCTGGATTTCGTTGAATATGCCGGAGGAAGGTGTTGTCTGGAAATATTTCGGGGCGGACGGGAAAGAGATAGAGCCCACGGGGACGCCCGGTCCTACGCCGCCTGCGGTGCGTCCTGGGGCCTCTTCGGAGGAGGAGAATTCCATAGACCAATCTTATACCTGGTATCAAATCGGGGACGACTGGTACTGCGTTCAGAATAATCAGAAGCTGGTGAAAGGACTGACCAATCTCACAGGCGGCTACCGGTTCTATCTTGACAAGATAACGGGAGCGCTGGTGAGAGGGCACTTCCTGGATGGGAAAACCCACTGTTACAGCGATGCCGGTGACGGGAGAATTGAGCCCTTCGGCCGTTTGGTGGAAGAGACGGATGGGGAGAGCAGCCGCGTGGTGCGGTACTGTTTTGACGGCAATGGAAAGCGTGTGACCGGATGGAAAACCGTCGAAGGCCCGGATGGGAATAAAATCAAATACTATTTTGAGCCCTCCAATGGCCAGGCGGCCTGCGGATGGACACAGATCGGAAAACAAGCCTACTATTTTGACCGGAACAGCGGAGAGCTTAAGAAAGCCACGGCAGAGGACCTGCTGCGCATCACGGAGGCCGGCGGCCGGGAAGTGCTTTATTACACAGGCGGCGGAGAATATCTCTTAAGCGGCCTGTACAGTGTAAAAGGTGAATGGTATTATTTTGATCCGACGACTAAGGAAGGCGGAGAAGTCACCGCAATTCAGGACGGCCGAAACACCTTGATAGTTTTGGAAAATGGTACCAGGCATCTGCTTAAGGATGGAAAGACACTGGCCAAGGGCTGGCAGACCATTACGGTAGACGGAGAGAAAGGAAGTTACTATTTTGACAGCCAAGGAGTTCTGAAAAAAGGCTGGGTCAATGACGGCAAAAAGCGCTATTACACAGATGAGAATACCGGAAAGGCCATAAGCGGGTTTATGACCTTTGTAAATGGCGTCCGGGAAGAAGGAATTCGGGAAGGAAACACCTGCAATTCCTATTACTTTGATGCAAATGGATTGATGAAGACGGGATGGATTACCCTGGCAGACGCTGTCAATCCGAAAGTCAAGCATGTATACTACTGCAATGCCAACGGAATTTTGCTCAAAGGCATCTGTTGGATTGGAAATAAGAGATATGTTCTGGATCCCAATACGGGTGAGCGGAGCTCCGATTCCGTGGAGATAGGCGGCGTCCGCTATTATGCCAATGGAGACGGGACCTTAAAAACCGGCTGGCAGAAGGCCGGGGGGAAGTCTTATTACTATGGAACAGACGGGCGGCTTGTGATCGGATGGAAGACCATTGACGGGAAAGTCTATTATTTTGATGCAGAAGGAGTAATGCAGACCGGATATCAAACCGGACTGCCTGTACAGGGAAGCCAGGTGAGCACAAATACGGCCAGCTACTATTTTAACAACAGCGGAGTTCTGCAGACCGGATGGTTCCGTTTCAGCGAAAACAAAAGGAATGTCTGGAGATTTTTCGGAAAAGACGGAAAGGAGTTAGAGCCGAAAAAAGAGCGGGATGAAAGCCCGAAGGGTGATAAAGTCAACGGATACCGCTGGTATCTGGTGAATAACGACTGGTACTGCATCCAGAAGGATTCCAAGGTATTGAAGGGCTTCTACAATATCGGCACCTGGCGTTACTATTTCGACAGTACAACCGGGGCGCTGAAAAAGGGCCATTTCACAGACGGAAAGTCCTGGTATTACAGCGAGCCGGCAACCGGAGCCATCAACCGTTCCGGTTATAAGCTGGAGGAAACGGTCCGTGACAGAAAAGAGATTTCCTATTTTGACGGGAATGGAAAGCGGGTAACGGGATGGAAGAATTTGGAAGAAGTTGACGCGGAGAAGGGCAAGGTGACGAACCGCTACTATTTTGATCCTTCCGACGGCCTGGCGGCATCCGGCTTTGTGAGAATCGGAAAGCAGGATTACTATTTTGACGTGGATACCAAGGTGCTGCAAAAAAGTATGCTAGAGAAAAACGCTCCCTTGGAGTTGATTTCTGTCCAGAGGAATGGCAGGGAGGTTCTCTACTATACAGGGAAGTATGAGTATCTCTTAAGCGGCTGGCAGAAGGTGAACGGGAGCTGGTATTATTTTGATGCAGTGACTAAGGAAGGCGAGGAAGCCCAGGTAATCCCAAGCAGGGACGGAAACTGGGTAGAACTTGGCGACAGAAGCCAGTATTATTTTAAGAACGGAACAACGCTTGCCAGGGATTGGCAGACGATTTCTGTCAATGGAGACAGCGGCCGCTACTATTTTGATAAGAACGGTGTGTTACAGACAGGCTGGCTTGGCATCAGCGGTAAACGCTATTATACGGATGAGCTTACGGGAAAGGCTGCAAAGGAGGAATTCCTGTATTTCGCAGATGGTGTCTGTCAGAGTGAGAAGCCGGAGTCCGGAGAATTTGATACCTATTATTTTGATAAAAACGGTCTCATGAAGACGGGCTGGCTGACGCTGACAGAAAGCGATGGAGCAAAAAGAAGTTATTATTTCAATATCAGCGGAGAGATGCGCAAAGGCCTTTGCTGGGTTGGGAACACCTGCTATGTGCTGGATCCCAAGGAGGGTTTCCGGATTGAGAACGGTTCCGTGGTGATTGACGGCAAGATTTATTATGCTAACAGCAAGGGGATTTTAAAGACCGGCTGGGAGAAGGTGAATGGGAAGTCTTATTACTATGGAACGGACGGACAGCGGGCAGCCGGTTGGAAAGAGATTGAGGGAAAAGTCTATTACTTTGATCCGGACCAAGATGATGCGATGCAGATCGGATATCGGAAAGAGCTTCCCATAAGGGGAAGTCTGCAAAGCGGTGAAGAGGTAAAAAAGGCGGCTTATTATTTCAATGGCAGCGGTGTGATGCAGACGGGATGGTTTCTGATTGACGTGCCGGAGGAAGGGCGCATTTGGAAATATTTCGGGACAGACGGCAGGGAAATCCTGCCGGCGGATAAGCCTGTGGAAATTACGCCGGAAGGGGAGGAGATCCCAGGGTATGTCTGGTACCGCATAGAGGAACCCGGCTCAGACGGAAGGGAAGCGGCGGAAAATTGGTACTGTATTTATAAAAATAAAGTATTGAAAGGTTCTAACAAAATCGGATCCTGGAAGTACTATTTTGACTCTGCAACGGGAGCCCTGCAGAAAGGACATTTTACCGTGGGAACGGCAAGGTATTACAGCAAGCCGGATACGGGGGCGATCGATGTAAACGGGTGTTTCTATACGGATCCGGAGAGCGGGGATATTTACTACTATGACGGAAACGGAAAGCAGGTAACCGGGTGGCTGACAATTAAGTCCGGGGAACATGCGGGGAAATACTATTTCCATAGCCTTACCGGGGCGGCTTACAGAGGGGGATGGTATTATGTAGATAATACGGCGTATCTCTTTGACCTGGAGGGAAAGGTGCGGGAAGTGCCGGTGATTACATTGGTGGAATCCAGTAATTTCCGGACGGCTTCTGTAACTTGGAAAGGGGTAGTAGGTGCAAAGAGATATGTTCTAGAGTGCGCAGAAGATGCTTCTTTTACAATGGGCCTGATTGTCCGGACAATAGAAGACGAAAAACAGACATCTTTGACGGTTACAGATTTGACGCCAGGTTTAAAGTATTATTTCCGTTTGAAGTACGTGTTGAAAAACAGGCAGGACGGCGAGGACGAAAGTGTCTACAGTGCGGTGAAAAATATTGTGATTCAGGGGGAAGTGAAACCTACCGGAAGTTCTGCGTCTTTTCGTAAATTTCTTTTGGAGAAGGAGCCGGACGGAAGTACCCGGATTCAGGGGGAATTTCAGGTGAAAGGGCGCCTGCAGAGTTATAATGACGGAAATTATTATCTGGTTCGTGTGGACTCTTATAGTAACAGTATTTTAAGCGCAAGCCCTCTGCATACAATTTCCAAGGATGACGGAAGACAGGAGGGAGATTATTTCTATTTTGATTTCCGTATTCCCCTTCCCCAGGAGTTTGACGGGGACAGAAATCTGCAGGAAGTTCTTATGAGCAAGTATTCCCTGGCAGTGAAGAGCGGGGAGAATAAGTATACCGTGATTAGTCCAGGGACTTATGTGGGAAATCCGGAGTTTGCGGCGGAGATTGATACGCCTTATTACATGCCGTCTTCTAAGAAGGGGATTCAGGGAGCAAGAGCAGAATGGGTTATTGATGCAGGTACGAAAAACACATTGATGAATCTTGATTTAAAAAAAGTAGTGCTGAAGGGAAAACAGGAAGGATGTGTGGAGTATTCTTATAAAGGGAAACTCTATTATTTCGACTCTTTGGCTGCTTTGCGTGAAACAGTTTCAAGATTTAATCAAGAGGAAACGGATCAATACGGCAGAAAACGGGAACCCGTTCAGATTACCTTTGCAATATTGATGAGTTATGATTCCGGACTGGCTGATATGATTGAACCCGCCGCAAGAAGAGCAGGGGCAGCGCCCTATTACGCTTTAAATACGAGAAACCAGTCATCTCAGGAACGGCTGGAGGCAGTGTTCAGCTACTTGGGAGAGATTTTCGGACAGGATGACTGCTATGTATCTAACTGGATTCTCGGAAATGAAGTAAATTCCTGCAATGCCTGGAATTATACGGGAGGTATGGGGCTTTCCGATTATATGAAAGGGTATGCCAACGCCTTTCGGATTTTGTATTGTGGTGTGAAACAGACCAGGCCCAGTTCCAGAATATTTATTTCTTTGGATAATGCCTGGACTCGAGCAGTAGCCGGATATGCGGGAAAATCTGTTTTGAACAGCTTTGCTTCCCAAATATATTCCGAAGCACCCTTTGTCAGTTGGGATCTATCGTTCCACCCCTATTCTGCTCCTTTGACCAGAACGGATTTCTGGAATGATGGTTCTAACACTACCAACAGTGTGAACAGTCCTTTCATTTCTATGCGGAATCTGAATTATTTAAATCAGTATCTGGCAGATATGGAGAATCGGTTTGGCAGAGGCAACGGCAGCATTAAGATGATTTTGTCAGAACAGGGCTGGACTTCCACAGGAAGAGGCGGTGAAAAAGGACAGGCAAGGGCACTTGCCCAGGCTTATTATATTGCAGAATTTAATGACAGGGTACTTGCCTTTACGATCCGGGCAGAGAAAGACGATCCCAAGGAAGTGAGAGATGGTTTGTCTATGGGGCTTCGTGATGGAGATGAGAAGTATAAGCCTGCGTATTATGTGTATCGGTATATGGATACGCCGGTAAAGCCTTCGAGTGATTCTTCAGAGAAGCTTATCAGTGAATATAACAGAGGTAATTTATGGCTGTCAGATAGGCAATGGACGAGATTCCGGGAAGCTCAGGAGGTTATGGCAATGGACTGGAAAAATATTGTACCAGGTTATCAGGAAGATAAGCTGAATGGAATGCCCTATGCCTTCCCAATGTAAATAAAATTTGCCACAACAACAGAAACTTGTTATACTATGACTAACAGTGCAAAGGAGCATAAGGGTTATGGCAAGGGCTGTGGGAATTGGTTATCAGAATTTTGGGCAGTTAATTACCAATCACAATTTTTATATTGATAAAACAAATTTTATCCAGGAGTGGTGGGAAAATCAGGATATGGTAACACTGATTACCCGCCCCAGGCGTTTCGGAAAGACGCTGACCATGAGCATGACGGAACATTTCTTCTCTGCGAAATATGCGGGTAGGGGAGATTTGTTTGAGGGGCTGAATATATGGAAGGATGAAAAGTACCGGAACCTGCAGGGGACATACCCGGTGATCTCCTTAAGCTTTGCCGATGTGAAGGAAAGCAGTTTTCCTCAAGTCAGGGAGAAGATCTGCCATATTCTGAGAAATCTTTGGGATGAGTATGACTTCCTGCGCCGGGAAGATTTCCTGACGGAGGGAGAGGCGGAGTTTTTCGCAAGGGTGTCCCCGGAGATGACGGACGCCACGGCGTCCTATGTGCTGAAAGCCCTGTCCTCCTGCCTGATGCGCTATTATGGAAAGAAAGTGATCATTCTTCTGGATGAGTACGACACGCCTCTGCAGGAGGCCTATGTGGGCGGATACTGGAAAGAACTGGTGGAATTTACCAGGAGCATGTTCAACGCTGCCTTTAAGAGCAACCCTTGCCTGGAGCGGGCAATTATGACAGGTATTACTCGTATCAGCAAGGAGTCTATTTTTTCGGATTTGAATAACCTGTCTGTTGTAACAACTACTTCAGATTTGTATGCGGAAAGTTTTGGATTTACGGAGCAGGAAGTGTGGAATGCTCTGGAAGAATATGGGCTTTCCGAAAAGAAAGAAGAAGTAAAGAACTGGTATGATGGCTTCACTTTTGGAACACATAGGGATATTTATAATCCATGGTCTATTTTAAATTATTTGAAGACGGGAAAGCTTTCCGCCTACTGGGCCAACACCAGCAGCAATAGCCTGGTGGGAAAGCTGATCCGGGAAGGAAGCAAGGAAATTAAGCAGACTATGGAGGATCTCCTGGAGGGAAGAGTGCTTCACACGGAGATCGACGAGCAGATTGTCTTTAACCAGCTGAATGAAAGGGAGAACTCTATCTGGAGTCTTTTATTGACCGGCGGGTATCTCCGGGTGGAGAAGTACAGCTTTGAGGAAGAGCGGGGACGTGACTTATACGATCTGGTATTGACCAATAAAGAAGTGAGGGTTATGTTTGAGCGGATGATCCGGGATTGGTTTTCCGGACGGACTTCATTGTATAACGATTTTGTGAAGGCCCTCCTTTCGGATCAGCTGGAAGAAATGAACGAATATATGAATCGGCTGACAGAGGAGACTTTTAGCTTTTTTGACACAGGGAAGGGGGAGCCGGAGCGCTTCTATCACGGTTTCGTGCTGGGGCTTCTGGCAGAGCTCAGGGGACGCTATTTTCTTACCTCTAACCGGGAGAGCGGTTTCGGCCGGTATGATGTGATGCTGGAGCCGGTAAAGAAAGAGGATCCTGCAGTCATTATAGAGTTTAAGGTCTTTCGTGCCGGCAGGGAGACCACACTGGAAGACACCGTTTTGGCAGCTCATAAGCAGATAGAGGAGAAGCACTATGCCGCCCTTCTGGAAGCAAAAGGCATCAGTGTGGATCGGATCCGCAAGTACGGCTTTGCCTTTGAGGGAAAGAAAGTCTTCATTGGTTAGGAATAGTCCAATGCAAAAGAGGTAAGTTATGAATATAGAGAAGTTCATTGAGAAAAATGCGCCTAAAAACAGGATTGCCCTCCTGGTTATTTTAGATTTGATTCTGATTACCCTGTCGGGATTTCTGGCGCTCTATATCCGGTTTGATTTCCGTTTTAGCAGAATGGACATGACCTATGTGAGGTATGAGCTGCGTTATCTGCCGGTTTCCCTGGTCCTGACGATTGTATTGTTTGTACTTTTTAAATTGTACCGCAGTGTCTGGCGTTTTGCCAGTACCACGGAGCTCTTGAACGTAATTGGGGCTTGTTCCGTAAGCCTTGTGCTTCAGATAGTGATTATGGCATGCCTTAAGATGCGAATGCCCGTTTCCTACTATTTGATGAAGTACGTGATTCTGATTACCGGAATTGGAAGCCTGCGCTTTGCATACCGGATTCTGCGGATGCTGCAGGAGAAACGTACCGGGCTTCGGGGAGACGCCAGAAAGAATACCATGGTGGTGGGAGCCGGGGAAGCCGGAGCTATGATTATTAAAGAGTTCCAGAACAGCCGCTATCTGGACCAGAAGGTTTGCTGCGTGATTGACGACAATATGGCCAAGCACGGGAAGTATCTGCGGGGAGTTAAGATTGTAGGCGGGAGGGAGGAGATTCCTTTCTATGCCCATGAGCTGAAGGTGGACGAGATTGTAGTGGCGCTTCCGTCGGTGCCTCAGGCGGAGATCCGGGAAATTCTTCAGATCTGCCAGGAAACCGGCTGTGAGATGAAGGTGCTTCCGGGTCTGTATCAGATGCTCAACGGAGAGGTCAGCGTTTCCAAACTGCGACGGGTTGAGATTGAAGATTTGCTGGGCAGGGAGCCCATCCGGCTGCAGGTGGATTCCGTGATGGGGTATGTGTCGGGAAAGACCATTCTGGTAACCGGGGGGGGAGGTTCCATTGGAAGCGAGCTCTGCCGGCAGATTGCGGCCCATGAGCCGAAAAGATTGATTATTGTGGATATTTATGAAAATAATGCCTATGATATACAGCAGGAGTTAAAGCAGAAATATCCGGCTTTGGATCTGGTCGTTTTGATTGCGTCGGTGCGCAATACCCATCGGATGGAGTCTATTTTTGCAGCCTATCATCCGGATATCGTATATCATGCGGCGGCCCATAAGCATGTGCCGCTGATGGAGGACAGTCCCAACGAAGCCATTAAAAATAATGTTTTCGGCACTTATAAGACAGCCCAGGCGGCGGACAAGCATGGCGTCCGGCGTTTTGTTCTGATTTCTACGGATAAGGCGGTAAATCCCACCAATATTATGGGAGCCTCCAAGCGTATCTGCGAGATGATTGTCCAGATGATGAACCAGCATTCCAAGACGGACTTTGTGGCGGTACGCTTTGGCAATGTGCTGGGCAGCAACGGCAGCGTCATTCCTCTGTTCAAAAAGCAAATTGAGCAGGGGGGACCGGTGACGGTAACCCATCCGGAGATTATCCGGTATTTTATGACTATTCCGGAAGCGGTTTCCCTGGTTCTCCAGGCGGGAGCCCTTGCAAAGGGCGGGGAGATCTTTGTCCTGGATATGGGAGAGCCCGTAAAGATTTTGGATTTGGCCAAAAATCTGATCCGCCTGTCCGGGTATAAGCCCTTTGAGGATATTCCCATCGAATTTACCGGTCTTCGTCCGGGGGAGAAGCTCTATGAAGAGCTTCTTATGAGTGAGGAGGGGCTGCAGGAGACGGAGAATAAGCTGATTCATATCGGAAAGCCCATTGAATTTGACGAGGAGAAGTTTTTATCGGATTTAGAGGAGCTGCGGAGGACTGCGGAAGAGGATTCCTCGGATATCCGGAAGAAAGTGCAGGAGATTGTGCCGACTTATGTGATGAGGGAGGCAGAATAGGCAGGAAATTCATTTTCAGGCTTGAAAAAGTTAATACATGCTGATACAATAGCGGAGGTAGAAAAATTGAATTAACTATAGAATATTAAAAACCTGATTATCAAAATCGTCGCTTCGCCGCGTTTTGACAGATGGTGGATATAAGAGCAGATAAAGGGCCGCACGAAGGTGCGGAATGGCGGAGCATACTCAATTTTGGAAAAGAGTACGCATATGTGGTATGTAATACAGGTATCTACAGGAAAAGAAGAACAGATTCTGGAAATGATAAAAAAATATGGAGTGCAGGAATATTTGGAAGAGTGTTTTATTCCAAAATATGAGCGCAGAAGGAAGTACCTGGGGCAGTGGCAGACGGAAAGAGCTGTTTTGTTCCCGGGTTATATTTTTATTATCAGCGATCAGATAGAAGACGCTTATGCTGCCCTGAAGCAAATTCCCAAGCTTACAAAAGTGATTGGCGTAGGGGAAACATGGACGGCTATGTCAAAGGAAGATATTGAAATTGTAGAATACCTTTCAGGAAAGGACAGGCTGGTAAGATTTTCGGAAGGTTATATAGAGGGAAATAGAGTAACGGTAGTTTCTGGGGCATTGCAGGGATTGGAGGGTACCATCTGTAAAATCGACCGCCACAAGAGGCTGGCATGGCTGGAGATGGAGATGTTCGGGAGAAAGACCCGGTTTGAAGTAGGATTGGAGATTGTGAGGAAAGAAGGCGTGACGCATGAGCCATGATTTTTTAAAGGATGAACGTTTTAAGGATATAAAGCCTTTTCCGTCAAAGGTATGGTTATCTTCTCCGACCAATCATAGGGACGGGATGCGCTATGTTATGGAAGCCTATGATGCCAACTGGATTTCTACCGTAGGGGAAAATATCAATGAGGTGGAAAAGGAAATTGCCGCGTTGGCTGGGGTAAAACATGCAGTGGCCTTGTCTTCCGGCACGGCGGCCCTGCACTTGGCTGTCCGGCTGGCGGGGGAGAGATTATACGGCCGTCCGAAAATCGGGCACGGAACCCTGGAGGGCAGGAAGGTGTTCTGCTCGGATATGACCTTTGACGCAACCGTGAACCCGGTGGCCTATGAAGGCGGGGAAGCGGTTTTTATTGACAGCGAGTATGATACCTGGAACATGGATCCGGATGCCTTGGAACGCGCGTTCCAACTCTATCCGGACACCCGGCTGATTGTTCTGGCGCATCTTTACGGAACGCCGGGGAAAATAGAGCGGATCCGGAAAATTGCGGAGGAGCATGGGGCACTTCTTGTGGAGGACGCGGCGGAAAGCCTGGGAGCATCCTATGGAGGCATCCAGACCGGGAGCTTCGGGGATTACGGGATTATCAGCTTTAACGGAAATAAGATTATTACCGGGAGCAGCGGCGGGATGCTGCTGTGTGAGTCCGGGGAAGAGGCGGGGAAGGCGCGGAAATGGAGTACCCAGAGCCGGGAGAATGCCCCCTGGTACCAGCATGAAGAGCTGGGCTATAATTACCGGATGAGCAATATCATAGCCGGATTGATCCGGGGACAGCTGGGACATTTGAAAGAGCATATAGAGAGTAAAAAGAGAATTTATGAGAGATACCGGGCAGGTTTGAAAGACCTGCCTGTTGACATGAATCCGGTGGGAGAGAACTGTGAGCCCAATTACTGGCTTTCCTGTCTGACCATCCGGAGAGAAGCCATGTGCGAGACGGTGCTGGGGGAACGGGAGGCACTCTATGTGAGTAGTCCGGGAAAATCCTGTCCCACCGAGATTTTAAACGCCCTGGAGGCCTTTCATGCGGAAGGGCGTCCCATTTGGAAGCCCATGCACCTGCAGCCCATCTACCGGATGAATCCGTTTGTGGGTTCCGGGCTTGGAGAAGACCGGGATGTGGGAGCGGATATTTTTAAAAGAGGCTTGTGCCTGCCCTCGGACAATAAGATGACGGAGGAAGAGCAGGACAGGATGATTGAGATAGTTTGCCGGTGTTTTGAGTGAAAGGGGAAAAGTGAGAGGCATAATGGAAAACCGTCATAAAGCCGGAATCTATGAAAAATATATAAAACGTCTTCTGGACATAGTCTGTTCCCTGGTTTTTTTGCTGCTGTTCTGGTGGCTGTATTTGGTAATCGGCCTTTTGGTGGGGATAAAATTGGGAAGGCCCATTTTGTTTAAGCAGGCAAGACCGGGGAAAAATGAAGAGATTTTTCATATGTATAAATTCCGCACCATGACGGATAAAAAAGATGGGGCAGGGAAGCTATTGCCGGATGAAAAAAGGCTGACGCATTTTGGAAGCCTTCTCCGGTCACTGAGCTTGGACGAGCTGCCGGAAATCTGGCTTATCCTGACGGGGAAAATGTCGGTTGTGGGCCCCCGCCCGTTACTGCCCAGATATTTAGAGCGCTATAATGAGCATCAGCGCCGGAGGCATGAAGTGCGTCCGGGACTGACCGGATATGCCCAGGTACATGGGCGGAACGCTTTGTCATGGGAAGAAAAGTTTAACCTGGATGTGTGGTATGTGGACCACATGTCTTTTTTTGTGGATCTGAAAATCCTGTTTGACACGGTGAAGACGGTTGTGAAGCGGGAAGGGATTTCCTCCGGGACGTCCGTAACGATGGAAGAGTTCATGGGGACATCCGGAATAGAAAGTAAGTAGGTTTATTTATGAAAGAATTTCGTATTCTCTTTACCGGAATCGGCCGGAGAGTGGAATTGATGCAGGCATTCCGGGAAGCCGCTTTAGCACGGAATAAGACATTGAAGATATATGGAGCAGACATGGCACTTGATGCACCTGCTCTTTTCTATTGTGATGATACAAGGCAAGTCTGCGGGATGCGTGAGAACGGTTATATCGATATGCTGGTGGATATCTGCGCAGAGGATCGGATTGATCTTTTGATTCCAACGATAGATACGGATTTGTTGATCTTGTCTGAGAACCAGGAAAAATTTCGGGCAGTTGGAACCAGGGTGCTGATCAGTGCCCCCAATAGGATTCGCATTTGCAGGGACAAAAATCATACGTCCCAATTTTTTATAGACTGCGGGCTGAAAGCCCCCATGCCGGTAAATGACTGGACCAAGTATACACTAGGCTTCCCGGCGTTTATAAAGCCGAAAGACGGAAGCAGTAGCGTAAATGCTTTCAAGGCTGGGAATGTAGAAGAACTGGAAGCTTACGCGGGCCGTATAGAGGACTATATCGTCCAGCCCTTTGTAGAAGGAACCGAGTACACCCTGGATATCTGCTGTGATTTCCAGGGAAATCCCCTATGGATCGTACCCCGTGAAAGAGTGGCGGTGCGTGCCGGCGAAGTCCTGAAAACCCGGATCTGGATGGATCCGGTGATGATAAAGGAAGCAAAGGCGCTGATTGAAAAATTTAAGCCCTGCGGCCCCATAACCGTCCAGCTTATCCGGGAGAAGGAAAGCGGCGAAGATTACTTTATTGAAATCAATCCCCGGTTTGGCGGCGGTGCCCCCTTGTCCATGAAAGCAGGGGCAAGGAGTGCGGAAAGCATTCTGAAACTTTTGGCTGGGGAAGAGGTTGAATACTGTGAAGATGTAGCCGACGGTGCGGTTTACAGCCGGTTTGATCAGAGCGTGTGCATTTCCCCAGGAGATAACACCACAATCAAGGGAGTTATCTTTGACTTGGATGATACCCTGTATCCGGAAAAGGAATATGTAAAAAGCGGTTACCGGGCTGTGGCGGAATACCTGGGAAGAGGGGAATACACGGAGCGGTTGTGGGAGTTTTTTGAGGACGGGAAGCCTGCCATTGACGAGCTGCTTAAGGAAATCGGGAGAGAAAATGACAAGGAACGGTGTTTATCCGTATACCGAGGGCATGTTCCGAGCATCCACCTATATGAAGGTGTTTCGGAACTGCTGTCAGCATTAAAAAGCAGGGGTGTTAAGCTAGGAATGATTACGGACGGGCGACCGGAAGGGCAGAGAGCCAAGATCCGGGCTCTGGGTCTTTATAAGGTTTTTGATGATATCGTGATTACGGACGAATTGGGCGGAGTCCAATTCCGGAAACCCTGCGATATCGCATTCCGGATACTTCAGAGGTGCTGGCGGCTGCATCCGGAAGAGATGGTTTATGTGGGAGATAATTCTGCCAAAGATTTTCAGGCGCCGGGACAGCTGGGGATGAAAAGCGTTTATTTCCGGAACAGGGACGGGTTGTATCCTCCCTCCGGGAAGGAGCAGGGGAACCGGTATTGGATACAGGCGGAAACCATGAAAGATATGGGAGAACAGCTCCTGCGTTTTTGCGGATGAAAAAATGAGGGAGTTGCGTTGGGGAGGTGGTTTCAGTGGAAAGAGAATCCGATCGGTACGGGACGACAAAAATGCAGAGAGCATTGCTTCCAATGCTGAAAGATTTTGATTCTTTTTGTTCCAGGAGCCGGATTCAATATTCTTTAGACGGAGGCACACTTCTGGGGGCTGTCCGTCATCAAGGGTTTATCCCTTGGGATGACGATGTGGACGTTATGATGGACAGAAAAAATTTTGAAAAATTTCTTTCTTCCTGGAGAGACACGGATAGATATTATTTAACAAGAAGATTATGGGTATACCGCATTTTCCGGGTGCAAGATGATAGAGCGGATAGAGCCCGTAACAGCGAAGGACGTCCGGCCATTGATATTTTTGTATTCGATCACTGTCCGGATCAAAAGTTCCAGAAAAAAGTAAAAGAGCTGGCTATAAAAGTACTTCAGGGGATGATGCACCAGGAAATAAAACGGGAAGGCATATCGGCAGGCTATCAGGTATGTCTGATAGCTACGTATGCGTTCGGCAGATTATTTCCGGATGACTTTAAATTTAAATTGTATGACAAAATTTCATGCTGGGGGAATAAAAACAACTCAAACTATAAGAGCATTTATAATAATCTGTTTAAATTCGTTGGGCGGGAATATCCCTTTGACATATTAGAGAAAACAGAAAGGCATGTCTTTGAAGAAATGGAATTACCGATCACAAAAAAGTATGATGAATATTTGACAATTACCTATGGCGATTATATGGTGCCGCCTCCGGAGGAGAAAAGGATTCCTGAACATATGGGATAAAGATTCTGGAGTTGGAAAACAGAGGAGAATAGTTATAAAGATATGAAGATATTGTTTTTGTCTTTATCCGATTATGATACGGTATCGGCTCATGGGTTATACAGCGACTTGCTCCGGTGTTTTATATACCATGGGCATGAGGTTTATATGGTTTCCCCTGTAGAAAGAAAAAAGGGAAAGAAAACGTATCTTATCCGGGAATCCGGGTGTACGATTTTAAAATTACGCATCGGAAATATTCAGAAAACGAACAAAATAGAAAAAGGTATTTCCCTTATTACGGTTGAACCCTTGTTTATACGGGGGATTAAGAAATATTTTCCGAATGTAAAATTTGATTTATTGCTGTATACCACACCTCCTATTACATTTTGCCGGGTGGTGGAATATGTAAAAAAACGCGACAGGGCAAAAACATATCTTCTCCTAAAAGATATCTTTCCTCAAAACGCGGTAGATATAGGAATGATGAGCTGTTCCGGTATAAAAGGTATTCTATACCAATATTTCCGCAGCCAGGAAAGGAATCTCTACCGCATTTCGGATTATATTGGTTGTATGTCCGAGGCGAACGTGGCCTATGTGCTGCGTCATAATCCGGAGGTTGACGCAGGAAAAGTGCATGTATGTCCCAACAGCTGTGAGGTGCGGGATATGAGTGTGGCGTTTAATGAGAGGAAGAGAATCCGGGAGAAATATGGCATTCCCCAGGATAAAAGGGTTTTTATCTATGGAGGAAATTTGGGAAAGCCCCAGGGGATAGAATTTATGCTCCAATGCCTTCACAGCCAGAAAAAAAATAAAGATGTTTTTTTCCTGATAGTGGGAAGCGGCACAGAATATGGACGCATTGAGAGCTATTTAGAAAAACATAAGCCGGATAATATAAAGCTGATGAATCAGCTCCCGAAAGAGGATTATGACAAGATGGTTGGAAGCTGCGACGTGGGGATGATTTTTCTGGATCACAGGTTTACGATTCCGAATTTTCCAAGCAGGCTGTTAAGCTATATGCAGGCGAAACTGCCGGTGCTGGCAGTGACGGATCCCAACACGGACGTGGGAAAAGTGATTGTGGAGAATGGGTTTGGCTGGTGGTGTGAGAGCAGTAATGTAGATGAGTTTCAGAAACAGATAAAATTTATATTAACCTCAGATCTCAAAGAAATGGGGGAGGCGGGATTTGAATATTTTAGGGAATATTATGATGTAGAGAAAACTTGGGAAATTCTTTCATGTAAATTAAAAGAATTGTAGAATACGGACTGCATAGGATTGGGAGTAATGGAAAGATTGGAAAAGGATGTAGGAAGGAAACAGGTTACAGTCGTAATACCTGTTTATAAAACAGTTTTGTCAGACCATGAAAAGATTTCTTTAGATAGAGCAAAAAATGTTTTTTCCGCCTACGATATTTGGCTTATTGTACCAGAGTCTCTTGATATTGGCTGTGAGTGCGAGGTACATGTAAAAAGATTTAATGATTATTATTTTCAATCTGTTGACACATATAGTGAACTTTTATTATCCATTGATTTTTATAACGCATTTTATGAATATAAATATATGCTGATTTATCAGTTGGACGCATTTGTATTCTATGATAATTTGGAATATTTCTGCAGCTTAGGATATGATTATATTGGCGCCCCGTGGATAGATGGTATTCCGGTCAAAATCCGTAATAAAACAAAGGTGCTTTTTGTAGGAAACGGGGGATTATCTCTCCGGAATATACAGAGTACAATAAATTTATTAAAAAATTTTCGTGAGGAAGCGCAAAATTACAAAGGACCGGAGGATTTTTTCTTTTCTTTTCACGATAGCCGTGATTTCAGAGTGGCATCGGTTAAGGAAGCGTTAAAATTTGCATTTGAGTTAAAAAATAAGCGGTGTTTTCTTTTGAATAAAAAAAAGCTTCCCTTTGGCTGTCATGCCTGGGAGAGGTATAACATACAATTCTGGAAACCATATATAGAGAACTATGGATATAAGATTAATCCTGCGCTTATTGACAAGGGAAATTGGGATGAAAAATTTGAAGTAGGAGTACTACGCAAAGTTTCTGCTTCCATTTTGAGAAAAATAGTAGATTACAAAAAAATATGAAATGAGGATATTGGATAGTATGGATAAACAAAGGTATCTTGAGGTAACTAAAAAAATATGCAGTCTTTTTCCTTTGGGAAAGAAAGAGCCCGCAAAAGGATATTGTTATGTGATGTCCAGTGATTTGCTTTGGGTAATTATGAATCCCAAATATGTCACGGCAAGAGTGATCGCCAGTGAAGAAGGGTGTCCGGTTATTGCAGTAAACAATAAAAAGGAAAAGTTTCGGGAGAGAATCGCAAAAGAATATGGCTTTGACACAAAATCACTGGGAGACATTGGAGTATCCAGGACAATCCTTTGTTTATTGAAAGCTTTTATATTTATGCTCCGGGTGAAGCCGCAGAAATTGGAAAAAGTAAAAATTGACGGGATATTAGTGGGAGATTTGATATGTGATACAATTATAAGAAGAAATTTGAAAGTATATACAATAAATAGTATTTTGAATATACATTCTTTTAAAGTGATTTTAAAAGCACATTTGATGATTGAATTATGTCACAAATTATTTGGAAAGTATAAACCCCGCTATCTTATTGCACAAGATTGGGTTTATCTTGAGGCGATTTATACAAGAATGGGAAAATATTATGGTGCAGATGTAATTATGCTCACCACCGGTAAGCCCAGTCATGTAATCAAATCAAACGCCAAGGAGAATCGATTGTTTTTTAGTGTGTCATATTATGATGTTTTACAGCCGTTGATTGCGAATCCTGATACTAATTGGAAAATCAGTGCGGATCAAATGCTGGAAGACTTATTTAAAGGGAAAGGGGACTGGAATGTAGCGAATGCCTATGAGAATAAAATTGTAGCATCGAGAAAGACTGTCCTGTCGAAGATTGGAATTCACAATGAGAAGAAAAATATTGTAATCATGTCACATGTGTTTAGTGATGATCCGCATTGTACAGAGAAAATGCTATATCGGGATTATTATACCTGGCTGACTGAAACTTTGAAGCTGACAAAAGGAATTGATGAAGTTAATTGGATTCTAAAGCCTCATCCTGGACGGGCTTCTTATCAGGAAGATGGTGTTGTTGAGGAATTATACCAAAAATATAAGCATTCTAGCTTATATTGGATGCCGGATGAATTCAGTACGCTGGTTTTAAGGGAGATAGCGGATGTTATTGTCACGGTTAGTGGAAGTGCTGGATATGAATTATCATGCCTTGGAATACCTGTAGTTTGCACAGGCCGTCCGTTTTATTCCTATTTTGGATATACAATTAATCCCCAAACGGTTGATGAATATAAAAAAATACTACAATCTATAAATAAAATAGAAAAGTTAGATGAAAACAAGATTGAAATAGCAAAATTAGTATTTTACGCGTATAATAAATGTTTTTCTTTGGAGGATACTTTTGCAAAAGAAAGTTGGGAAATACATGACAGTTATCACAGGGACTATGATATTGCATTAGCTAATCATAACTATTTACGGTTATTGGAGAAGACACTCTATAAAGAGAATTTTGGAAACATTTATGATGTGAGATATGCGAAGGATCTGATTCATTTATAAAGACTATTATTTAAATATAAATTAGCAGGGAGAATGATGACAAAAAGCAGAAATAATAATTTCAATTTACTCCATATTGCAGGCGTTGTTATGGTAATTTATGGGCACCAGTTTGCTTTACTTGGGGAAGAGGTACCGGATATTTATGGTATGGCAGTCAGTACATTGGGAGTGAATCTTCTTTTTTGTGTAAGCGGATATTTAGTAACAAAAAGTTATATGAAAAGCAGTCAAGGATATTTAAAAAGAAGAATTCTTCGGATTTATCCGGAATTAATATTTTACTTGGCTGTAATGGCGTTTTTTATTGGTCCAATCCTTTCCGAGTTATCATGGAAAGACTATTTTGGTTCAAAAGTGCCTTTTTTTTATTTTCTGGGCAATTTGGCTATGAAACCACATTATCTTTTGCCAGGGGTTTTTCCGGGAGGCTATATTGGTGGGAACGTGAATATTTCGTTATGGACATTGCCCTTTGAGTGCTTGGCATATCTGCTTCTTTTTATAAGCGGGAAGGTAAAAATTCTCATTGAAGGATTTAAAAAGGTTAAAGTTAGAACTGCATATATAAATCTGTTTTGGATAGTGCCTGTTTTTATGTGGTATCTTCGGGAATTACTTGGGGGGGGGGACTTTAGGGATTGTAGTATGGAATAATCGGCTGGACGACGGGGCAAGATTATTGGCATATTTTGCAACAGGTAGTATAGTGGCTTTTTTTTGTCTTGAAAAATGGTTCCATTTACAGATAGCGGTAGTTTTAATGGTTATAGTTTATTACATACCCTTTCAGTATTCAAAAATACTATTGTTTGTTACCGCAGCTTATTCTGTCTTGGCGTTTGGATTAAGTGAGAGACCTCTTTTTTCATGGGTTGGTTCAAAACTTCCTTTAAATTATGGACTGTACCTATGGGGATTTCCGTCACAGC
>CAJUMM010000016.1:36858-43422 GCA_910586955.1 uncultured Lachnospiraceae bacterium | reverse complement strand
TAAAGGAGGTGACGGATCAGATCGAAACCCTGGCCGCCCGGATGGAAAGCTATGCCTCCCGGATGGAAGCTGCGGCCAACAAGGCGAAAGACGCAGCAAATACCATCAACGGAATCTCGATAACGTCTGTGGGTGGAAATATTCCCCGCCACAAAAACGATCCCATAGGCGGCGGAAGAGCCAAGGGCGGAATTATTTCCCAAAAAGACTCTAATGCCCTGGACAGCCTGGCCCGCTCCGTAGGCGAGGACCACCTGGTCCCCCTGCAGGAGGGGGAGGCGGTGATTCCCAAAAACACGGTCCTGGAAAACGCCCCCATTGTCCAGATGCTTCTGGCGGGGGAGCTTAACGAGCTTAGAATGCCCAATACCGTCAGCGGGATCCTGGCCCATCCGGAGCTACAGAAACCTTTGGAAATCAGCTCTCCCTTCCCGGGTCCGACCCCGGAAATCCTGTATCTCGCGGAGCCTGCGGACCGCACTACTCTCCAGTTTTACGGGGACTTATCCTTCCCCAATATCCATTCCGGGGACGAGGCCCAGAAGCTCATAGACGAGCTGTCCCATTTAAGTGTCCGGGCACAGCAGTATTTCAACAGACAACACTGAAAACAGCAGGCTCCTTGCAAGGGGGCCTGCGGAACCGGAATAAAAAACAGCATCTGCCCGGACAAAGCCCAGAAGGAATTACGGACGCATGAATCTGCGGCCGGAAGTCCTTCTAGAGAAAGGGATTTGGTAGGGCAGATGCGGAACTGGAATAAAACTGGAATAAAACTAGAATAGGAGCACACTATGCAAATTACCGAGGAAATTTTAAAAACCATAGGGAAAGCCCTGGATACCTATGCGGCAAAGCTTCCCTTTGACCGCACCGTAAACGGGATTATCCTGGAGCGGACCGAACAGGGATACCTGGCGGCCCTGGAAGGCCAAAAGCTCCGGGTGGATGACGGAGGCCACAGGGACTGCGTGAAAAACGATTCCGTGCGGATCACCCTTCCCCAGAACGATATCAGCCGGGCTTTCGTCCAAGGCAAAAACCATTTTAACAAAACGAGGTGACAAAGATGTTAGAAACCATTATCGATCAATTAAAAGAGCGCAGGACGGGAAACGTCCTGTACCCGGAGACTTCTCTGGAAGCCGTCCGGGAATCCGCCGATGCGGGCAGCCGGAACTTGCGGGAAATCCTCTCCGGCAACGGGATCCCTCTGGACTATGAGCTTTACGGCTACCGGGTGAACTTAGCGGATTCCAATCCCCAGACACGGATTTCCTACCTGGCTATGGCCCAGGGAAAGCGTCCGGCTTTCTGGAATTATGTCAATGGATATTTCGATGCCGGGGACTGGGGAAACGCCTTCTTTCTCCGGAAGCTTTTTCCCTGCGTGGTAAAAGACAGCGGGGAGGTGGATTACCGCCTGGACCCGGACAATTATCTGCTCCGGGAGGACGGAACGCCCTCCGGCATTACCGATGTCTCTTCTGAGGGAAGCGCCATGTCCGCCTTTCCCACGGTCTGGACCAAACGCTGGCAGGACGAGAACTATCTGTACTGCCTGATCTGTGACCGCCAGCTGGACCAGGACTACCACGCCTATATGCACACCCGGGCGGACGGCTCTGTGGCTGCCTGGAAATACATAGGCATGTACCTGCCCATTCTGTATAACGAACGGTACAAGTCTCTCTCCGGCGTCAACGTCACGGCCAACCAGACTTTTGAAAAGGAGCTTTTGTATACCCACAACATCGGAGAAAACTGGGAGGTATTTGGTATCAGCGACTGGGCGGTTATGGGCGATCTTCTGACCCTGATTTCCCGCTCCGACAATTTCCAGACTGCCTTTGGTTACGGGCTGGTCAATGCTTCCGCCCTCTCCGCAGTCTCCGACGGAGGCAGCTTGCGCTTTGGCGGCGCATTTTTCAACAGCGCTGCTTTGAATACAAATTCCTGGCAGAAGGTGTTTCACCTTCACAACCTGTACGGCAACCATATGACAAGGATGGGGGGTATTGTCTATAAAACCGGCGTTCTCTATATTAAGCCTTTCCCGCCCTACAACACCACAGGGGAGGGATACGAAGATACGGGACTGACCGTCACCGGATCCAGCGACGCTTACTGTAAAATTTCCGTAATGAACGATTACGGACGTTTTCCCACTGTCCTGGGAGGATCCGCCACCACCTATGAGTGCGACGCCGTGATCTACTCCAACACCGTCACCGCCATCGGCTGCACCAGGGGTATTTTTAACGGAACCACCAAATCGGGGAAGCTGGGCCTGCATCTTAACCAGACCGTGGCCGCCCATGCAAACGTTGCCCCCCGCATCACCTGCTTTTCCACAGACTGACAGAAAGGAGGAAAGAAATTGCCAGTTATCAAACCTGTATTAAATAAAATCAATGCTTTCGATGCAGAACAGGGTACAACCCTTACCTTTTCCTGGACCGGCCCCCAGGCCCGGAAAAACCGGATTGTCATCCGGGAATATGACAGCCCTCACCGGATCGTATATGACTGTACCCAGGAAACCATGGCTCTGAAGCATGTGCTTCATCTGGGAGAAATCCTGGAAAGCGGCGTTTCCCAGGCCGTTCCTTATGCTCTGGAAAATGGAAAGCGGTATCTGGCCTCCCTGCAGATATTTGACACTTACAACAACGAAAGTGAAACCAGCAATGAGGCGGCTTTCTACTGTTTTGCCGCCCCGGTCTTCCGTTTTACGAATTTCACCAATGTGGACACGGCTACCAGCATTGCCAAAGTTACCTTCCACTCTATTTACCTGAATGTAAAATATGCCCAGGAAGACGGGGAGGTTCTCAGCGAATACAAATTCCGGCTCTACGACTACACCGGGAAACTGCTGCTGGAATCCGGAACCTTCTACGGCTCCACGGCAGACGACGAACTGCAGTACACCTTAGGCGGGGTGACGGACACGGCAAAAGACGAGTTCGGAGGCATCCAGTACCAGACCTGCTACCGCATTGTCTGTCAGGGTGTAACCGTCCACGGGATGAACATCCAGACAGAACAGAAATTTGTGGTCCACAAAGACACGGGAGGCGTTGGGGCCCTGGTAACTGCCCAGTCCCTGCCTGACTGTACCATTGCCGTCTCCTCCCATTTCAAAATTGTGAATGCGGATTTTTCCGGACAGGAAGAACATTATCTTCTGGATGAAAACCAAAAACCCTATGCCATTGATCTCACCGGCGGAGACACCATACGCTATTTTGAGGGCTTTCAGATGAAACCGCCCTACAGCTTAACTGCCATCGGCAGGGCTTTTGTGCCGGGAGAAATACTGCTCTCCTGCGCAGGCCCCGCCGGGGAGGCTTTTGCAGTCAGCTATCACGAGAAGCGGTATTCCCTGATCTCCAAGGCTTATTTTCTGCTGGAGATCCGCAAAGGCGCTATCCGTTATCTTCTGAGATCCGGATATTTTCCTATTCAGGATCTCTGGTACATCATTCACATCCGGAATGAGAAGGGTTTCTATACCTTCCGGGTGCTGCCTCAAAATGAAATGGCACAGGAGCAGTTCCTATCCGGAAACAACGCTCCGGGCATACCTATGTGCTCTATCGGAAAGAACAGAACAAAGAAAGGAGGGCTTACAGCATGATTCTAGGATTTTCCCCCATGGGCAGCGCAATTACTGCGCCTGTCCTGGGACATGAGGAGGCCGTTACAGAGGTTCTTTTCTCCAACGGCATTTTTGACACTCTCTACGGGACAAGCCTTAATGCCTCCATCAAACCGGTGGACCAGATCCTTCCCCCGGAGGCCTGGGATGAAGCCACTCATTTCCATGCCCGTTTTAACGGCACCATCTACTGCGGAAACGCAGATTTCGGCGTGGACAATACCACTAACATCCTGGTAAAGCGGCGGAAAAAGGGGGAATTCCAGTGGTTTACCCTGTTTGATATTCCCGCTGCCAAAGCAGAGGATTACACCTTCACCGTCCACGACCCCTATGCGCCCAAAGGCGATCTGGAATATGCGGTGGTCCCCATTATCAACGGCTTCGAGAGCGAATACAGCATTACCGGGATCCACTATGATTTCCAGGGACTTCTCCTGATTGAAAAGGAACGCTCCGTCCATACCATTCTGGATGTAGCCATCACGGAACAGAAAAACGGTCCGGTGGGAATTTTAAGTACTTTAGAGGGAAAATATCCCTTCGTCTTCTACAACGGGGAAAACGACTATTATTCCGGTACGGTTTCCGCCACTTTTATTGAAACGGATTCGCAAAATGAGTTCCGGATGAACCGCCTTCACGAGCATTACCGGGAGGTTCTAAATTTCCTCAGCAATAAAAAACCGAAAATTTTAAAATATGAGGACGGCAGGCTCCGTTTGATCAGCATTACCACGCCGCCCTCCGATTCCTGTGAGGAGCATCCCGACAAGCACACCATTTCCTTCGGTTTCACGGAAATTGCCGACCCGGCTTCCAATGAGGACATGAACCGCTGCGGATTTCTGGATGTGGGAGAGGAATGGTGGGTGAAGTAGCATGATAAACATTACCAATTCCGATTTAGACCTTTGCAAATCCAGAACAAAGCACATCCGCATCCGGCTGCTCCTTCTAAATGAGCGCCTGGTACCTGTGGACGAGCTCCAGGGGGTCTGTACCTCCGGCAGCATCAGCACAGACGCCAGATCGGAGATCCGGCGGACCTGCAGCCTGGTTCTTTTCTCCAAGGAGCCGGGGTACGATGTAGGAGAATACCAGCGGATCTGGTTAAACCGGCGGGTCCGGGTCCAGATTGGCTTCACGGATTCCTCCGGAAATCCGCCGGTCTGGTATTCTATGGGCATTTTTGCTTTCAACAGCTGCTCCTACACCTATGCCGCAGACAATAGAAGCATTTCTATCCAGTGCGGCGACCTGACCACATTCCTTGACGGAACCCACGGAGGCACCCTCCGGGGCACCTCCTTTTCCATCCCTGCAGGCCGGGATATGAAGCAGATCCTTATAGATCTGATGAAACAGCACGGCAATTTCCCGGATCCCTGTATTGACACCATCGGAGAGTACGGATGCCAGCGGACAAAATCTTCCAACTGGAAGGAAAACCGTATGGATTCCGGCACCAGCCGGGAAGCGGTGGAACTGGCGGAGCGGGACGGAACGGACTATCTCTTTGACTGCCCTTACCTGGATGAATACCGGGTCCTCTCCTATTCGGGCGAAAGCCTCTTGTACTCCGCCGGCGCAGAAGAAGAAATCGTAACCGGCACAGACATTTCCCATTTTATTGATATGGGAAACTGGCATCTCCTGCCTAAGGATTTGGAATTTTCCGCCGGAACCACCCTCCTGGAGCTAATCCGGGAAATCCGGGAACTGTATCCCGGCTATGAATCCTACTTTGACCCGGAGGGCATTTTCCATGTGGGCATGATACCTACCTGTGAGCAGGATCCCCTGCTGCTGGACTTTTATGATCTATCCCCCCTGGTGATCCAGGAGACGGTGTCCTCAGACTTTACAGGCATCAAAAATGCCACGCAGATTTACGGCCAGTCTATTGAAGCGGACCGGTACTGCGAAGTCTCCTCCGTTTCTTTCGAGACACCGGAACCCGGGGAAGTTTCCCAGCTGGAGGATGCGCCCGGGACAGCCTGCCTTTTGGACCTTAAGCCGGAGGATTTCCAGTTAAGCAGCAATTTGAAGCTGGGGGTTTTCTTTCCCGAAGCCCTGGCCGGTAAAATGACAGAATATTCCTATCCGGAAACCCCAGACGGCGAAACACCTGTGAAATCTCTTCCCGTGTATCTCCGCATTCCTGTCACAACCTCCGGCCGCTCCCCTTCCGGGGCCTTGCTGGAAACCTGCACCATACACACCATTCCCTGCATGACCCGGGAATCTCTGGTGACTTCGGGCGCCGGCCCCTTTACCAGCCGGAGGGATTACCGTCCGGCTCCTTTATCTTTGTTCACCCCCGGCGAATCCAGCTGCTTCCAGTACAACAAAAGCCGGAACTGCTTTGTCTATCTTGGAAAATACCAGATAGAAGCCTATACGGAAGACCGGAATGCAGACAGTCCCTTTTCCGTGGACAAAATCGGCCTGCGGCTGCAGGTGTTAAGCGGCGGATCCTACAACAAGATTACGGACACCACCCTGTGCAGGCAGCGGGCCGAATATGAAAACTGGCTGGCGGGACGCCTGAACGATACCATCACCCTGCAGACCGTCCTGATTCCTTTTCTTGACGTAAACCAAAAGGTACGGTATCAAACCAAGTCCGGCAATCGTCTGGAGGAATACATTGTGAAACAGATAAGCTTTTCCTTCCCGGACGGAACCTGCCAGCTTACCCTGGCAAAATTTTATCCCCAGTACCCACTTATCATTCAATCGTAAAAAGGAGGCAATTAACGTGTCAGAACTAAATTTAGAAGATCAGATCCTGAAAATATCCCTGGGCGATCTGGTCCAACAGTTTACCGAGGAGGACCTGCAGCGGCAGATGCCCGTCTTTATGCAGGACATCGACGCCGGCACCCGGGAGCTGG
>CAJUMM010000016.1:0-36848 GCA_910586955.1 uncultured Lachnospiraceae bacterium | reverse complement strand
GTGGAAACCTACCAGTCCCTCTTATCCGCCGGAAATTTCACGGAGGCAGAAAACTTCCGGGCAGAACACCTGGAGCTGGAAACCCGCATTTGGGACGCCTGCAAGGCCAACGCCATGCTGGCCTACTCGGCCTACACCTATCTGTATGCCAAGGGCCAGCGCCAGCAGTGCATTATCTCCGCCCTCCAGCCGCCGGAGGGCAGCGGCGACGGAAGCATCCTGGGCCAGACGGAAGGCGATATCTGGTTCCGCATTGACGAAACGAAAGACGGCGTCCTTAACACTACGCCTTTCCAGAAGCAGGCGGACGGCTCCTACCTGGAGTTTGCCGTGGCACCCAAGCTGGTCTTCGCCTCAGAGGAAGACATTGATGCTTTGTTTGCAGAAGGGGAAGATCCTTCTGATACACCGGAAACTTAAAAACAAAAAACAGCTGATTCCCGTACATGGCCCAGAAGGAATTTCGGACACAGATCTTTGTGGCCGGAAATCCTTCCAGTGAGAGGGCCTTGGATGGGAATCTGCGGAACTTATAATGAAAAAACAGCTGATTCCCATACAAGGCCGGAAGGAATTTTGGACACAGATCTTTGTGGCCGGAAATCCTTCCAGTAAAAGGGACTTGGATGGGAATCTGCGGAACTTTAAATAGGAGGAATTTTATTATGAACCGAAAATTAATTGATTTGACGCTGTTGGAGCGTTTTAAGAAGATGTTTGACAAGAAACTGGAGGTTTTGAATACGGAGGTGGATGAGAGGTTTGGAGAGGTAAATGCCAACTTGGAACAGGTTTTTCAGTCTGGCAGTAATGCAAAGCAGATGATTGTAGATGCTTGTGTTGCTGCCGGAGCCAAAGTATCCATTCAAGATTTATGGGAAATAATTGCAGAAAGTATTAAGTCGGAAATGATTGTAGTCAAAAGTTCTGGTATTATATTATACGGGAAAGACGCTATTGTAAAATGGAATGGTAAAAGTAGTTCTGGACATACAGATGCTTTTGATGTAACTAAAATAAACAGAATTATTGTTTCTGTAACTGCAAGGGCTGGTGGTTATAGCAATGGTTCTAATATTCGATTAGTAGACGGTGGAAGGGCAGTTATTAATATAAAAAGCGATAACTATAACAAGACACAAACTTTTGAAAAGTGGGATATAATTGGAGCACAAACTACTTATAGTGGAACTTTAACTTTTGACACGAAAAACGCAACTGGAAATTGTATTATAACAATGACCTCATATTATAGACAAAGTTCTGATTATCACTATGGAGAGCCAAAACCTGCGGATGATACTGGCTGGGTATCTGGATATCAAAGTAGTGGGAGTCAATGTGGTGGAACTATTACTGGCGCAAAAGGTTATGTATAAATTCATGTTCTCCCTCCTTTAACATAACCATTTCTGAGTTTCCCCAAAGCCTTAGTCTAAAATAGAATGTTCTCCTCAGTGAGCAAGGAAACAACTCTCTCCTTGCCCACTGGAATATTCTAAGCTTTTATATATCCACTTGCAGTCCATGTAATGGTTGCACTTTTTATACGCGATCCATCTGTATTGCGGCAAGTAATTATACAACCGGAGGTTGTTTTACTGACACTAAGAACTACTATAGACGAATAGCTTGACTTTACGTCTACAGATGGTGTGGTTTCAAAAGTTTTAGGAAAACTAACATTATACCCATGAGATTCTCCTGGAGAAAGAGAAACGGAGAAACTTCCATTACAAGTATAGGTTTTTACAAGAGAGCCTTTTTCAAAAGCTTCTTGCAGAGTATTTAATTGAGATTGGATAACTATTGAATTAGATTTTACAATCTCTATATTGGCATTTACCTCTCATCCCCCCCTTCAACAAAATAAAAAAGAAAGGAAAAAACAAACATGAAAATACTATTACCCGTAGGACACAGCATCCTAAAATCCGGTGCCTGCACCAGTGCAGACGGGCGCCCTTTCGGAGGCGTGCTGGAGTATTCCTACAACAAAGAAATTGTAAAAGCCACTGCAGAATATCTCCGGAAAGCCGGCCACATGGCAGAAGTTCTTATCTGCCCGGAACTGCAGTTTACCAAAAGCTCCGAGGAAAGAGCCTACAAGCTTTCCCGGGCCAACAGCAGCGGTTACGATTTAATTGCCGAACTTCATCTGAACGCTTCCAAATACCACAATGCACGGGGCTGCGAAGTCCTCTACATCTGTGAAAACGGACGACGGATTGCAGAAAACATCGAAGGGCAGCTCTCCAGGGTCTTTCCCTCCCGGAAAACCCTTTACCGGAATGATCTGTATATGCTTACCCAGACCAAGCCTACGGCACTTATCATTGAAAGCTTCTTCTGCGACAATTCCTCTGACTGCTCTCTGGCGGCAAAGACGGACGTAGCCCTTCTCATCGCCCAGGGCATACACGGGAAAACGATCCAGGCTCCGGTCCCTGCAGATCCCAAAGGAATCCTGTACCGGGTTCAGATTGGCGCTTTTTCCGTGAAAAGCAATGCAC
The DNA here is from genome assembly GCA_910586955.1 of uncultured Lachnospiraceae bacterium. GTDB lineage: Bacteria > Bacillota > Clostridia > Lachnospirales > Lachnospiraceae > Laedolimicola. Next base: position 34,335 of record CAJUMM010000016.1, on the reverse strand, counting down.
AGCAGCTGCGGGATCGGCTCAAAGCCCTGGGCTATGACGCCTTTATTACCACTGCTGATTTGGGAACCGTTTTTTACCGTGTCCAGGTTGGCGCTTACCGCCAGAGAGAAAACGCAGAAGCCATGCAGAAAAAACTTGCGGCCCTGGGTTTTTCTTCCTTCCTCGCTACTTAGAAATCACTTGCCTTTTCTCCTACCCTCTGCTATACTAAAACCACTTCCCAGGGACTTCCTGTCCCTGAAGTTCATGAGATTCTTGCAGATTCTGCAGATATCCCAAAGATAATACAAGTCAAACAGCAGGAGGAAAACATATGACAAAGGAACTGCAACAGCACAGAGAAACTGCTTCCAACAGGGAATGGAAGTCCAGTGCTTTTACCACTTTCTTCGGGACGCCGGAGCGGGCTGCAGAATTGTACCAGGCGCTGGAACATACAGAAGATGTAAAACCGGAAGACATCGAGTTTACTACTCTGCAGGGAGTCCTGTTCCTGGCACGGAAAAACGATCTGGCTTTCACCGCACACGGAAAAGTACTGGTAATCGGAGAACACCAATCTACCATAAACCAGAATATGCCCCTGCGGGACGCTATTTATTATGGCCGCACTATGGAAAGGCTGATCCCTCCGCGGGACATTTATAAAACCAAACAGCTCCGTATACCCACCCCGGAATTTTACGTATTCTACAATGGTAATACATATCAGCCCCCGGAACAGCTTCTAAAACTCTCCGATTCCTATCTTGAAAAAACAGACACCCCTATGTTAGAATTATATGTAAAGGTAATCAATATCAATCTGTCCGCCAAGCACCCCATTCTTCAGAAAAGCCCCTCTATGTACGAGTACTCTGCTTTTGTGCAGCTGGTACGGGACTGCCTGAATGTAGGTGCATCCCGGGATGCGGCAATTCAAACAGCTATGCGCACTTGTGCGAAAAAGGGTATCATGGTGGACTTTATCAGAAAACACGGTTCGGAGGTGGAAAATATGCTGTTTACAGAGTTCAATATGGAAGACGCCCTGGAAGTGCGCTATGAAGAAGGCATGGAGGACGGTATTGAAAAAGGGGTTGAAAAAGGGGAACGCCTAAACCTGATCCGGCTTGTCATGCGCAAGCTGCAGAAAGGCAAAACCGTGGAACAGATTGCAGAGGAACTGGAGGAATCCCCGGATGCCGTCCGGGACATTATGGAAGCCGCCAAAGGACTGGAAGATTCTCACGACTGCGAACAGCTCTACCGGAAACTATATCCTCACGGAGCCTAGTACAGTACGGTACTAGAAAACAAAAAGCCCGGGGACCGAAACCTTCTCGATCCCCAGGCTTTTTCCTATAAAAAATATTCCGGAATATGCAGAAAACGGGCAGGAAGCCTAGGCCGGAAGGCCCTGGTTTCCTATACTTCCATCTTATGCAGCTTCACCCATTCTGCCAAAAGCAGTTTTCCTCTTAAAACCAGTAAACCGGATACCCGTCATAATGGACAAAAATCCAGTCCATCCCTGCCATACACATGGCAAACACCATCAAAAGAACCATCAGGAAAATCGCCGCTCCGTCATAAACCAGTTTCCGGCCAGGCTTGCGGCTGCTCACCAGAACCTCGATTCCCAGGGAAATGAAGACCAGGGGCCACAGGCGGAAGATCAGTTCACAGTCCAGTACCGGGAAAATCAAGCGGAGCAAAAACAGCGTACCCCAAATCACCAAGATGATGCCAAAGGTAACGGTTCCCACTCTATGAGTCCGCACCATCGGTTTCTCTTCCATCTTCTCTCCCCTCCTTTTCCGATTCCTCCAAAAGTTCTTCCTTCTTCCCCCGGATCAACAGGATGCCTGCAGCGATAATGCCAATGCCCAGCACCACCTGTGGAATCCGGTAGCTGATGGTATACATAAAATCCTGCATCACCTCCGGCAGCAGCCAGTACAGCAAATCCAGAATGTTGTTCCAGAGAATGGAAATCCCCATAAGAATCAGGACAGCCGCCACAATCTTCCGGTATCTGGCTACCACCATATTGTTCCAAAACATCTTTCCCTCTTCCTCCGGGGAGAACAAGTAGGTATCCTCCAGAGCATAGAAGTCTTCGTCATCCATGGCCCGGAGGTTATGGGCATGGAAAAATCCGTAAAACCACACCACCACATCTATCACCAGGAAAATTCCCTGGGCGAAAAAGCTACCCACCACAATCAGCCCAAGGAACAGGCCCATTAGGCTCACGCCCATTTTCATAAATCCCATGTACATCTCCGCCGCTCCCGGCATGAATGAAAAAATAAATGTCCAAAAACCGCTCTTTTTCTTAGTCATATCTTAAATCCTCCCTTTGTCTGTTTTGATTGGATGTAGTTATCTCCGTAAGCATCTGATTGAAATCCCGCAGTCCCTCGTTAAATTTCTCACCGATGGAGGCCTCCCTTGCCTGCCCCGGCTCCCGGTCAAAGAAACCGTCATTCTGGGGAATCTCCCTGGGAACCATAAACAGCAGGAACAGCGCCATGGCCACTGCCGCCCCCACTTTCAGGCTGTAGAAGAAAAACTGCATGTCTCTGGAAATCTTCCGTGTCTGCAGGGCAATCTGGTAATCCGGCTTCCGTGAACGCTCAAGGATCTCCGCTTTCATATGAGCGGGAGCTTTTAGCAGGCCTTCCGACTCCACCTGCCGGATAAGCTCCAGAGTATAGGCATCCGGCATTTCCTGTTTTCTGTCCTTTTGTCTCATGCGCGTCTCTCCTCCTTTTCTTTGTAGTGTTTCCGAAGCATTCCCCTGGCCCGGTAAATCTGGGTTTGGACGGTTTTCACATTGCGTTCCCGCTTCTTTGCTATCTCACCCACGTCCATCTCGTAGTAATAATAGTCCAGGGCAATTTCGTCGTAGGGCGGTTTCAAAGCCTTGCAGCTCTGATAAAGCTCTGTACGCACTTCCTCCTCCAGGCAGGCCTCCTCCGGCGACATCCCTTTGTCCTCCTGGAAGGAGAACCAGGTGTCCTCTGTGGGAACTGCCTTCCGTCCGGAATGCTTCTGGTAATCCAGGCATTTGTTGACTGCGATCCGGCATATCCATGCCTTTTCGTTCCTTCCGTCAAAAGAGGTGTATTTCTCATAGGCGGATAAAAATGTTTCCTGCGCCAGGTCCTCCGATGCAAAATAGTCCCCGGTCATTTTGTAACAGATTGAAAATATCAGATTCTGATACCGGTCAATCAGCTCCTCCAGCTGCTCTTCCCTGTTAATTGCATCCGCCTCCCCTCTCTTTTCTCCTCTGTTCATCTAATAAAACGAAGGGAATCTAAGATAATCTTCAAAAATAAAATATTTCTCAAAAAAACGGGTGCCATCCGGCACCCTAGAAGTGTTGTAAACCTGTTACAAATGTTTTACAAATTTCCCCTCTATTCCCACATCCTCTTTGCTCACCAGAAAAGCCTGGGGATCGAGCTGGCGCAGCTTCCGCTTCAGCGCCATCAATTCATGCTTGGAAATCACGGTAAAAATAATGTTGGTTTTCTGCTCCGTATAGCCGCCCTTGGCCTCCCAGTAGGTAGCTCCCCGCACCAGCTCCTCCAGAATATAGCGCATCACTCCTTCCGGATCCTGCTTGGTAAAGATAAAAACTGCAGTGCTGATATTCTGGGTATGGGTCTTGTCCATCATCAGCGTACTGATAGAGGTATAAATGACGCAGTAAATCACCACCGTAACGTCAAAGAGCAGGGCGCAGGCTCCGTAGATGGCCAGATTGACCAGCAGCGCCAATCGTCCCACGCTGAAATCCTGATATTTCTTTGTAAAGTAAATGCCCAGAATATCCAGGCCGCCGCTGGACCCCCGGCACCGGAGAGCCAGGCCGATCCCAGAACCGGCAATGATGCCTCCGATAAGACTGGCTGTCAAAGTATCCTCCACAAGGGGCACCACAGGAACGGGAATTGCCGTAAGAAAAAAAGTCTGGCTGATCACGCAGACCAGGGTACGGAAGAAAAATTTCTTGCTGATAAAACGGTAAGCCAGAAAAAACAGCGGAATATTCAGTACCAGATTGATGATGCCCGCCACGTCCACACCGTGAAAATTAAAATTTCCATAGCGGATCAGAAGGGTACGGATAATCTGGCTGATTCCCAGAACCCCTCCGTTGTAAAGTTCTGCAGGAACTATAAAAATATTGATCCCAAGGGAAAAGATCAACATTCCCAGTACCGCAGTCAAAAGCCTGCTCCAGTCCCTTTTCTCAAATTCCTGTAAAATGGTATTCATCCTGCACCTGCCTTGCTAAAAGTGAATCTCTCCGTTTTCCAATCCCCGGATCCGGGCCTGGGCATACACATGAATTCCCTGGCTCTCCAGCTTCTCCCTTCCGGGCTGGAAACATTTCTCTATCAGAACCCCCACTCCGGCCAAAGTGGCGTGAGCTTTCCGTATCAGGCGGACGGCTCCCGTAGCCGCCTCCCCGTTTGCCAGGAAATCATCCACAATCAATACGTGATCTCCGTCGGTCAAGTAATCCCTGGCCAGGGTTAGATCGTAGGAAATATCTTTCGTATAGGAGACCACCTCCGTCTGCCATACCTTTGTCTTGAGGTTTTTCGACGCCTGCTTTTTGAGAACCACCAGGGGAACCTCCAGATATTTAGCAGTAAACACCGCCGGGGCAATGCCGGAAGATTCTATGGTCATCACCTTTGTAATTCCCCGGCCCTGAAAATGCTCCGCCATATCCCGGCCCAAAGCTTCCATCAGGGGAATGTCAATCTGATGATTGATAAAACCGTCTACCTTTAGGATATCCCCGGCCAGCACAATTCCTTCCTTTAAAATCTTCTCTTCCAGTAATTTCATAATTCTATCCTCTTCCCTGTGATTTTCGTACCCTCCCTACAAGAGGGGCAAACCCACAAAAGGGATCAAGCCTGGGCTCGATCCCTTTTTCATTTCTTTCTAAGCCTTTTTCCCTTCCGGCCAGACAATCTTCGGCAGAGCCGTCTTCACTTCCTCATGAAGGGCCACATCCGCCTTCTCGTCCAGATAATGCTCCTGGGCATGAATGATAATCACCCGGCTGCCCTCAAAATACTTCACATAGCCTTCACACAAACCGGAGTTCATGGGCGTGCCCAAAAGCAACAGGGTATCTGCCCGGGTCACCTCTTCCACCGCCTTGGTCATCAGCTGATTGTCCACCTGCTCCCCGAAGAGAAGCACCTTGGGCCGCACGGGAATCATACATTTCTCACAGAGGGGAATTTTTTTAGAATCCCGGATGTACTCCATGGGATACCGCTTCCCGCAGCGGGGGCACTCATTGTCAAAGATGGTTCCATGGAGGTTCAGAACCTTCTCGCAGCCGGCCCTTCCCGGGAGATTATGTACATTGTTTGCAATGGTACACTGGAGCTTTCCCCGTTTCTCCAGCTCCGCCAAGGCGTAAAATCCTTCGCTTGGCTCCAGGGGAGGTTTCAGCATTTCCTCCCGATAGTACTTAAAAAAGGTTTCCTTCCGATTGGTATAAAATACGGAGGCAAAAATTTCCTCCGGGGAATACCCGTATTCCTTCTCCACCCGGTAGGCGATCTCAGGCGCCCGCAGGCTTGGCATTCCCGATTCCTTCATCATTTCCGTGCCGCACATGGCAACCGTGTAGCTGCTCTTCTCCAGAATATCCCGGATTACCTCATACTTGTTCATCTCGAACCCTCCCGTACTACATACTACATTATCACCTGCTTCTATTGTGCCATTACTTGTCATTTTTGTCAATATTCCCGTTGATTCTTTTCTAAGATTATGGCATTTGCACAAGATCTACAGCAAGGTTTCCCCCCACTCCTTCTCCCGGAATCCCACCAGAATCTTCTCTCCAATAAGCAGGGGCCGCTTCACCAGCATCCCGTCGGTGGCCAGAAGCTTGATCTGCTCCTCCTGGCTCATCTGGGGAAGCTTCTCCTTAAGCCCCAGATCCCGGTACTTCATGCCGCTGGTATTAAAGAAGCGTTTCACGGGATAGCCGCTCTTTTCTATCCACTCTTTTAATTCCTCCTCTGTGGGCCGGTTCTCCACAATATGCCGGTCCTCAAAGGAAATCTTGTTGGCCTCCAGCCATTTCTTTGCTTTCTGGCAGGTACTGCATTTTGGGTACTCAATCAGTAACATTTGTATCTCCTTCCATTGTTTGTTTTACAATATTTTCCATTATATCCCCCGTAAGGCTTCCCGTCACATACCCGTAGACGTTTCCCCGGGTGTCAATGAGAAAGGTGGTAGGGAATGCCTGGATCCCGTAGGCGGCAAAAAGCTCCCCTGTGGTATCCATAACCACCGGATAATCATAGCCGTTTTCCTCCATAAAGGCAGCTATCTCCTCCTGCGTCACATCGCTGTTGTGGGGAGCGTCCTCCGTCTTGGGATTTGCCACCCCAAGGACAATCAGGTCTCCTTCGTTCTCCCCGTAATCCTCATAGAGTTTCTGGATGTCCGGCATTTCCCTCCGGCAGGGACCGCACCAGGTGGCCCAGAAATTGAGGAAAATTGTCTTGCCCTGATACTCCGAGAGGGTATGGGTGTTCCCGAACTGGTCCGTCAGGGTGAAATCGGGGGCCGGAACCTCCGGGCGCTCCTCCTCTGCCTCCCTGTCCTCCCGGCCTGTCTCCGTGGCGGAAGCCCCTTCCTCCTCTAAGCCGCCTTTCTCCGTCTCTGCTTCTTCTCCCGGTGTCTCCTGGCTTTCCCCGGCCTGGGCAGTTCCCCCGTCAAAGGAAGAAAGGTACCCGGTCAGTCCGTTCATCCATCCTGTCAGGGTCATCACACCCATAAGGATCAAGAGTGCGCCGCCTATGCGGGTGGTGTAGCGGATCACCTTCCCATAGCGCCGGAAAGCCGACAATACCTGCCCGGTAAAAAGTCCCACGGCCAAAAAGGGAAGTACAAAGCCCAGGATATAGACTCCTATAAGCAAAAGACCGGAAGCAAAATTTCCGGAGGAGGACACCATGAGAAGCACGCCTGCCAGTGCCGGGCCTACGCAGGGTGTCCAGGCAAAGCTGAACCCAAAGCCCAGAATCAAAGCCGTCACCGGATTCATGGCCCAGCGGTCCACACGCAGGGGAAGACGGCGCTCCTTTTCCACCAGGACAGACCGGCCCAGGACTCCCAGCTGGTAGAGGCCGAAGAGAATCATCAGGATTCCGCCGAAACGGGCCAGAAGCATCCGGTTTTTTCCGAGAAACCGCCCCAAAGCGGAAAAGCCGAAGCCCAGGGCCAGAAAGGCAAAGCTGATCCCCAGGATGAAAAACAGGGTGTTGCACAAAATCTTCTTCCGTGGATAGCAGGGATTCCCCTTCTCATCCACCGTCTGGGCCCCGCCTGCCAGATATCCCATATACAAAGGAATCAGCGGGAGAACGCAGGGGGAGAAAAAGCTTAAAAGTCCCTGGAGAAACACGGTCAGCACCGGAACTCCTGTCTCAACCGATAAATTCATAACAAATCCTCCTGTGAAAATCCAAATTCAGAGATTTTTCCCCTCCTGTACACCAAAGACATCTTTTGTCATAAGATGAGGTAGAACATCCCAATCAGGAAAGGAATGATTTTATGCAGCAATACGATGGTATTGATGTAAGTGTCTACCAGGGACCTATCAACTTTCAAGCCGTGGCCCAGGCAGGTATTGAAGTCGTCTACATCCGCGCAGGTTCAAGCCCTGACCGTATAGATTCCAATTTTGAAATCAACACCCGGAAGGCATTGGATGCGGGACTCCATGTAGGATTTTACTACTATCTGAGAGCCCGGACCCCGGAGGAAGCCGCCGGCCAGGCCCGCCGCTTCCACCGCCTCATTGCCGGGAAAACCTTTGACTGCCGCCCGGCTATGGATTATGAAACCTTCCCCGGACTCACCCGGGAACAAATCAACAAAAATGGGACCTCTTTTCTAAAAACACTGCAGGGACTGCTGGGTTACGAGCCCATTCTCTACAGTAATCTCAACGCTGTCCGCAATATCTGGAATGCTTCCCTGTCCGCCTATCCTCTGTGGATCGCTGAGTACGGCGTGGACCGTCCCAAGAGTACCGGTGCCTGGAAGACCTGGAGCGGTTTTCAGCATTCCGACGCCGGGAATATCCCCGGAATCCGGGGCCGTGTGGATCTGGATCATTTCCGGTCCTCTGTCTTTATCCAGGATACAACTCCCAAACCGGATCCGGAACGATACACCGTTAAGCCCGGCGACACCCTCTGGGACATTGCCAACGCACACCACACCACGGTATCGGCTCTAGCAGAGCTGAACGGAATTGTCAACCCCGGCCTGATTTATCCCGGCCAGCAGCTCCTTATCCCCTCCGGCGGACAGGGCAGCTACTTCCTGTACCGGATACAAAAGGGGGATACTCTCTCCCAAATTGCTTCCCGCCATCATACAACGGTGGAAATACTTGCTGATCTGAACCAGATTGCAGATCCCAACCGTATCTATCCCGGGGAAGTCCTTAAGATACCCAGGCCTTAACGCCGCAGTCCCTTGGGATAGTGATTTTTCAAAAGCCCTCCGCTTTGCTTCCCCCATCCCAAGGGAAACTCATCTGCCAGCACCAAGGTCCAGCCCTTCTCCCCCTCTGCCTCTAAGGCCTCTCCCTTAAGCCACGCCCGGACGTTCTCTGCGTTCCCTTCCAAAGAGAGAGTCCTTAAGGCATCTTTCGCTTTTAGGGAGAGGGCCAGGGCATGGGAGGGCTCCAGGCGGCCCTTTTTCACCGTCCCCAGGTGAAGGCCTGCCCGCAGGATTTTAATGCCTTTTAAGGGAAAATCACAGGGCAAGAGGTAAAGCTCTGCCCCAAAGAGTACCGGAAATCCTTCCGGCTTCCCGAAAAGATTCTCTGCCGCAAATTTTTCATACAGCCCGAGAATCTGTCTGTCCACAGGCGGCAGCTTCCAAACCGGCTCTGTCTCTTTCCCGTTTCCCTCCCTCTTTAAGACCGCCAGATAATGCCCTTCCCCCTCCAGGCGGTGGGGCCAGAGCCGGAAAGTTCCCGCCGTGTCTGCCCGGGAACCGCTCCATTCCGGGCGGCCCGGCCCAAAGCCCCCATAAGCGGATACCCGTTTCACGGAAAAATCAGGGTGGCTTAAAAGAAAAGCGCTGATGCTCCCCTCATTCTCCTCCGGGGCAAAGGTACAGGTAGAATACACCAGGGTCCCTCCGGGCCGCAGCATCTTTGCCGCCTCCATAAGGATCCGTCCCTGCCTGGCTGCGCAGAGCTCTACGTTCTTCGGACTCCACTGGTTTAAGGCCTCTTCTTCCTTCCGGAACATCCCCTCCCCGGAACAGGGGGCATCCACCAGAATCCGGTCAAAAAAACCCGGGAAGTGCCGGGCCAGCTTTTCCGGAGTCTCATTGGTCACCACTGCATGGGCAATCCCCATGCGCTCCACATTGGAGGAAAGGATTTTCGCCCTGGCAGGGTGAATCTCATTGGAAACCAGAAGGCCTTTTCCTTCCATCAGCGCCGCCAGATGAGTGGTTTTTCCCCCCGGAGCAGCACAGAGATCCAGCACCCGCTCCCCGGGCTTCGGTGCGGCCAGCTCCGCCGCAGCCATGGCGCTGGGCTCCTGGATATAGTATACGCCCGCCTCGTGATAAGGATGCTTTCCCGGCCGTTCCTCCCCTTCGTAGTAAAATCCGGAGGGACACCAGGGCACGGGACCCAGGGGAAAAGGACTGATTTCCCGGAATTTTTCTAAAGATACCTTTAAGGTGTTGACCCGGAGGGCATGGGCCGGCTCCCGATCATAGCATTCCAGGAAAGCTTCGTATTCATTCCCCAAAAGCCTTCGCATCTTCTCCAGAAATTCCCCTGGCAGCCCTCTCTCATTCAGATTTATCTGCCCCATGTCATTTCTCCTCGCACACCTGGAAAATATAGAATTTCAAGTAATAGGATTCCTCCGCAGCCCACAGGATGGGATGATCCGGAGCCTGGGTCCGGTACTCCACCTGCCGCAGCCTTTTGTGGACGCTTCTGGCCGCCTGGTGAAGTGTCTGGGTGAACAATTCGTAAGTCATAAAACGGGAACAGGAGCAGGTGGCCAGATACCCTCCGTCCCTGCACAGCTTCATCCCCCGCATATTAATCTCCCGGTATCCCTTCACCGCGTTCTTCACGGAGCTGCGGGACTTTGTGAAAGCAGGGGGATCCAGAATCACCAGATCAAACTGATCCCCCTTTTCCTCAAGCTCCGGCAGCAGGTCAAACACATCCCGGCAGAGAAAACGGACCCGGTCCGAAAGGCCGTTAAGCTCTGCATTTTTCACGGCCTGCAAGATTCCCGCCTCCGAGGCATCCACCCCCAGCACCTCCCTGGCCCCGGCAATCCCTGCATTCAGGGCAAAGGAACCCGTATGGGTAAAGCAATCCAGCACCCGGGCATCCCGGCAGAACTTCTTTATAGCCAGCCGGTTGTATTTTTGATCCAGGAAAAATCCTGTCTTCTGTCCGTCTTTTACATCCACCAGATAGCGGACCCCGTTCTCCGAAATTTCCACCTGGGTATCAAAGGGATCTCCTAAGAACCCTTTCTTCCGCTCCAAGCCTTCCTTCTCCCGCTCCTTGGCGTCGCTGCGCTCATAGACCCCGCGGATGCGGATCCCGTCCCGGGCAAGGGTTTCTTTTAATATCTCCACCAATTCCTCTTTGAAGCGCTCCATGCCCAGTGCCAGGGACTGAATCACCAGCACGTCCGAAAATTTGTCCGCCACGAAACCGGGAAGGAAATCCGCCTCCCCGAAAATCACCCTGCAGCTTTCCGTGTCCACGGTTTTTTTCCGGTACTCCCAGGCGTTCCTCACTCTCATTTCCAGAAATTCCCTGTCTATTTCCCGTTCCGGATCCCTGGTGAGCATCCGCACCCGGATTTTGGAATTCCGGTTAAAAAAACCCTTTCCCAGGCCATAGCCGTCAAAGTCCCGGACCAGAACCAGATCCCCGTTTTCCGGGCTGCCCGTCTCACAGGCGATCTCATTGTCAAAAATCCAGGCCCCGCCGCTTTTCAGCGCCCGGCCTTCCCCCTTTTTCAGGGTAACACTTCCCTGCGCCGGCCGGCCTTCGCGTTCCGCTCCCGTCTCTTTTTTCATTCTCTATACTCCCTTTTTCCCGCAGATATCATTAAGGCAGCACTTGTCACAGTGGGGCTTTGTCCGGGCCGTACATACATCCCGGCCATGGTACACCAGACGGTGGCAGAAATCGCTGCCCTCATTGGGAGGAATGATTTTCCACAGAGCCATCTCCACCTTCTTAGGCTCTTTGCAGTCCTCCACCAGCCCCATACGGTTCGTCAGGCGGATGCAGTGGGTATCCGTGACAATGGCGGGCTTTCCGAACACATCCCCCATAATCAGGTTGGCGCTTTTCCGCCCCACTCCGGGCAGCTTCAAAAGCTCCTCAAAAGTGGCAGGCACCTTTCCGCCGTACTGCTCTTTCAGGATTTTCATACAAGCGCTGATATCCTTGGCCTTGCTGTGCCCCAGACCGCAGGGCTTTACAATGGCTTCAATTTCCTCCACGGAAGCCTCTGCCAAAGCATCTACATCCGGGTATTTTTCATACAACTTCTCCACCACCACATTGACTCTGGCATCCGTACACTGGGCCGCCAGGCGCACGCTGACCAGAAGCTTCCACGCCTCGTCGTAATCCAGGGTGCAGCCTGCGTCCGGATATTCCTTTTTCAGCCGCTCTATGATCTCCAGGGCTAATTCCTTCTTTGTCATTGGTATCTTGCTCCCTTCTTCTTTTTCCTATGATTCCAGTCCCAGGCGGTAAATCCGGTTGGCATTTTCAAAAAATACCTTCTCCTGCTCCTCTTCCGGAATCAGCCGGGCAATAAATTCCACATATTCCTCCAGATTCACCAAGGGCCAGTCCGTGCCGAACATCACTGCGTCGTAGCGCCCTGTATAATCCAGCCAGGTGCGCAGGGACTCCATATATCCCCGCTTTCTCCGGTACAGATCGTCCACATCGACCCTCCCCTCCAGAAGGCCCGACAAATCCAGGGCCACATTGGGGTTTTTATCCACCACAGCCGCCGCATCCATAAGCCAGGGGTTCCCGAAATGGCACATGACAAACTGCAGGCCCGGATGTCTGGCTGCGGCCTCGTCCAAAGTCAGGGGATGGCAGTATTTCAGCAGAGCCCCCGGGCCTGCCGTCTCTCCCGTGTGGATCGCCACAGGTTTTTGGTAGAGCTCCGCCAGCCGGTAGACCGGCTCATAGGCTTCCTCCCACACATAGGTGGGATTGTATCCCGGATACAGCTTCACGCCCACGCACTCCGGCCTTCTCAAATGGACTTCTATCCTCTCTGCCGCATCCGAAAGGGTGCTGCCCTTAAGATACGTCCGATCAATTCCCACACAATAGAAAAGTCCGGGCGGATACTTATGATCCTCAGGATCAAGGCTCCGGTTGCCCATAACCACCCCTGCCTCAATGCCAAGCCGCCGGTACTCCCGGCTTAAATGTTCCCAGTTGTTTTCATGGCCTGCCTCCCGGGCAATCTCCCCGAAATAGGGCTCCGACGGGCAGAAATGCAGGTGGGCATCAATGATTCTTGGCTTTTTCAAAAAACCGCCTCCCTCTCGCTGCTTGCTATTCTATCACATCAGCCCTTCCCCGTCAAAGCCGGGAATAAAGCTTTTCTTTGCCGTCTCCCCCTCCTGGATAAATCCCTGCTCCACTCCCAGAGAGAGGGCATAGTCCACCAGGCGGCCGTATTCCCTCCTGGTCACCCTCCGGTTCAGATTGGGGTAGGCCGGAATGGGAAAAAGGGGAGTATACTGGTTCATAAGACTTAGATACACCTGGTTTCCGTAGGTTTCATACACATATTTCACCACGGCTTTGGCATTTCTCACATGGCCGGGCAGCAGAAGATGCCGGACAATCACGCCCCGCTCCATCCGGCCGTCCGGCAAAAATGCGGGCTCCCCCTGCTGGCGCACCATCTCCGCCAGAGCTTTCTTGGCAATTTCCGGGTAATCCGCCGCACGGGAGTAATTCCGGGCCATTTCCCCATCCATGTATTTAAAATCCGTCAGATAAATGTCCACCGTACCCTCAAGGCTTCTCAGGGTTTCCGGTTTCTCGTATCCGCTGCAGTTGTAGACAATGGGAAGGCTTAAGCCTTTTGTCCGTGCCATGCGGACAGCCCTAAGAATCTCCGGGGTGTAATGAGTAGGCGTCACCAGGTTGATATTGGCCGCGCCTTTAGCCGAAAGCTCTAAAAAGATTTCCGCCAGCCGCTCTTCGGAAATCTCCACGCCCTTTTGTCCCCGGGAAATCTCACGGTTCTGGCAATAGATACAGCCTAAGGGACAGCCGGAAAAGAAAACCGCACCGGAGCCCTGGCCCCCGGAAATACAGGGTTCCTCCCACACATGAAGGGCGGCCCGGGCCGCCAGAATCCCTTTCCCCGCTGTCCGGCAGGCGCCTTTGTGTCCTTCCTGCCGGAAAACGCCGCACTCCCTGGGACAGAGGGTACAGCCCTTTCTCTCATTTTCCATTTGCCACCGCATCCAAGTTTCCTTTCGAATCCCGGTATTGAATCACCAGGCGGTTGGGCAGGCATACAATGGGAGCCGCCGAATCAAGCCATCCCATTTCCACGCAGATCTGATCGGGGCAATCCGCCTCCAGCACACGGATCCGGCCTTCTTTCACCTCTATCAGATTGTATCTTCCTGCGTATTCCACCCGGATCACCCGATCCTCCTCCTCTTCCAGGGAAAAGGTATACAAAACCTTTCCCTCCTGGATTACTTCTGCCTTCCCGCTCACCGGCCTGTTAAAAAAATGCAGGAATCCGGCCATGAAAAAAAGGAGCAGCAGGGCAGCTCCTGCCGCCCTTTTGCCGCCACGGTATAGAGCCACATCCGTTCACCGCCTTTACTTTAAGATGATCCATTTGCCTCGTGTAGATCCTTCTCTGCGAATCCGCCCTTTATTTTTTAAGGAACGGAGAACCCGCTCTACGGAAGATTTTGAAAGGCCCACCTGAGAGCCGATTCCGGCGGCAGACAGACTTGGGTTTTGGGATACAATCCGTAATACAAGCAATTCATTCTGCGTGAGGTTTTCATCATTACCGTCACGATTGCCTTCATTACCGTCAGCATTGCCTTCATTACCATCACGATTGCCTTCATTACCGTCACAATCTTCATCTGTTTCTATCTGGAGAGTAAGAATGACACGTTCCGGATCAACCGTTTCAACGAAAGAGGGTTTCTTAAACCCATTTTCATCCCAGACATGGTATACATCACAAATACCTGTTCCGGAACGCTCACCCACATGAATAAGGGCAAACATATTAAAAATCTTTCCGTTCCGTGCATCACTGATGCCGCCCGCAATAGCTTCGTCAATGCCGATACGGAATGTGCCTGGATTAGCAATGGTGATTTTACGAAATTCCTTATCAATCACAATACCGCGGCGGCCGTAAAAATCAGCATGGATCAGGGCATTTGCAAGACATTCCCGCAGGGATTTATGGACAGGCGTATCATCTATCCGCAGCAAGTTGGAATCCAGTCTAAAGGGCTTTTTCACGTCTGCGGTCAAGCGGTCTATGACCTGAAAATAAAAGTCGAAGATATTGCCGCTCCAGGTGCCGTCGCCGGAACTGACACGATCTGACCAGCGGGTATCATCTGAAAGGTGCTCCCTGTAATCAAGAAAGTAATTCGGCAATTCATCTGTGATGGTTATAAAATCTCCAAAAAAAATCAGTCCGCCAAGGGTAGGATGAAGTCCTCCGTCATTCTGGCTTTTCCTTGCAGCTCCTATTTTCAGGAGGAATTCCTCATCGCCCAGTTTTGCCCAAATGTGGCCAGGTTTCAAGTTGTTAAAAAGAAGCCGATAGCGATGGACGGATTCTTGGTTCAAATCTCCAATCAATAGATTTTCAAGCACAAGGGCATCCTGAGTGGTATCTGCCTGATCCCGGAGCATGGATTTCACTTCTTCAGCAGAGCAATGGTAGTCTCCTTCATGATTTCTGCGAAAAGTTCCTTTGAACATATCCGGTCCGACATAAACAGGCTTGTCCCGGCGGTCGGCACGAGGCACTTCCATTACAATAAAAGCCATTCCGTCATAGTCAACATGGTAAACATGATGATCAAGAAGAATGTTTACATTGACTTTCTGCCGGTTATTCAGTGTATTCCAGATATCGGAAAGCATTTGCTGCGGATTCTGAATGCCTTTGGGGATAAATTCCTTTGTTGCCTTATTTTCTTCTATACCAAGGATAATCGTACCCCCAAACGTATTGGCAAAAGAGGAATAAGTCTCCCAAATACTGTTTGGAATTCCTCTGCCTGCTGCTTTCACTTCCATGTTAATGTGTTCTTTTGAATTTAATATAGAAGCAATATCAATCATTCTGTATGCTCCTCCGTCTCAATCTGTGATTTTATATATTTGCCGCTCTTTATTCGCGCATCGGCAGGTTTTTCTGCGTTTTCCGGAATAAGCCAGGTGTTTCCGGTTTTCTGCACATCCGGAATCCGCCCTTCACTGCAAAGGACTCCAACCCGGCGGGCAGACAGATTCCACCTTTTACCGGTTTCGGTTGTTGTTATAAATCTCATTTTCCGTACCCTTTCTGGCCTCTGTCATAAATCCGTGATTACCCGATTCATGCAACAGTTTCCAATAATATATTATATTCAGTATACGGAATAATATCAAGAAAATTGCAAAAATTATGACTATTGACTTCCCCCTCCCTTTTCCCTTATACTATATATTACAAACGTAATAGTTACTCTCCGTATACAAGGGTAAGGAGGCCACATGAAAAAATCCCCCGCAAAAAAACTCCCCCAGATCTCCGAGGCCGAATACCAGGTTATGAAGCTGGTGTGGAAATATGCCCCCATCAGCACTACTCAGATCACGGAACGGCTGCTGGCCGTCACCGGCTGGAGCCCAAAAACCATCCAGACCCTTATCAAGCGCCTGGTCAACAAGGGCGCTCTTTCCTATGAAAAGCAGAGCCGGGTGTTTGTCTACAGCCCCCTGGTGGAAGAGGGAGAATACTTAAACCAGGAAAGCCGCTCTTTCCTGGACCGTTTCTACGACGGCCGCTTAAGTTCCATGGTCTGTTCCTTTCTGGAGGAGGACCGCCTGTCCCGGGAAGAACTGGATGCTTTGAAATCCCTGCTCCTAAAAGATACCGGGAAGGGGGGACGCTGATATGCCGCTCTTTCTCCTGGGCTTTTTCCTGGGCAGCCTCCTTCTCTGTCCGGCCATCGGCATCCTGCTTCTCTCAAGAGGCATATTTCAAAACTTCCTGTCTCCCCGGATGCAGTACCGGCTTTGGCTCCTGTTTCTGGGACTTTTGGCCCTTCCCCTTCTGCCCCCGGGGCTGGCAAAACCCTTCGAAAACTTTTCCCTGGCCTTATTTCTGGAAATCCCCTCCTACAGGGAAATGCTCCATCCGGAAAGCAGCCTTTCCGGCACGCTTCCTGCCGCCTCCCACTGGATGAACGACTTTTTCCTTCCCTCCCAAGGGGAAGGGCTTTCCCTTTGCCTTCTTCTCCTTGGTCTCCTGTGGCTGTCCGGCGCCTGCTTCCTGGGTTTGGGGATGCGAAAGGCCGCTTTGCGCTTAAGAGCCGTGAAGCGTTCCTCCCAGCCTCTTAAAAATCCCCAGATCCGGAAGCTTTACGACAACTGCCGGGAAGAAGCCGGGATCAAGAAAAATATCCCTCTTCGCACCACGGCTCTTCTGAAATCTCCCGTATTTACAGGGATTATACACCCCTGCATTTACCTGCCCCTCTCTCTGGTCTTAGGATATTCCCAGGACACCCATTCTCTTCCGGAAGCCTCCGAGAAGGTTTCCCGCCAGGAACTTCGCTGCCTCCTGCTCCACGAGCTGCAGCACTATCGGCAGAAGGATGCCTTTCTTTGCCTTCTTATGAATCTGGCAAAGCTCCTGTACTGGTTCCATCCCCTGGTCCGCTATGCCTTAAAAGAAATGGCCGGGGACCGGGAATTGTCCTGCGATGCCTCGGTTCTTGGCCTTCTGGATGAAACGGAATACCAAGCCTACGGCCTCACCCTCCTTCACTTCGCAGAACAGGCCTCTCTTCCTTTTGGGGCGGGATTAAACGGCAGCTTCCGTCAAATCCGGCGGCGCATCCAGGTGATTGCCTCCTACCAAAAGCCCACCTGGCATAAAAAACTCCAAAGCCTGGGAGTCTTCCTCCTGACTGCCCTTTTGCTGTGTCCCTTTGTTCCCGCCCTCTGGGCCCATGCCTCGGATAAGGACTCTTACCACTGGGATTTTGACGGGAAACCGGTTGTTTCCCTGGATCTGGCTTCCTATTTCGAAGGGTATGAGGGCTGTTTTGTCCTTTACGATTCTTGTGAGGATTCCTTTTACATTTACCGCATGGACCAGGCCCTTACCCGGTTTTCTCCCAACTCCACCTACAAGATCTACGATGCCCTGCTGGGATTGGAGGAAGGGATCATCCGTCCGGAAAATTCCCTTCTTCCCTGGGACGGCTCCCTTTATCCCTTCGACGCCTGGAACCGGGATCAAAATCTGGCCTCCGCCATGGACGCCTCCGTGAACTGGTATTTTCAATCCATAGACCGGGAACTGGGAAAAGATATCCTCCGGAACTATTTCCGGGACATAGGCTATGGAAACGCAGATCTGGGCGCTCCCCTCTCCTCCTACTGGATGGAAGCTTCCCTGAAAATATCACCGGCAGAGCAGGTTCTGCTCCTTCGCCGGCTCTGGGAGGAGGGCCTTGGCTTTGCCCCGGAACACGTAAAAGCCCTCCAGGAGGCCCTGCTTCTCCAAACCTCCGAAGAAGGAACCCTCTATGGGAAGACCGGAACCGGGCAGATCGGAGAGAAAGCCTATAGCGGCTGGTTCGTGGGCTGCCTGGAGCGCCGGGAGGGCTCACAGTTCTTCGCCCTTTACCTCCGGGGAGATTCCGGCGCTTCCGGAAGCCGGGCGGCCCGGACGGCCCTTCGCATCCTGGCAGAAGAGGAAAGCCTCTAGTCCTGGGTCCGCCGCTCCCTGTACCAGGAAGGGTCCGCCGGCTCCTCCATGGAAAGCACCCGGTTGGATACGTACTGAAAACCTCCACCCTCCAGAGGACGCACCACCGTTTCATGGGTAAATACGGCGGCTTTGCGCTCCCCGGGATCCACCGCCCGGACGGTAAGGGTCAGGGTTCCGTCCTCATTCTCCCGGCCGTCTGTAACCTCCGGGAAAATATCCGTCTGCCAGCAGCCGTACAAACCCCTGGGCCGGTACTCGTAAGTATGATCCTCCGGAAAATACCCGGCATTCTCCCTCAAGACTTCTCTATCAACCACAAGATAGGCCTGGATCACGGCCTCAAACTCTTTCGCCGGAATCCGGTAGACGGTCTCAATATTACAGTTTTCGTCTGCCGTATACGGAAGAGGCTTTCCGTACACACAGGGATACCAGGCGTCAAAGAGATCATAAAAATTCATTTCCCCGTAATCCTCCCCGTCCCAGTTCTCCAGAAACAGGTTGTTTCCCCCGTATCCGGTGGGAAGAATATACGCCCGGTTCCAGAAAAGGGCCTGGTCCTCCAGAGCTTCCAGCCGCAGGGCCCTGCAATAGGAAGGCCCGTCGTAGCCCGGCATAAGGGAGCGCCCGAAAAAGAGGTACCCTTCCGTATACTCCCAGAAGTCCGCCTCATATTCTACTAAGCTTCGCTCCTCCCATTTCCCAAGGGACTGTCCCATCCAGGCAAAATATCTCTCCCGGACATTTACCTTTCCTCCCTGGGTCCGGCACTCATATTTGGTGAATGCCTTTCCTTCGGAGGCTGCATCTTGGGAAAGCACAGCCAGGGTCATCCCCCCATGCTCTCCTTCTTGCACCTTCCGGCAAAATTCCTCTGCCTGTTCCGCACCGGAAGGGTTCTCCTGGTTGCTTTCCTCCGCTATCACATATCCCCGGTTTCCATATAGAAGGCAGCATTCCTCTTCTGCCCTCTTTTCTCCTGCTCCCCGGCAGGCCCACAGCCCGGACAGGCAGAGCGCCCCCAGAAGCAGACAAGACATTTGCGGGAGCCCGGAGAGCTTTTTGCTACCAGTTTCCCGCAAACCAGGCTTCCAAAACTTCCCGGTCTTTTTCCAGAACATAACCGCTTCCTCCCCTTCCCTTTACATCCTCTGCCATGCTCACCAGCAGAATCGGCCGCCCGGCGGTTTCTTCCGCCGTGAAAACGGCAAACCAGCCAAGCTCCCTGCCGCCGGTATCCTCTTTCGAGTCCTTAATTTCCGCCGTTCCGGTCTTTCCCGCCAGCACCACATCCTCCCGCCGGGCCTTATAGCCCGTTCCCCGGGGATCATTTACCACCCGCTTCATACCCTCCAGTACCCGCATGGCCGTATCCGGGGAGAAGGCTTTCGGAATCCAAATCTCCCTTTCCCCTTCCGGATCAAGAAGCAGACGGGGACGCAGCACATCTCCCTCATTGACAAAGGCCGTGTACAGGCAGGCCAGGTGCAGAGGATTGACCAGAATCTCACCCTGTCCGTATCCACTGTCCGCCAGCTGGATTTCCGTCTCAATCCCCTGACTGTTGGAATACTGGGAAGGTGTCATCCCTATCTCAAAAGGCAGCTCCTTGCGAAATCCAATATTTTCCAGCCCCTTTTCCAGCTTATCCGACCCTGTCCGAAGAGCTGCCTTGGCAAAGTAAATATTATCGGAATACATAAGGGCATTCTCCAGTACCACCGGCTCATAGGCGTGAAGAGTGGTTACATGGTAAGCTCCCCAGGAGCTGTCTTTCTGCCAGCTTACCCCCTCATTTCCATAGTCTTTGTCCGGGTCAATGGCGCCGGCCTCAAGCCCCAGGGCCGCCATAACAGGCTTCCAGGTGGAACCGGGACAAAAGCTCTGCCGGAACCGGTTCACCAAGGGCCTGCGCCCATCCTCGTTAAGAACCCTCCAAGTCTCCTGGGACATACCGGAAATAAAGTCATTGGGATCGTAGGAGGGCGTACTCACCAGGGCAAACACCTCCCCTGTATGGGGATCCATAGCTGCGGAACAGCCCCCGTCCTCCCGGAACGCCTGGTAAAGGGCCTCCTGAAGCTCTGCATCAATGGCCAGCTTGAGATTCTGCCCATGTTCCACCGGACGGTTTGCTATCTCCTGTTTCTCCTTCCCATAGGCATCTACAATGGAAATCCGGCAGCCCTCCTTTCCCCGTAGCCCTTCCTCATAAAGGGCCTCCAGGCCGCTCCTTCCGATTACGCTGTCCGCCCGGTAGCCTTCTCCTGGATGTTCCTCCAGATCTTCCGCCGTCACATTCTGCACATAGCCGGTTAAATGGGCTGCCGCCTCTCCCAAAGGATAGGTCCGCACCTCCACCTCCATTCTGCGGACCCCCGGTATCTCCAGCAGGCGGTCCTGCCGTTCCTTCTCCTTTCGAAGCTCTTCTTCCGGATCCGGAGACATGAGAAGGACCTCATCCACCTTGGGAAGGGTTTTCACCGGAACGAAGTAATCCTCCCGCACCCACTTGGCCGCCAGCTTCTTTTCTATTTCTTCCGCTTCCATGTCAAGAAGCCCGGCAACGGTTTCCACTGCCTCCCCCCGGCTCTCCGGGTCCTCTCCCAGCTCCCCGGGCACCAATCCTATGGAAGAGGCCCCTCCCGGCCCCGCCAGCATACGCCCGGCCCGATCCCGGATCTCTCCCCGCTTTGCCTGGGTCTTGTCTACCCGGACCTTATCCTCCGGCCCAAGCTCCGGGAAAATAAGGGAATCCCTCCATATCAGCTTCCAGCAATCCTTCCCTTCTGCAAACTCCGCCTGATTCTCAAAATTGATCCTTCCTGCCGCTGTGTCAAATTCTGTCCGGTAGTGCAGGCTGCTCTCTGCCTCGTCCCAATCCAGGATCTCAATCTCCATATGTTCCGTCTCCATACCCTCGTAGATGGCCGAGTTGCGCTTTACAAAGTCCTCCCTGGAAATCCCGCCGGAGGCTTCCGGATCCAGCATCTCATACATCCGGCCATAGTCCCCTTTCGGGATGCAGGCCATATACTCCGCAAGCACCGCAGGCGGTTCTTTCACCGGTTCCCGGTTTTTTGGTTCCGGCTTCCGAAGAAGCCCTGCCCACAGAAAGCCCCCGGCCATGAAAAATCCCGCCAGCAGCAGGATATATCCCTGCCGCCGGGAGAAGGAGCTTTTTCTTCTTCCTCTGTATCTTCTTTTTCTTTTCATAATGTTCCTCCGTTTCTTTAAATATTACAGTTGTAGGATTTAAATGTCAAGTATAAACTGGAATTGACCAAGTGGAAGAATTAAGTTGTCGAAGCCGGACGCATTTCAGGAACCTTATCCCATCCGGAACACGCTCCCGCTCCATTCAAACGCAGCGGTGCTAAATTCGCCCGGCGCATGCCGCTTGGGCTCATTAAGCGCCGGCGTTTTCATAGGGTTCCGGCTAAGATAAGGTTTCTTAACCGCTGGCAGCCGTCAGACACAGCTTCCAGTAAATCGAATGCAGTAGCACAGAAATCACTCTCATTGTGGCTTAAAAAGATGACATAATTTTGAATGCAAAACTGTTTTCAAATCTCACAAAGCTATTTTTTAGGAAGGAATAAAGTGCTCTCACAGACAGCGTTACAAAATCACCATCTTAGCCGGAACTCTATGAAAACGTCCCCCAGGGGACCTTCTCTTGACCTTCAGTCAATTCACCTTGTCAGTCCTTGGGTGAACGCAAACCGCAGGTGAAACGTGAGACCAGTACCGCTGCGTTTGAATAGAGCAAAAGCATGTTCCATACGGGATGGGATTCCTGAAGTGCCAAGGTCACATTTGGTGAAAGCCAGCCCCTCCAAATGGGAACTGGGACCGCTATGCTCAATAAAAAGTAAAGTAACTAGATGGTAAATTTTTAGCTGGAGACCGCCAGCGATTAAGGAACCTTATCTTAGCCGGAACCCTATGAAAACGCCGGTCCTTAGCGAACACGAGCCAAAGGCGAAGTGTGAGCTTAGTACCGCTGCGTTTGAATGGAGCGAAAGCGCGTTCCGGATGGGATAAGGTTCCTTAACCGCGTCCGCCTCCAGCCACAACTTCCAGCTTGACAATAATTAAGTATGCTTTGCAGATTAAACAGACCAAACAACCAGCCACCACAAGAAACGCCCGGCCCCATGACCAAAAAGCATCATAGAGCCGGGCGTCCGTATTTGCCCAAATACGCCTTCTACAGATCAAAATACATCTTAAACTCCGCCGGATTTGGTATCTGCTCCAGCTTTTTGAGCTCCGCCCGCTTCCGGGCCACCCACACGTCAATGAGGCGCTGGGGGAAGACGCCGCCCTTGGTCAGGTACTCATGGTCTGCCTCCAGGGCGTCCAAAGCCTCCCCTAAGGATTTGGGAAGACCTTTGATCTTCTTCTGCTCCTCCTCAGAGAGGGTATAGAGATTGAAATCATAGGGCCCCCAGCCGTTCTTGGCCGGATCGATCTGATTGGCAATGCCGTCCAGGCCCGCCATCAGAATAGCCCCATAGGCGTAATAGGGATTGGCCGTGGCGTCGGGATTGCGAAGCTCGAAGCGCTTGGCCTCCGGAGATTTGGCATAAGCCGGAATGCGGATGACTGCGCTCCGGTTGGAAGTAGCGTAGCCGATGGTCACAGGGGCCTCGTAGCCCGGCACCAGACGCTTAAAGGAGTTGGTGGAAGGGTTGGTAAAGGCGCACAGGGAAGCAATGTGCTTCAAAAGACCGCCCATAAAATAGTGGGCCGTCCGGCTCAGTCCCGAATACCCCTCCTCGTCGTAGAAGATGGGTTTTCCTTCCTTCTGAAGCAGCATATGTACGTGGAGGCCGCTGCCCGCCTCCTGGTAAATGGGCTTGGGCAGGAAGGTAGCCGTCTTGCCCTCCCGGGCAGCCATATTTTTAATGATATATTTGATAATCATGGTATTGTCCGCCATCTGGGGCATATCCGCAAGCTCCACCTCGATCTCCATCTGGCCGGGACCTCCCACCTCATGGTGGTGGTATTTCACCCGGATTCCCCAGTCCTCCATCATCATGCACATGCGGCTGCGCAGGTCATAGCCTACATCCTGGGGGGAGGCCACATGGTAGCCCCCTTTGTAGGGAACCTCATAGCCGTTGTTTCCCGGCGTATCTAAACTGAAATTCCAATCCGCCTGCCGGGCGTCAATCCGGTAACCGCACTGCCGGGGCGTCACCTCAAAGCGGGCGCTGTCAAAGAGATAAAATTCAAACTCCGGCCCGATGATCATCCGGTCCGCAATGCCTGTCTCCTTCATATACTCCACCGCCCGGAGACTTACGTTCTTGGGATACTGGTCAAAGGGCTTGTTCTCCCCCTTCCCGATGGTACAGACATTGCCACACATAGTCAAGGTGGGAACCTCCGCAAAGGGATCCACATAGGCCGTATCCGGATCCGGCAGGAAGACCATATCACTCTTCTCAATGGGCGCATACCCGTAATTGGAGCCGTCGAAACCGATTCCGTAGACGAAAATATTCTCGTCGAAGCGCTCCAAAGGAATGGTAATGTGGCGCCACCGGCCGTCAATATCCGTCATCTTAAAATCGATCATGCGGATGTTTTTCTCCTGGCAAAGCTGCCTGATTTCCTCGCTCTTCATATATCTTCTCCTTTCCCGGGGCGCTTGGGGCCGGCCCTCTCCCTTTTGGCTGCCCGGCGCCTCTCTCGTGCTTTTATATTATCACAAAAATAGCCGGAGGTATATCATTCTCCGACTATTTTGCCAAAATTTTGGAAATAATTCACAATGCACTCTGCCTCTTTTAGCATCTGGGCAGCATTTTTATCCCAAAGATAAAAGTTTCCTCTTTCAGCTGGTATTTCTCCTGAAGAGCCGGGCCGCAGCTGCTGGAGTCAATCCCTGCCTGCCGGTAATCCAGGCAGACCACCGTGCTGCCGGAGGGAACCAGCTCATAGTTATGGGCAGTCTGCTCCAGGGTTTCCTGGGTATACCGGGACACGTTAAAGCTAAACTCCTCCTCTCCCGGTATTACCTGGAGGCCCGGACCGGCCGGATTTCCCACGTTGAGATATTTCACAAACCAATGACTTCCGTTCTCCTGGGGACGGACATAGTCTTCAAACAGTTCTTCCGCATCTGTCTCAAAGAGAGACAAATAGCAGGAGCGGTGTTTGTCAATGTAACTCTCGTTGGGCCCGTATCCAAAATAGGTTACCTGCCGGGCCTCCTTCCTAAGAAACAGCCGGATACCGAATCTGGGCAGGGGAACAAAGTCCTTCTGGCGCTCCACGCTGCACCGGAGCTCCAGGGCCCCCTCCGGGGTTATGGTCCACAGGGCCCAAGCCGTCAGTACATTTGCCCGGTAAACTGCCGCCATGGAGAAATGCACCCGGATCTCCACAGCGCCCTCTTTTTCCTCCACGACCGTATCCTTCTCATAAACCCTGGTCACCACATCATAATAGCCTATCTCCTTCCAATCCCGGTATGCCATGCCAAACCCCCGGTCATTGTCCGTGGGAGCCCGGGAAATATTGTACTCCATAGGAGCGTCCAAAAGCTCTTTCCCATTGATCCGCATCCACTTGAAAGTCCCCAGCTTCTTGTCAAAGGTGTAGGAAAACTCCCCTTTCGAGGATTTCCCGCTCACAACCGCCACCCGGTCCGTCTGGTGGACTTTCAGGGCCCTTTCTGCCCTGGCAGGCACATACCAGGGATTTTCTTTGGGAGCAGCCGTATCAAGGGCCAGCTGATCCATTCCCAGCACAAAGCCCTCCGGCAGGGCAGGGCTTTCCTTCTTATTATGATAGAACAAAGTAAGATAGCATTCCCCTTCCGCCGGAATCTTCAAATCCAGGGAAACCTCCGCCTCACATCCGGGCCTGCAGGAGGGCAGATCGAACCTGCCTTCCCGGATCTTCCTTCCGTTACAGCTGACCTCATAGGACACATAAAGCGCCTCCCGGAAATCCACGATATTCAGCATATTGCGCAGGAAAATACTCTTATTTACCCGGCTCCAGCGGGCCCGGACGGGACGCAGCACATTCTGATATTCTTTTAAGCTGCTGTGAGGCCTGCGGTCCGGAAAAGTCATGCCGTCCATGCAGAAATTCCCGTCTGCGGGAAATTCGCCGGAATCCCCGCCGTACTGGTACATAGGCCTCCCCAGGCGGTCATCCCCTATATATTTTCCATGATCCGCCCACTCCCAGACAAAGCCCCCTGCGAAGCGTTCATACCGCTCCATCAGCTCAAAATAATCCTCCGCATCCCCCAGGCTGTTCCCCATGGCGTGAATGTACTCGCAGAGGAGGAAGGGGTGATCTTTCATAAACTCCTTATAGCAGTTCTCCGTATACTCGTCGCTGTTGCTGATCAATTCCCCGGAGCCGTTATAGTCCGGCCGGTCCCCGTACTTCTCCTCAATCCACATGGTGCTTGGATACATCCGGCTCATCACATCCAGGCAGGAGTAATCCGGCTTCCTCTTCAGGCCCGGAAAAAGGCTTTCGTAGTGAAGCAGGCGGGTGGGATCGTACTCTTTGATAAAGCGCCCGGCAATCTCCTGGTTTCTCCCCCAGCCGGATTCATTGCCCAGGGACCAGAAAATCACGCTGCACTGGTTTTTCTCCCGGATCGTATTCTTGATCATCCGGTCCACCGCCGCCTTCTCATACTGGGGGTTGTCATTGATCTGGGGACAATAATAGCGGAAACCCCCGCCCCCTTTCTGATCATCCCTAAGCTCCTTGGCAATGGGAGCCAGATCCCCGCCGGAATAGGCCAATCCGTGAAGCTCATGGTCCGCTTCGCTCATAACATAGAGGCCCAATTCATTGCAAAGCTCAATGACCAGGGGACTGTTGGGATAGTGGGCTGTCCGGAGGGCATTGATATTATTCCGCTTCATTAGGATCAAATCCCGCAGAATATGCTGCCGATCCACCGCATAGCCCGTCACCGGGTCCGTGTCATGCCGGTTTACGCCCTTGATGCGGATGGGATGGCCGTTGATTTTGATGACGCCCTTTTCCGCCGTGATCCTGCGAAATCCTATTTTCTGGCCAATGACCTCCCCGGGAAGCTCACAGATCATGGTGTAAAGCGCAGGAGTTTCCGCTGACCAGAGCCTGGGCGCCGCAACTGCCAGCTCTGCTCGGGCCCCCTCTTCTATGGGGATTTCCGTCTCCCCTGCCCATTCCCCTTCCGGCCCGTAGAGCCGCACTTTCATGCTGCCGCCTTGGCCCCGGAAAGAAAAATCCGTTTTCAAAAGGACGGAAGAATCATCCGCTGCAAATTCCTGATGCAGGTAGAAATCCTCCAGCCGCACCTGGGGACGCTTTAAGAGATAGACATCCCGGAAAATCCCTGTCATGCGCCATTTATCCTGAACCTCAAAATAGGTCCCCGTACACCACTTGAGATTAAGGATGGAAAGCCGGTTCCTCCCTTCCCTCAAAAAGCCGGAAATATCAAACATGCTTGTGGCATGGGAAACTTCACTGTAGCCCGCAAACTCTCCGTTTACCCACACATAAAAGCAGGAATCCACACCCTCAAATACCAGCTCCGCCACCGGCAAAAGTTCCTCCTTGGAATACTCAAATTCCGTTATATAGGTTCCGCAGGGAATGTCCTCCGGCAAGAAAGGAGGATCCACCGGAATCACATGCCTGTTGCAGACATACTGATGACAGTCATACCCTTGGGTCTGCCAGCAGCCGGGAACCTCGATATTTCCCAGTTCACAGGGATCATAGTCTTGGCTGCAAAAATCCTGGGGAACCGCCTCCAGGCAGGGATACCAGGCAAATTTCCAGCTGCCGTTGAGAAGCTGCATGCGGCCGGATGTTTCCCTTAAGCCTTTCCTGGCTTTCTCCTCATTTTCAAAGGGAATAAAATAGGCCCGGTCCGGCAGGGTATTTACATGGGGCGTGGAAATATCCTCATAATAATTTACAACTTTCACCAAAAACCTCCTGATTTCCGTGCTGGGCAAAAAACACAGCCCTCTTTCGCACTGCTGTCTTTATCCTGTATATCGTCCGTCCCTGCTCCCACGTTCAGTTCTTCTTAAGATTTTTTCACAAAATATTAAAAATTACCCTCTCTTTTTCTGCTATAATAAAACAGATAGAATACATTTCCTGTCTTACTATGGAAGAAACGGAGTATTTACATATATGAAAGCCGATATTTTAGTTGTAGACGATGAAAAAGAGATCGCAGACCTGATTGAACTTTACCTGGCCAATGAGTCCTACACTGTTCACAAATTTTACAACGGCAGGGACGCTCTGGCCTACCTGGAAACCGAAACCCCGGCCCTGGCCGTGCTGGACGTGATGCTGTCGGATATGAACGGCTTCTCCATCTGCCAGAAAATCCGGGAAACCCAGAATTTCCCTATTATTATGCTGACGGCCAAAGACGAAGAGATTGACAAGATCACCGGGCTTACCCTGGGGGCGGACGACTATATGACCAAGCCTTTCCGTCCCCTGGAGCTTATAGCCCGGGTGAAAGCCCAGCTCCGCCGCTTTACCATGTACAACAATGTTCCCCTCCAGGAGGAGGACCAAAACACCATCTCTGTCTCCGGATTGGTAATCAACAAGCTGAACCACACCTGCACCTTAAATGAAAAGCCTCTCTCCCTGACGCCCACGGAGTTCTCCATTCTCTGGAGCCTGTGCAAAAACCGGGGAGAGGTAGTCAGCTCCGACCGTCTCTTCTTCGACGTGTGGGGAGAAAAATACTACAGCAACAATAACAACACGATTATGGTGCACATCCGGCATCTGCGGGAGAAGATGAATGACTCCAGCGAAAAGCCCAAGTACATCAAAACCGTCTGGGGAGTGGGGTATAAAATTGAGTAGAAAAAGCACGAGAAAAAACCGTTACGTGGCCTTTGAGCGGAAAATGACCCGGAAAATGCTTTCCATGATGCTGATGGCGGTGGGAATTGTCTTTCTTCTGCGGGAACTGATCCGGGGGCGCTTCGGGGACGCCGTGGTAGATTTCCTTGGCCGGACCTTCTTTCTGGACTACACAGACGCCCTTTACATCTACCAGGCCACCTTCCGCAACCATCTGGGAACCATTATCTGCATTGCCATCATCATCGCCTTGATGGCTGTATTCCGCTACTCCATCCGCTGGGTAACGGAATATTTTGATCAGATCTCCGCAGGCTGTGACGCCCTGCTGGATGAAAAGGAGGAGCTTATTACCCTGTCTCCGGAAATGGGCTTTCTGGAGCTGAAACTAAACGAATGCAAAAACATCCTGGAGAAACGGTATCGGGACGCCAGGCAGGCGGAACAGCGGAAAAACGATCTGGTGGTTTACCTGGCCCATGATATCCGCACCCCCCTTACCTCTGTCATCGGCTATCTGGAACTGATGAAAGAGGCTCCGGAGCTCCCGGTGGAGCAGAGAGCCAAATACCTCTCCATTACCTTGGACAAGGCTTACCGCCTGGAGCAGCTTATCAACGAATTTTTCGAGATCACCCGCTTCAACCTCCAGTCCATTCCATTAAACCGTGAGTCCATCCGGCTCTCCCACATGCTCTTCCAGATGGTGGAAGAATTTTATCCCATTCTGGCTCCTGCCGGGAAGAAGGCTCTGGTGGAGGTACCGGAAGATTTGATTCTCCCCGGGGATCCGGACAAGCTGGCCCGGGTTTTCAACAATATCCTCAAAAATGCGGCAGCCTACAGCTACGAAAATACAGATATCCGGATCCGGGCCTGGCAGGAGGAAGACCGGATTCACATTACCTTTTCCAACCAGGGCCCTGTAATCCCGCCGGAAAACCTAAATGCAATCTTCGAAAAATTCTACCGCCTGGACAGCGCCCGCTCCTCGGCCACGGGAGGGGCCGGACTGGGGCTGGCCATTGCCAAAGAAATTGTAAACGCCCACCAGGGAAGCATCTCGGCCGAAAGCAATGAGGAGGGAACCCTCTTCTTAGTCTCCCTGCCTGCCGAAGCAGGAAAAAGTTCATAAAAAACAAAAGACATGCTAAGATTTTCTTAAGGCCTCTGTCACAAAATCTATAGGTTTTTCTGCACCGGATTCGATACAATACAGCTATCGGATCCGGTTTTTTACATGACAAAACTGTCACCGGGCAGTCACGGGCCTGTCACCGGAGGCCTTTATACTAAAATCACACGGGCAAATTAAGGAAACACCCTTCGGGTGTACCTCTATGCCCAAAGTACATGGGCGAATCAAGGAAACACCCTTCGGGTGTACCTCTATGCCCAGAGTACATGGGCGAATTAAGGAAAGGAGCTCTCACCATGAACCATAAAACAACCCTTGCTATCCTATTCGGAGGCTGCTCCACGGAGTACGAAGTCTCCCTCCAGTCTGCCTACTCGGTTATCTCCCACTTGGATCAAGCCAAGTATGAGATTCATCTCATCGGCATTACCCGGGAGGGATCCTGGCTTTATTATGAAGGAGACGTGGACGACATTCCCACGGATCACTGGGCTTCTGCCGCCTGCTCTCCCGCTTTTCTCTCTCCCAACCGGCCGGACCACGGCCTTTACCTTATGCGCAGCGGCGCAATGGAGCTTATCCGCCTGGACGCCGTCTTTCCCGTTCTCCACGGAAAGAACGGGGAGGACGGAACCGTCCAGGGGCTCTGCGAACTGGCCGGGATCCCCATCGTAGGCTGCGGCATGGAAAGCTCCGTCCTGGGCATGGACAAGCACCTGGCCCACACTCTGGTAAACCTGGACGGCATCGAAGTGCCCAAATCCGTCCTCTTCCGGCGGATGCCAACCCAGGAGGAGCAGTTTTCCATGACGGAACATATGGCCTACCCCCTGTTTGTAAAGCCTTTAAAGGCCGGCTCCTCCTTCGGTATCACCCGGATTGAAAATCCCTGCCGGCTGGAGGAAGCCATCACCTTGGCTTTCGGCCACGACGACTGCGTCCTTGTGGAGGAGGCCGTTCCCGGCTTCGAGGTAGGCTGCGCCGTGCTGGGCAACGAAAATCTGATCATTGGGGAAGTGGACGAAATCGAACTGTCCCAGGGGTTCTTTGACTACACAGAGAAATACACCCTGAAAACCTCCCGGATCCATATGCCCGCCCGTATTGACAGTGAGACTGCAGGACGGATCCGGGAGACAGCAGGACGCATCTACCGCATTCTCTCCTGCAAGGGCTTTGCCCGGGTGGATATGTTCCTGACGCCGGAGGGACGGATTGTCTTCAACGAAGTGAACACCATTCCCGGTTTTACCTCCCACAGCCGTTATCCCAATATGCTGAAAGGCATCGGCATGACCTTTGAAGAAATCTTAGACACCTTGATCCGATTGGCGGTGGAGCCATGAGAAGCCTGAGCCTAACCCCGGAAATGGAGGGGCAGGGCAGCCTGATACTGGTAAACAAAGACCATCCCCTGAGAATCCAGCCTGCTGCAAAAACTTTCCGCTTCTTCGGTTCCTCCCGGATTCCTTTGGAAAAAAGGACGGCTCTGGTACTGGAAAACCTTTTAGGCGCCCTGGGATGCCGTTCCTCCATTCTTCTGGTCAGCGGTTTCCGGACCAGGGAAGAGCAGGAGGAGATCTACGCCTCCTCCCTAAAGGAAAACGGCCCGGAATTTACCGGAAAGTACGTGGCTCTTCCGGACTGCAGCGAACATCAGACCGGACTGGCGGCAGACCTGGCCTTAAACCGGGAACCAATAGACTTTATCCGTCCCCATTTCCCAAGGACAGGCATCTGCCGGAGCTTCCGGGCAAAAATGACCTCCTACGGCTTTACGGAGCGCTACCCGGAGGGAAAAGAAGCCATCACGGGAATCGCAGCGGAGCCCTGGCATTTCCGCTATGTGGGAATTCCCCACGCCGCCCTGATGGAGCGGTACGGCCTCTGCCTGGAGGAATATCTGGAATATCTGGCCTGCTTCCCCTTTGAGGGCCCCCATCTGAAAATAGAAATCCAAAACCAGTCTTTTGAGATTTTCTACCAAAAATCCGGGGAACAGGGCGCCCGGATCGAGATTCCGGCAGACAACCCCTTCCTGATATCCGGGACCAACACCGGCGGCTATATCGTTACCTTGTGGAGGTGAACGCCATGAATGAAAAACATATCTACTCCGGCATCAACAACTGGAAGCTCCTGTCCGCCCTTCTGGTTATTGCCATTCACACTTCGCCTCTGGCTTCCTATTCCCCGGAAGGGGACTTTATCCTGACCCGGATTTTGGCCCGCACCGCTGTCCCCTTCTTTTTTATGGTAACCGGATACTTTATCCTTCCAAGAGCCCTGGAAGAAGGCCGGGCCGCCCTCCGCTATCTAAGGCGCATCGGCATCATTTACCTGGCCTCCGTGATCCTCTACCTGCCTGTGGGAATCTACGCAGGGCATTTCAAGGAAGCCAATCCTGTATCCCTTCTGAAAATGCTCTTTCTGGACGGGACCTTCTACCACCTGTGGTATCTCCCTGCCCTTCTTTTAGGCTTTGCCTTGGTCTTTTTCTTCCTGCGCTCCATGCCCCTTCCCGCAGCCGGAATCCTCACCGGGGTTCTCTACCTGGCCGGCCTCTTTGGAGACAGCTATTACGGCTTCCTTCCGGATCCCTCTCTGGCCCATACCTGCTATGAGGGGATTTTCCGGGTTTTCGAATATACGAGAAACGGCCTTTTCTACGCCCCTGTCTTCCTGCTGCTGGGATGGACCCTAGCCTCCTGCAGGCGGCCCCCTCTCTCCCTCTCCCTGGCAGGCCTGGGCCTCTCCTATGCCTGTATCCTGGCGGAAGGGATTACCCTCCGGCTTCTGGAGGTACAGCGCCACGACAGCATGTATCTGTCCCTGGTTCCCTTAATGTACTTCCTCTTTTCCGTACTTCTGGACATAGAACCTCCCGATCTGACGGAAAGGCTTCCCAAAGATCTGCCTCTCCTTATCTATCTTCTGCACCCCCTTGTTATCATTGTGGTGCGGGCCGGGGCAAAGATCACCGGGCTTCTCTTTTTTATCAATAACAGTCTCCTGCATTTTCTGGCAGTCACCCTCTTTACCCTGGTGTGTTCCTGGGTTCTGCTGGTTTTGAAAGAAAAATTTTTGGAAAGGAATCAAAGATGATAACGAAAATCAATTCGGATGCTATGATTTTCCGGCTTCTCCCGGAGCGGAGAGCCTGGAAAGAACTAAACTTTGAAAATCTTGAATGGAACGTGAAGCTCTTAAAAAGCCGGCTGCCCCAAGGGTGCGAATTTATGGCTGTGGTGAAAGCAAATGCCTACGGACACGGCGCCGTCCCGGTCTCTTCCTATTTAAATAAAATCGGCGTCACCGCCTTCGCCGTTGCCACCGCAAGGGAGGGTGTGGAACTGCGCCGCCAGGGCGTCCGGGGGGAAATCCTGGTTCTGGGCTACACCCCGCCCCGGGAGACCAGCCTTTTAACGGCCTACGATCTCATCCAGACAGCCGCCGACTGTTCCCACGCCCGGGCCTTAAATGACGCCGCCTTCGTCCCCCTGCGTGTTCACCTGAAACTGGACACCGGCATGCACCGTCTGGGAGAGCGGCCGGAACATATAGAAGACCTGGCCCGGCTCTTCTCCCTTCCGAAACTCCGGATCTGCGGCATGTTTTCCCACCTCTGCGTGGCCGACAGCCGGGAGCCTGGGGACAAGGCCTTCACCCTGGAGCAGATCCGGAGCTTTTTTGAAACCGCAGAACAGCTGCGCCTTCTAGGCTGCGATCCGGGAAAGCTCCACCTCCAGAGCAGTTACGGGGTTCTAAACTACCCCGGGCTTCCCCTCTCCTACGCAAGGTTTGGTATCGCCATGTACGGGGCATTCAGCCAGCCGGAACCGGAACTTCTGAAGACCTGCCCCCTAAAGCCGGTCCTCTCCCTCCGGGCCGGAATTTCCCTCATCAAGGAGCTATCTCCCGGAGAAAGCGTCAGCTACGGCCGGAATTTCCGGGCAGACCGCCCTATGCGCATCGCCGCCGTCACCATCGGTTACGCGGACGGCCTTCCCCGCAGCCTCTCCAACCGGGATGTTCCCGTCCTGCTCCACGGAAAAGAAACCCGGATCCTGGGAAATATCTGTATGGATCAGCTCCTCATTGATGTGACCCACATTCCCGAAGCCCGGACCGGAGATGCCGTCACGCTTCTGGGAACTGATGGTTCCCGGACCCTGCGGGCGGAAGATCTGGCCCTGAAAGCCGGAACCATCGCCAATGAGCTACTCTGCCGCCTGAGCCTGCGGGAAGGGTAAGGAACCCCGTTTATTTTCTCTTATACTTTTCTTCGCAGTACTTGCAGCGGTAGACTTCCTTTTTCTCGTCCGTCAGCAGGAACACGTGATCCAGTTCCTGCTCGATGGAGGTGATGCAGCGGGGATTCCTGCACCGGACAATATTGCGGATCTCTTTGGGAAGCCTTAAGGGCTTTTTCTCCACGATCTCCTCATCTTTCACAATATTTACCGTAATGTTATGGTCAATAAAACCCACCACATCCAGATCGATAAAATCGATGGGACACTCGATTTTCATAATATCCTTCTTCCCCATCTTCTTGCTGCGGGCATTTTTAATAATTGCCACCGTACAGTCCAGCTTGTCCAGATTGAGATACTTGTAAATCTCCATGCTCCTTCCGGCCTCAATGTGATCCAGCACGAACCCTTCCGCAATCCGTCCGACATTCAAAATACTTGCCATTATACTTCCACCTCCAGCAATGTGAGAATCAGGGCCATACGCACGTAAACGCCGTACTGTACCTGTCTGAAATAGGCTGCCCTGGGGTCGCTGTCCACTTCCACGGAAATCTCATTCACCCTGGGAAGGGGATGGAGTACCAGCATATCCTCTCCCGCCAGGCTCATTTTCTTCTTATCCAATATGTAGAAATCTTTCAGGCGCACATAGTCTTCCTCGTTGAAGAACCGCTCTCTCTGTACTCTGGTCATATACAGAAGATCCAGTCCGCCGATGACATCCTCCAAACGCTCCACTTCCCGGTAGGGCACGCCCTTGGCATCCAGCACGTCCTCCCGGATATAATCGGGAATGCGAAGCTCCTCCGGGGAAATAAATACGAAGGTAATACCCGTATACCGCACCAAGGCGTTAATCAAGGAATGCACTGTCCGGCCGAATTTCAGATCACCGCAGAGACCGATGGTCAGATTATGAAGGCGGCCTTTCAAAGAGCGTATG
>CAJUMM010000015.1 GCA_910586955.1 uncultured Lachnospiraceae bacterium | reverse complement strand
TTTCTCTTGCCAGTCCTTGGGGAACGCAAGCCGCAGGCAGTGAGCTAGGCCTATATGGATCGGACCATTTTCTTACCCGAAGGGCCAAGCCTACGCTTAGTATGTCTATTTGGCGAGAGCCTGCTCCTCCAAACGGGACTAGGGGCTGCTATACTCAGGAAAAAATAAAGCAACTGAAAAATGAATGTTTAGCTGGAGACTGCCAGCAGTTAAGAAACCTTATCTTAGCCGGAACCCTATGAAAACGCCAGCACTTGGCGAATACGAGCCGTAGGCGAAGTATGAGCCTAGTACTGCTGCGTTTGAATGGAGCGAGAGCGCGTTCCGGATGGGATAAGGTTTCTTAACTGCGTCCGCCTCAGCCACAACTATCCAGCTTAGCGCAGCTCCTCCAAATCCACCTCTCCCCGGAACACAGTAGCCGCAGGTCCTGTCATATAGACGCAGTTATCCTCCTGGCTCCAGCAGATATCCAGATCGCCCCCCAGCAGATGCACGGTCACTTCCCGATCTGTATAACCGTTCAGGACGGCGGCAACCGCTGTGGCACAGGCTCCCGTCCCACAGGCCTGGGTTTCCCCGGAACCCCGCTCCCAGACACGCATCTCCAGGTTTTTCCGGTCTATCACCCGGACAAATTCCGTGTTGACCCGGTCCGGGAAACGGGAATGGTTCTCAAACTTAGGCCCCAGCTCTTCGATTTTCAGATCCTTTACATGCTCCAGAAAGACAACTGCGTGGGGATTTCCCATGGACACGCAGGTCATGGCATACTCCCGGTCCCCTATGAGAATGGGTTCTGCTATCAGGGATTCCCCTGCCCCCAGAACCGGAATCTCCTCCGGCTTCAGAATGGGTTCTCCCATATTCACCTGTACCCGGGTTACTTTTCCCTGGGAAACCGTCAATTTCAGATGCTTCACCGCCCCGCCGGAGGCTACCGTAATCTCCGTCCGGTCCGTGAGGCCGTTGTCATAGACATATTTGGCCACGCAGCGGATGCCGTTGCCACACATCTTTCCGTAGGATCCGTCCCCATTGTACATGACCATCTCAAAATCCGCTTCCAAAGACTTCTTGATTAGTATCAACCCGTCGGAGCCAATGCCCTTGTGCCGATGGCTCACCAGGCGGGCCGTCTCTTCCGGATTCTCCAATTCCTGAAGGGTACAGTCCACATACACATAGTCATTTCCTATGCCGTGCATTTTGGTAAACTTCATTTCTATCTCCACCTCCGTCAAAAATTCATCATGCTCAGCACCATCTGTGCCGTCTCCACCAGATTTCTCCCTCCGTCCATACTGCATTTCTGCAGATAGCGGTGGGCTTCCTCCTCGGACATATTGTTTCGCTCCATCAAAAGCTCCTTGGCCTCCCGGACCGTCTTTTTATCTTCCTCGGACCGGACTTTCGGCTTCTGCCGCAGGCGTTTCCTCCGCCGCTCTATCTGGACCGCCATCATCTCCAGGGTATTTAAAAGATCCTGGACACGGATGGGCGTGGACACGCATACAATATCGTTTCCGATGCAATCGTCCCACACTCTCTTGGAGGCTACCAGAAGCATCTCAAAGTGAGGGGGAAGACAGTCATGGAGTTCCGAATACATCATGTCCGCATACCGGTAGCCGCACACCAGGATTCCGTCACCCAGGGCATCAGCCTGGGCCAGGGCCTGGGCTCCTGTGGTACAGACGGCCGGGACCTGGAAGCCGTGGCGCACCAGAAGGTTCCGGACGCTTTTCGCCTCTTCTATTTTCGGAAATAATACAATTACATTGGTCACGCTCACACCTCCCTCACGGTATGCCCCGTGTATTTCCAGAGGCGTCAGATCCGGTACAAGTACCTGTCAGTCTCCCATTTT
Source organism: uncultured Lachnospiraceae bacterium (assembly GCA_910586955.1). Taxonomy (GTDB): domain Bacteria; phylum Bacillota; class Clostridia; order Lachnospirales; family Lachnospiraceae; genus Laedolimicola. Next base: position 43,024 of record CAJUMM010000015.1, on the reverse strand, counting down.
GACACTTGAACGGTATATTCCTCCCACTCCCGGTATTTCTCCCGGATATAGCTGCGGCTTACGGTCTCTCCCAGAACGCTTTTTACCAGGGCGTCCTCTTCCATGGCTTCCAGGGCCTCTTTCAAATTCCGGGGAAGCATAAGGATTCCCGCCTCCCTGCGCTCCTCTCTGGTCATGCCGCGGATCTCCCGATCCACAGCCGCCGGAGGAAGGATTTCTTCACGGATTCCCTCCAGCCCCGCCGCCAGGCAGAGAGCCAGGGCCAGATAGGGATTGCAGGAGGGATCCGGGCTTCGCAGTTCGATCCGGGCATTCTCTCCCCGCTGGGCAGGAATCCGGATAAGCTGGGTCCGGTTGACTGCCGACCAGGCCACATGGGAGGGCGCCGTGTAACCCGCCGAGGGCTTCGCCGGGAACAGGCGCTTGTAGGAATTTACCAGAGGGTTGGTAACGGCAGTCATTCCCCGCACATGCTTTAAAAGCCCTCCGATAAAGTAATAGGCCTCCTTGCTCAGGCCGTTGGGATCTGCCGGATCCTGGAACACATTCCTTCCTTCCCTGGACAGGGAGATATTGGTGTGCATCCCGGAACCGTTTTCCCCGGTCCGGGGCTTGGGCATAAAGGTGGCGTGAAGGCCGAAACGCTTGGCAATGGTCTTTACCGCCAACTTAAAAGTCACAATGTGATCTGCCGTCAAAAGGGCTTCGTCATACCGGAAATCAATCTCATGCTGTCCGGGAGCCACCTCGTGGTAGGAGGACTCCACTTCAAATCCCATCTCCTCCAAGGTCAGCACCATATCTCTTCTGGCATTCTCCCCCTGGTCTACCGGACCCATATCAAAATATCCCGCCTTCTCGTGGGTGTAGGTGGTGGGATTTCCCTGGTCATCCGTATGGAACAGGAAAAACTCACACTCCGGTCCTACGTCAAACTGATAGCCCATCTCTCCCGCTTCCTTAAGCACCTTTTTCAGAATATAGCGGGGATCGCTCTCATAGGGAGAGCCATCGGTTCTCTGGATGTCACAGATCAGACGGGCCACTTTGCCCTGCTGGGGCCTCCAGGGAAAGATTGCCAGCGTATCCAGATCCGGGGACAGCAGAAGATCCGTATCGTTGTTATCTGCAAATCCTTCGATACAGGAACCGTCAAACACATATTTCCGGTCCAGCACCCGCTCCAGCTGGCCGGCCGTCACGGCTACATTTTTCAGTCCTCCGAATAAGTCCGTAAACTGCAGGCGGATAAACTCCACATCCTCTTCCTCTACCAGTCTTAAAATATCTCTCTTTGAATTTTGGCTCATCCTGTCTCTCTCCTTATTCCGGCTTCCGCCGGCATTGTCTGCGTAAAAAAAGACGTTCTTCACCCAGGGAGAACGCCTTTGTTCTGATACAAAATATAGCAGTTGGCTTTTGGTTTGTCAATACCCGAAAAAAGCCGGAACCCTTTCGATTCCAACAGAATCTTCCGGTTTCCGGCTTCTTTTAGTCGGAGTAACAGGATTTGAACCTGCGACCTCTCGGCCCCCAGCCGAGCGCGCTACCAAGCTACGCCATACTCCGATCACTCACGTGCAGATATTATTGTAGTCCATATGACGATATTTGTCAAGTGCATATTTTATAAACTTACACATAGAATGAAAAAACAGATTTGAGGTGAACCTATGCTCCAGCACTACCCTTTCACAGTCCTGCCCCTTCCCTATCCCTATGATTCTTTGGAACCCTGCATCGATACGGAAACCATGTACTTCCACCACGATAAGCATTTGAAAACTTATGTAGACAATCTAAACCGCCTGCTTAAGCCCTGGCCCCGGTTTCATGACTGGACTTTAGAGCGCCTGATTCAAGACAGCCGGGAACTGCCTGAAGCCATCCGGGAAGATGTCCTGAAAAATGCCGGAGGCGTTTACAACCATCAGCTCTATTTTGCAGGAATGACGCCCCATGCCACGCAGCCCCAGGGAAGGCTTGAAAAAGCCCTGCTGCTGGACTTTGAAAATCTGGAGGCCTTTTACGAAACCTTCTACCAAATGGCCCTGAAGCTCTTTGGATCCGGCTATCTGTGGCTGGCCGCCGATGAGCGGGGAAAACTTGTGCTCCTTCCCCTGCCAAACCAGGAGACGCCCCTGCCGAAACACCTGATCCCCATCTTAAATCTGGATCTCTGGGAACACGCCTATTACCTGAAACACCAGAACCGCCGGGCCGATTACATCCAAAACTGGTTCCGGGTAATCAACTGGAACGAAGCCGGAAGACGGTACGAAAACGCCCTTCTGGATGCCATTCTCCGAAACGGGGTCTGAACTCATTCCTCCCTAGGACTGTTCCCTGTTCCAGGCCAGCAGAAGATCCACCATGCGCCCGTAGCTCCTGGTGCCGTCTTCCTGGGAATTGACTTTCAGGTACACGTCGTTGACCTTGTCCGACACCTGGGAAACCGTACCCCGGTATGTATCCCAATAGGCATTGTGATGGAGCAGATCTGCCACCGCCTGATCGCAGAGCTTCTCCCGCACCTCAAGGAATGCCTCCAGGTTTTGGGCGTAAAGGGCATTTCCGCTGTAAATATAGGCCAAGAGGCTTCCGCTGTAACGAAATTCCGGGCTTTCCGAGCTCCGGCAGGCCAGATAGGCTACAAAATTCGCCTCATCCTCCCGCATAAAACCTTTCAGATGGGAAAGCTCATGACAGACTGTGGAAGGTTTGTCGTGATCCGGCATTCCGCTGTTGTAATTGGCCTCCACGGTAAAGGGACTGTATACCCCCTGGAGAAGCTGGTAGGACAGGTACCAGGTGCTGGCTACCGGCTTGGGATTGGGATAATAACCGGAGAGCTCCGGGTATTCCTCTCCTGCCGCCTGCATAGCCTTTTTTGCCTCCTTAGCCAAATTCCCCCTCATCAGGCAGTGCCCTTCCCCGTCCACCTCAATCTCTGCCGCCGACGCATTGATTTCTTCCACCAGGCGCTCACAGAGAGCAATCAGCTCCTCCTCCGTGGATTCCTGAAGGGAAAATCCGGCCCGCTGGGAAAAGGGCGTCCTCTGGTAATTGATTCCGCAGTTCAAGGTAAACAGGGCAAATGCAGTCACCGCTGTCCGGGCCAGAATCCCAAGCGCCCGCCGGACAGACACCCTCTTTGCCAGGACTGCGGCAAAGCCTGCCAGAAGCCCAAGGCCTGCCAGATACAGCAGCACCTCTATGAGGGAAAAGGGAAGGAGGGAGCTTAGGCCTCCCAGGGTCCTAACCCACAGGGGATAGATGCGGACTGCATACCACTCCGCAAAGCCCCTGGACATTCTTGCCGCCAGATTCAGAAGGAGGCTTATCCCAAATAAGCCTCCCCAGAAACAGGCGTCTCGTTTCTTCTTGTCTTTCTTCTCAAGCCTCATTCTTTAAACCGTCAATTTCTCCCTTATACTGATCGATCAGGATCTCTTTCTGGGCAATCTCTTCACAGATAGGCAGCAGGTCTTCCTGGACGGTCCCCTGGCTGGCATACCTCTCATAAATCATCTTTCCCAGCTCTTCATAATCCTTCTTGATTCCCCGTTCCAGGCCGTAGACCTGGTTTTTCAGGCGGACGATCTCCGCCAGTTCCCCGGTCTTGCGGCCCACAGTCTCGGCCGCATCCGAGATGGTTCTTCCAATGTTGTCAAAAAATTCTGTATTCATTTATTTTCCCTCCTAATTATAGTCCCGCATTTGTCCTCTCCAAAGCCAGAACCCCCCGCATGGCGATGACCGGGCCCCCTGTGTGCTGGATGTACTCCCGGGTGATGGTGACCCGGCCGATGTTGTCATCCTTGGGAATCTCATACATGATGTCCAGCATAAATTCCTCGATGATGGCCCGCAGGGCCCGGGCTCCCGTATCTTTCTCCATGGCTTTATCCGCAATGGCCTCCAGAGAGCCCTCGTCAAACTCCAGCTGTACCTCGTCTAAGGCCAGAAGCTTCTGGTACTGCTTGAGTATGGCATTTTTCGGCTCCTTTAAGATACGCACCAGCATCTCTTTTGTGAGGCTGTTCAGGGTGAAAATTACAGGGAGGCGGCCCAAGAATTCCGGTATCATTCCGAAGTTCCGCAGATCCTCCACCGTTACTTTGCCAAGAAGATCCGGATCGTTGTCGTATTTGTCTTTCAAATCCGCCTGGAAACCCATGGAGGACTTCTTGTTCAGCCTCTCCTTGATCACTTCCTCCAGCTCCGGGAAGGCGCCGCCGCAGATAAAGAGGATATTCCGGGTATTCACCGTAGTCAGGGGAACCATGGCGTTTTTGCTGTTGGCTCCCACCGGGACCTCAATCTCCGCACCCTCCAGAAGCTTTAAAAGGCCCTGCTGCACCGATTCCCCGCTTACGTCCCGGTGATGGGTATCCTTCTTCTTGGCAATCTTGTCGATCTCGTCAATAAAGACAATTCCCTGCTCCGCCCGCTCTACATCGTTGTCCGCAGCCGCAAGGAGCTTGGAAATCACACTTTCGATATCATCCCCGATATACCCTGCTTCCGTCAGGGAAGTGGCGTCGGCAATGGCAAGGGGAACATCCAGAAGACGGGCCAGGGTCTTCACCAGATATGTCTTCCCGCTTCCCGTAGGCCCAATCATCAGCATATTTGACTTCTCAATTTCGATCTCGTCCTGGGTCCCCGTAGCCACCCGCTTGTAGTGATTGTACACGGCCACGGAAATTACCTTCTTAGCGTGATCCTGGCCGATCACATACTCATCCAGGCTGGCCTTGATCCGGTGAGGCGCCGGAATGCTCCGGATGTCAAGGACTTTCTTCGCCTCCTCTTTGGGCTTTTTCTTCTTAGCCTTCACCTTCTGGCGCTGGGGAATCATATTCTGCAGATCTGACAGGTTGATCATGCTGATCCCGGGAATCCGTGAAAAATCCGGATTGCTGTCATGGAACGTATCCATGGTTTTCTGCAGGCAGTCCGCACAGATGCAGATTCCCTGGCCCAGGGTAATCATCTTTCCGGCCTTGCTCTGGGGCCTGTGGCAGAGAAAGCAGACATCCTCATATCCGTCTTTTTCTTTGTCCGCATCCCCCTCCTGTTCCTCTTCTATTTCCAAGGTCTCGTCCTTGTAATCCTTCTCGTCCATTCTTCCACCTCTTTATCCTGCATATCCTCACGTTTTATTCTATCACAAAAAGCCAGAAAGACCAAGCATTTGAAGGGAATTACAAGTATTTCCTTCCAATGCCTGGTCTTTCCTGTCTGGTTCTATTCCGAAGCTGCGTCAATCTCCTCTCTGGAATTTAAAGTTACACGCACTGTCTTTTCCACATAACCATCGTCGTCCGGCGTCTGTACCGTCACTTCCACCGTCTCTCCTGCTTCGTAGTACTGGAGGCGTTCCCGCAGGGAATCATAGCTGCTCACAGCCACCCCGTCAAACCGGGTCAGGATATCGCCCTTCTTTAATCCGGCCTTGTCCGCCGCACAGCCCTTCACTACAGATTTCAGGTAAATACCCACCGGCATATCGTACTGCTTGGAAATCTCCTCCGTCACGTCCTGGCAGTTGATGCCCAGATATCCCATCTTGTCCGCATCCACCTCAGAGCGGGTAGTCATGGTCTTCAAGTCTCCAATCAGGCTCTCCACATCGGAAATAGGAATGGCATAGCCCACACCTTCCACATTGCTGGAGGAATATTTGGCCTCATTGATTCCAATCACCTGTCCCTGCATGTTCAGAAGGGCTCCGCCGCTGTTTCCCGGGTTGATGGCCGCATCCGTCTGGATCAGGGTGTTATTGATAAGCGTCCCGTCATCGTTCTGCAGGGTTACTTCCCGGCCCAGGGCGCTGATAATTCCCGTCGTCACGGACTGCCCGTATCCCAGGGCGTTCCCGATAGCCACAACCTGCTCTCCCACCTTAAGCTTGGAAGAATCGCCAATGGTTGCCGTCTTAATCTCCGCCATTGTCTCCGCCGGAATATCCTTCAGGGAAACGGCAATCACTCCCACATCCTTGGTCACATCCGTACCCTTGATCCGGGCTTCCACCGCATCCGCCCCGTCCTTGCCTTCGTCCACGCTGAACAGGACTGTCAGGTTTGTAGCTCCCGCAATTACGTGGTTGTTTGTGACAATCAGAAGCTCCGTCTCATTCTGTCCGATGATTATCCCCGTACCTGTGGAGGTCTGCTCCCGCTGCTGTGGCATATTGTACCAGCCAAACCCCCAAAAATTCTGCACTTCCCGGACACTGACATTGGTGATTGCCACCAGGGAGGGCATACATTTCTCTACAATGGAGGTTACATCACCGCTTCCGGAGTTCATCAGGCTGGAGCCCTCCCCTGTCTGGGGAATTACGCTCTCAATCTCCGGAATTACCGGGCTTTCCTCCTGTTTCAGGGCCGTCACATCCTCCCCGAACATCTGCCTGCCTGCATAATTGGTGAACTGGAATGCCGCACTGGCAATAATTCCAAACACCAGGCCCACACAGGCCGCCTTTCCGAGAAGCCTAAAGAAGCTCTTCTTTTTCTTCGGCTGCACATCTCCCGCCGTGCGCCCGGAAGAACCGGTCCGGTAGCTATCCTGATAAAAGGGGCCGCTGTACCGGTACTCGCTGCCCGAATGACCTGCTGAATCCGTTTTGCTGCTGTCAAACTCATACATAAGGCATAACTCCCTTCCTTTTGTCTGTGTTCAGTGTAGCAACGAATTGTGTTAAATCTGTGATAAAAAAATTAAGAAAAAAGAAACTTTACAACAGCTCATTCAGCGTCTCCAGCAAAACCTCCACATCAATAGGCTTGGCAATATGCCCGTTCATGCCGCACCGCAGGGCCTCCTGCTTCTCCTCCTCAAAAGCATTGGCTGTGACAGCCAGAATCGGAATGGAGGACAGCTTGGAATTTTCCAGCCTGCGGATGGTCTTGGCGGCCTCATAGCCGTTCATCACCGGCATCTGGACATCCATCAGCACCAGCTGGTAGTAGCCCGGTGCGGAGCGCTCCAGCATTTCTACCGCAACCTTCCCGTTCTCCGCAATCTCGGTGGTAAAGCCGGCGTCTCCCAGAATTTCCACCGCAATTTCCTGGTTCAGCTCATTGTCCTCTGCCAGCAGGATACGGCCTGTATGAACAGGCTTTACCGGGCTGTCCTCCTCTTTTTCCCGCTCCTTTTTCTCCTCTACAATGGAGTGGAGGCAGCTCCGGAGCTCCGACAGGAACAAAGGCTTGCTGCAAAAAGCCGTAACCCCGGCTTCCTTTGCCTCATCCTCAATATCCGCCCAGTCATAGGCCGTCATAACAATGATGGGCACATCCTCCCCCATCTCTTTCCGGATTCTCCGGGCCACCTCTACCCCGTTCATATCCGGCAGCATCCAGTCAATCACATAGACCCGGTAACCGTCTCCCCGCATCATGGCCTGGCGGGTACGCAGCACCGCTTCCTTTCCCGACAGAGTCCACTCTGCCCGCATACCCACCTGCTGCAGCATATAGGACACGCTGTCGCAGGTGTTGAAATCGTCGTCCACCACCAGAGCCCTTAAATTCTTCAGCTTCGGTATATCCTGGGGTTCTTTGGCATCCCCGCAAAGGCGGAAAGTAAAGGCAACTACAAACTCCGTGCCTGTGCCCTGCTCGCTCTTCACTTCGATGGAACCGTTCATCATATCCACAATATTTTTCGTAATGGCCATCCCCAGGCCCGTGCCCTGGATTCCGCTGATGGTGGTATTCTTCTCCCGCTCAAAGGGTTCAAAAATATGAGATACAAACTCCGGACTCATACCGATCCCTGTATCCCGGATACTGAACTCGTAATTGGCGCAGCCAGCAGGAGCCCCTGCCTTCTCCGTGATCCGCATGCTGATCATACCGCCGGCCCCTGTGTACTTGATGGCATTGCTGAGAAGATTCAGAAGCACCTGGTTCAGCCGCAGCTTGTCGCAGTAAATCTCCTCATCCAGCACATCTACCGTGTCAATATAAAGCTCCAGCTGCTTGGCATGGATATCCGCCTGGACAATATTCCTAAGTCCATGGAGAATATCCGGCAGATGGCAGGGATTTTCCTCCAAATGGATCTTCCCGCTCTCAATGCGGCTCATATCCAGAATATCATTAATCAGGCTCAGGAGATGGTTCCCCGAAGTCATAATCTTCTTAAGGTATCCTTCCACCTGCTCCTTTTGATCAATGTGGGTAATGGCAAGAGCCGTAAAGCCCACAATGGCGTTCATAGGCGTGCGGATATCGTGGGACATATTGGAGAGAAAGACGCTCTTTGCCTTGCTGGCCCGGTTTGCCTGGAGGAGCGCATCCTCCAGAAGGCTCTTCTGCTCCATCTCGTTGCGGATCTCCTCGTCCACGCTGCGGAATCCCAAGACCACGCCGTGGCCTTCCTCCCATCCACCGGCCCGCACTGCCTTCATCTGGAAATATTTTACTTCTCCGTCCTTCACAATCCGGTAATTCACGTGATACTGCTTCTTTTTCTCCAGCTCCCTTTTCAGCTTATCCGAAGCCGACATCTGGCGAAGCATCTCCTGGTCTTCCTCATATACCAGATTCTTTGTATAGAGCTCCATGCTCTCCGTAAGGGACAGCCTGCCGGCGGCATCCGCCCCAAAAATGCGGTTATCCTCTTCATCACTGCGGATCAGCATCCCCGCTTCCGTGTCCAGATCAAATACGCAAACCAGATTGTAGTCTATGCTCAGGGCGTGAACCAGCTCCGCCTGGCGCCGTTCGTTCTTTTTCTCCTCTATCTTCCGGGCAGTACAGTCCAGAAGGAAGCGCTGGTAAAACATCTCCCCATTCTCTTCCAGAAGCTTGACATTGCCCATTACATGGCGGATATCCCCGCTCTTATGGTGGATGCGGTATTCCACACTGATACTGTCGCCCTCTTTTTTCAGCTCCCGGATGGCCTCCTGGAGTTTTTCCCTGTCCTCTTCCAGGACAGCCGAAGCCACCATATCAAAACCGTCCTCCTCCAGTTCTTCCCTGGATGAATAGCCCAGAAGGCTTAAGGCAGCCCGGTTTACACTGAGAATCCGGGAACCGTCCAGCGTATGGCACATCACGCCGCAGTCCATGGTCGTAAATATGGTCTCCAGGGTGCGGTTCTTCTGTATAATCTCCTGCTCATAAGCCCGCTCCTGGGTCACGTCAATGGCGACGCCTACGGTACCCATGACGCTGCCGTCCAGATCATACAGGGGGGATTTGTATGTAGTCAGCAGTTTTATCCCGTCCCCGCTCTTGACCATCTCCTCGGAAACGCAGGTTTTCCTGCTGTTCATAACCACCCGTTCCGATTCGATGCAGGCGGGATCATCTTCCTCCACATCCCAGATATAGGCATGGCCCCGTCCTTCCACCTGGGCTTTGGTTTTATTTACAGTCCTGCAGAAACTGTCATTCACCTTCTCATGGATCCCATCCTTATCTTTGTACCAGACAAGGTTCGGCACATTGTTAATGGTGGCTTCCAGGAAGTGGCTGGTCTCCCAGAGATCTTTGTTCTGCTTCAAACCCTGCTGCCACCGTAGAAAGCGGAAGCGGATCTCTTCCTCCCTCATGGGAAGCGTCCAGATATCCCGGATATCCGGCAAAAGTTCTGTCAAAGAAGGGATCTGAGCCGGATCTGCCAGCAGAATCAGCTCGGACTTCCGAAATGCGCCCAGAGATAAAATCCCCAGGGCCTCCTCCCCGGACATTTCCTCTAAATTGGCCAGAATCACATCTGCATTTTCCCCCAGGGCTTCCTCGAATTCCCCGCTCCAGGCAAACTCATGGGTAAAATGTTCCAGCGGCTGCATCTCCTTGATAATTTCAAAGGCCCTGCAAGGACGGCCCGCAAGATAAAACGAAACATGGCAATGGTACATCCCACTGTCTCCTCTCTGCTCTGTAAAATTCCACATTCCATACAGATCCATTTTATCAAGAGCAGGAAATCGTGTCAATGATTAAAGGCAGCGGCTATGGATTTTTTATCTATATCCAAGACACAAGGCTCTCCATAAATTCTCCGTAAGTATGGCAGCGCACCAGACGGGCTATGGCATCGTCACTGGAGAAAATCCGGGTGATTCTGTCCCAGATCTCGTTAAATCTCTGCTGTTCTTCCGGATGAATGGCCAGCATCAGAACAATGGCCGCCTGCCGATCCCCCCAGGCAGCCGGTTTTTCTAAAATAAAGACACAGATTCCGCTTTTGCGGGCACAGGCCTTCAGGGAATGGGGAATGGCAATTTTACCGTAGACAGTGGGCGAAAGCTGCTCCCTGCTTTTCACCCGTTCATAATATGTTCCGTCTACGTACCCCTCCTTTTCCAATTTTCCACACATCTTTTTAAGGATCTCTTCCCGGCCGGCCTCCTCCCGGCAATAACAGAAAAGAGCTTCGTCAAAGACCGAGTAGAAAAGCTTCCCGGCCGCTTCACGCTCCTGCTTTTCCTGAAAATGCCGTACAGAAGCCCGGATATTTGCCAGATCCGCCTCAGTCAGAAGAGGGGTTACATAAATTACCTCCTGCCGGTAATGCCCATGAAAAGAGATGGTGGAAAGAATCAGATCGTATTCCCCCTGGTACTCGTTTAACGCCTCCTCATTTCCCACAATACGGGTAAGAGAAAGGTCATCCCCTAATTGGCGTTCCACCTGCTGTTTCATCCACTCCGCCAAATCGTGATACTGAGGACAGACCAAAGCCCCGCGGATTTTTTGTACCTGCTCTTGTTCCGAATCAAACATAGTTCCCAGATGCAGGGCCAGAAATGCGATCTCGTCCTCATTGATATAGCAGCCGCTATATTCAAAAATAATGTCTGCAATGCAGACGCAGACCTCATAAATCATCGGGCAGGACAGTTTGATATATTCCGTATACGGGTTATGGCAGGTACTCTCCAGTTCCATCCGCAGGAGAAGATTCTTCAGATGAAGGGCAAACCGGACCAGAAAAGGACTGTTATTCAGATCAAGATAGTATTCCTTCCGGACCCGTTCCACAATTTGTTCGAAAAGCCCGTAGATCCGGCCGTCCAGCAGGGAACGTACCACATCCATCTGCTCTCCCTGTCCCTGAATCTGGGTCTGGCTCTCCACCAGAAGCATAAAATCCCGTCTGTCCCAGGGCTGGAATTCCAGACGGTAATTCTGCTCCAGGGAATCAAACACAGCCTGCACAAACTTCTCCACTGCCTCCGGCGTTTTTCTGTCATAAGCCTGGGGCGCCTGCAGAAGTTTGCCGGAACGGTTCCGTTCAATCATAATCAGCAGATGAATCTCCAGGTTCAAGAAGGCAAAATCATTTACATACAAATTGCCCCCTTCCAAGTTCCTTTTCAAAACCGCCCGTATTTCTTTCTCCTCTTTTTCGCTGAACAGTTCCGAGAGGGCATGGTTCAGCAGCATCCCTTTGCCGGCCTCCTGCATCATGAGAACGCTCATGGCACGCCTTTTCTGTTTTTCACTACCCTCCACCCGATAGATGTGGTTTGACGCTGTCAGCTTCAGCTGATAATCCTCCAAAAATTTCTTTGTCTCCAAAATCTCCTGCCGCAGGGTTGTGAAATTCAAAAACAATTCTTCCTCCAGATCATAGAGGTCCAAACCCTCGTCATCAAGAATCAGGCGCTTTATAAGATAATCCCGGCGCTCCTTACGAGTTTCCGGTTCCAAGGGATTCCCTACCACCAGGTCCTGTATCCGTTTCTTCATCTCCGGATTAGAAGTATAGCCTCTGCGGGAAGACAGCACCAGAGGTTCCCTGGCATTCAGCTCCTTAATCAGATATTTGATTTTCCTTACTGACACACCAAAATGGACAGCGAGCATAGACGCTGTCTTCCATTCGGATCGTTCATCCAGATAACGGAGAAGATCCCTGCTCAGTTTTTCCATGACACACTCCCGATTTAAATTTTCAGGCTGCCTAAGAAGCAGCCTGACCAATCTTTAACTCCAGATTCCGGATCTTTTCGTCCAAGGCATCATACATCAGCAGGAGTTTTTCTGCAAGGTGGTATTCACTGTAAATAGTCATCAAGGTATCCTGCGCATGGGTAAACAGCATAGAATACACGCATTTCTCTCCGGAAGCCTCCTGCTGAATGGTCTCTGTCTGGCAGTGGTGGGCCTGGGCCAGGGCCTCCTTTGCCCCTTCCATATACTCCTGTGCCAGCTCTTTCCTGCCCTCTGTTCCGGCATCCAGAGCCTTTTTTATGTCATTGCGTGCATCCCCTGCATGAACAATCATCTGCATGGCCACGTCAATCAATGCTTCGTATTCCATATCTCTCCTCCTCACAATTCATTCCCGTTGCATTTTATCACATTTCCATACCAGGCATAGCTTTTCTTTGGAATCCTTTTCCGCTCCTTGCTCCCGTAATCCACATACACCAGACCGTAGCGCTTGGAGGCGCCGTGTCCCGTACTCATAAGATCCAGGAAGGACCACACGCAATAACCCAAAAGCTCCACTCCGTCTCCCACAGCCTCCCGGCAGGCCCGGATATGATCCCTTAGATAGGCAATGCGTTCCTCGTCCGGAATACTTCCCTCCTCCGGCTGCTCCAGACAGGCCACCCCGTTTTCCGTGATTAGAACGGGAAGATGGTATCGGTGATAAACTTCCCGGAGCATCACGCGGATTCCCGCCGGATCAATCTCCCAGTCCCAGTTTGTGCGCTCCAAATATGAATTTGCACAGAGCTCATAAAATCCCGGGACTTTCGGATAGACGCAGGTTCCTTTCCTGCCGCCCGCATTTCCCTGCATCTCTTGGGGCTCTTCCGAAGTTTCGCACCACTTTGCCACGTCGCTCTTATAATAATTCAGAGCTATAAAATCACTGGGGGCAGAGGATAAGAGTTCCAAGTCCGATTCCTCAATCTCAGGCATCTCCGACTCCTGTGCGTAAAAATCCAGCACATGGCTCATATACCTGCCGTTCAGAAATAGTTCCTGGAAAAACTGGTTCTGCTGCTCCGAAATATTCATGGCTGCAATCCGGTCCAGGGGCCGGCAGCTTTTGGCATACACAGGCACATATCCAAAGGCCGGACCGATCTTCGCCCCGGGCAGCAGCTCATGGCAGAGATTCACGGCCCTTGCATGGGCCAGGGCAAAATTGTGGTTTATCTTCAGGCGCTCCCTTCTCCAGGGCTCCCTTCCGTGGAGATCCAGCCCGTGCCCTCCGTACATAAAGAGGATATCCGGCTCATTGATAGTCAGGAAATAGGGAATCCGCTCTCCAAATTCTTCGAAACAGATGCGAACGTATGACATAAAGGCATCTACCGTGCGCCTGTCTTTCCAGCCGCCGTAAGCCTCCTGGACAGACACAGGCAAATCATAGTGGAACAAGGTCGCCACCGGTGTAATCCCGTATCTCTTTAACTCATCCAGCATCCGGTGGTAAAATGCAATTCCCTCCCTGTTCCTCACGCCCTCCTGTCCCGGCATAATGCGGGGCCATGCCAGAGAAAAGCGGAAGGCTTTTGCACCCATTTCGGCCAGAAGCCGGATATCTTCCCTGTAATGGTGGTAAAAATCAGAAGACACCGCATTTTGGCACATTCCTGACTCATCCCGTGTGGAGAGATCCGCAATGGACAGGGTCTTTCCATCCTCCAGAATGGCTCCCTCCGCCTGATAGGCGGAGATGGAGGCACCCCATAAGAAATTTTCTGAAAATCTGTCTTTCTCTCTCATATCTTACACGTCCTGTCTTCCTATTCCCCTTCCTTCGCCTCAGCCTCTAGCTCCTGCTTCTCATAGGCTTTCCAGAAGGGATAGTAAATGAGCGTCGTCACGATGAACACTGCCAGCCACAGAATCACTCCCCGGAAATCATTGCTTACAAAATAAGCGTTGATTCCTGTAGGCAGGAAGGACATCTGGTAGAGCTGGGAGGGGATATTGCACAAGCCGCTGTGCAGTGCCACATATACCATGGTAGGCGCTACGATAGCGTTCAGGATAAAGGGGATCATCAGCAGGGGATTCCAGGCAATGGGCAGTCCGTATATGGTTGGCTCATTGATATTAAACACTGCCGGAATGGCCACCGCCCGGCCTACCTGTTTGAGGCGCTTGCTCCTGGACATCAGGGCAAAAATTACTAAGGGCAGGGTACAGCCCAGGCCGCCGATGTTCAGCCAGCCGTTGAAGATAACCTCCGTAGTATTGATAGCCGTCGCCGCCTGTCCCGCCGCTACAGCGTCAATATTGGCCTGGATTCCCATATTCCAGATAGGTACGGCCACGGCTGCCACCGCCCAGGCATTGACACCGAAAGCAAAGAGAAAAATCATAACAAAATAGCAGAGCAGGAACCCCACATAGGACTGTCCCAGGGTCAGAACCGGTGCCAGCAGATTTGCAAGCACATTGAACAGATTGACACCGCAGCCTTCCGCCAGTGCGGTGGATACAATCAAAACCGCCGCCACCGGAATCAGGGTATTGAACCAGTTGGCTATGTATGCGGGTATCACGCCGTCGTCTTTTACAAACTTGTGGCGTAAAAAGGGCAGAATCAAAGCCGCAGTCAGCATTCCCACAATAATGGATACAAAGAGGCCCGAGGCGCTAAAAGACCCGCCAAAAGCCGTCAGCCCTTCCTCCGTGGCCCGGGGCATGCAGAAAATCATATAGGAAGCCAGGGCCGTAAAACCTGCAATCGTCGACTGGGAGTCAAAACCCTTTTTCTTCAGCACCAGATAGGGAATCAGGAAAACCACCATCAATCCCATCAATCCGAAGGAAAAATTGCTGACCGTATCGCTGTACGGCAGCCAGGACAAGGCCGATAATCCCCGGAGGTTCTTTATCAGTGACATGATGGAGCCCAGCAGGATAAACGGCATAATAATCTGGAAAGATTCCTGCAATGCCTGCACCCAGACATTCTGCGTCACTTTTGACAATTTCGGCCCCAATACATCGCTCATCCAATCAATCATCTTCTGCATCACGCTTCCCCCTCTTTCTTTTCAAGTACCTGCAGCAATTCCTTCAGCACCTTCTCGCCGTCCAGCATCCCATAACTCTGCCGGTCAATCACCATGGTGGGAACACTCCCGCACCGCTTGGCAATGCTGGCGCTTTCCGCAGTCAGATGGGGTGCAATCAGCACCATGTCCGTCTGATCAAGAAAGCTCTCAATCAGGCTCTCGCTCCGGGCCGTCACATCCATCTCAAGCCCTTGCTTTTTCGCCGCCTTCTTGATGTTCTGGGCCATAAAGCCGCTGGACGCTCCGCTGCCGCAGCACAAAACTACTTTTAACATATTACACACCTCCTCTTTTTCCTTCATTATAGAAAGAGGGGATTTTCATTGCAAAAGTATTTTTGCACCCTTAGGGTGCAAAACAGTTCTTTAAAGAGACGTGCGTAAAATAAATTTATCTCCTTCCACCATAAAAGTATGTATACCCCCGTACTGCTCTACAATGGCACAGATACTGCGCACACCGATCCCATGCTCCGGATCCTCTGCAACCGGGATTCCTTCTTTCAATACAACGTTCCCGTCACAGGAATTGGCAAGCTGGAAGACAAAGGTTCCGTTTTTTTCATATGCGTCCGCTTCCATCCACCCGGGCAGTCCCTTCTCTTTTTGTTTCTGGCAGGCATGCAGGGCATTTTCCAGGGCATTGGACAAGAGCACGCACAGATCACTCTCCGATACGGAAATCTCTTTCGGAATCCTTGCCTTAATTTTGATTGGAATATCCTGTGCTTTGGCCCGTCCGGCAAAAGCGGAGAAAATCAAATTTGCCGCCTCATTTTCACAGTAGGCTGTCACCTCTGCCGTCTCAATTTCCCAACAGATCCCGTGAATATATTCCTGGGCCTGTTCATACCTCCCGTTTTCAATACAAGAAGAAATATACTGCATGTGGTGGCGCAAATCATGCCGGTGGCGCCTGGTTTTCTCCCAGGACTCCCGCAGGGCTTCGATTTCGGTAACAGCCTGGGAGATCTGTAGCTTCAGAATATACTGCGTCTGTTCCAGCCGGCTTCGCACCTGTCCCTCCTCCGAAATGTGAACCGCAAAGATCAGATATGCCACGCTGCACACAAAGGGCATAAACTCCACTGCTACCAGAACACCTTCCATAAGAAGATTTGTGTAAATACGAGTCAGATAATCAAAGCCGTAATACAGCCCAGGCACCAAACCGAATAACCACTGCCCCAAAGCCCTATGATGGGAAACCGTGCGCAGGGAAGGTGCAATAAACTTTATCAAAACCAAAAGCAGCGGAAGCGTCAGTATTAATTCACTGACATCCTGCATCAAAGAACCGCCGGCAAACACCCAGACTATCAGCAAGGCCAGCCACCGGCGGAGCTGACAGCAAAGATACGCCGTAAAAACAGAAATAACCGGCCAAAGAATGCTTTTGCTGAGTATACAAAGCACTACAGCCAGGGGAACGTGGGTAATAAGGGGATAAAAGTACTCCACAATGCCCGAATCAATTTCAAAATAAATAATTCCCTGAATCATCAAAACGCCGGCCATGCTGCCTGACATAAGCAGGCGTTTTTTCTGCGTCCAGGAAATATCACAAAAGGACGCAGATAAAATCATACCAAAAATCCCCACGGAAGTGAGGTTTATCACATATATGCCGCCCACAAAACAAACACCTGCCTTTCCACGTGCTGCCAATCCGATACTGCCAGTAATATCGGGCTATACTTGACATAACCAAGGAGCCTTATTAGAATAATGATGAGCTTATATACAGATAAATTGGCTTCTGCCTACGCAGACAGCATAACATAAGCCGTATTCCAAATACGCCGGCGGCGTGGAATGCAGCCGAAACTGCGTGAATGGTAAATTGTTTTGTGAAATGGGGTTTCTGTGTGGTGAAAATTGTGAAAATACAGAAAAAAATTATGGCCGCATTTGCCGGCCTGTTCGTTCTGTTAAACTGCTTCCCGGCTCCGGCCGTCCAGGCGGAACCGGCCGAGACATCACTCCTTGAGTCCCCGGAAGAGGAAGATCCTGCCGTACCGGTCTCCCGGGAAGCGCCCATGTTCCATGCCTGGGTGGAACTCTTTCCCCAGGGGTATCTCGTAAGGGGTTCCTTCACGGAATTTCTCCCAGATACCGCTCTCATAAAGCCCTGCTACTCCTTGGACGGGGAAACCTGGGAATCCTGCAATCTTTCTTGGAATTTAGCGCTGATGGGGACTGAAAATGAAGAGGAACTGGCAAAGCTGCAGAACCAGACTTGTGTTTGTTATAACGAAGAGCCCTTGCGCAGTTATCTTGGGGAAACACTGGAGCGCTTCTACCTAAAACTTCATATCACCAGGGAAGACGGAACTACTTACGATACCCAGACGGCAGTCATTGAACGTGGAGGCCCCCGGCCGGTTCCGGAAGGCGTAACCCTCACGACCCGCTTCGCAGGCTCTCTGCGTGTCTTTGAGCGCCCCTATATCTATGGCAGATATCAGATCACCGTAAAGGAAAACGCCGGGGCTGAGGACGTCTCCGCCCTTCTGCCGGACACCCTTCCGGTCGAGGTCCAGCTGCACCAGGGAATCAACGGCCTTGCAAAAGCCATTGTGGACTGTCCGGTTGCCTGGAAGCCCTTATCGCTTCCACCCCTTACGGCAGGAGAAAGCATAACTATTTCTGACGCTGTCGAAGAACTAAGCGTCCCTGAGGGTACCTTGCTTCATACACCCTTAGGCATCTTCCGCCTGGACACCCCTCTTGCCCTGGACCCTTCCGAAAGCGAAGTCCGGCTCGTTCTGAACCCGGTCCGGGAAGGCGGGAAACCTGCCGGGGTATTAAGAATCAACCGGGACGGGTTGGAAATGGCCTTCACTTGGAAACCAAGCGGTGCTTCCGCCATCCGGGCTTATGTGATCCGGGAAGGGGATTCCGGCTGGACCGAACTTCCAGGCCTTCCCCTTTTGGACGCTGTCAACGCCTACCAATCCGCATCAAACAGTGATTATACCCTGATCCTTGGCAATGACTCCGAAATCTTACAGGCTTATTTCGCAGAGAAAGACGCCGGAACGGAGCCTGCGCCTTTCTATATCGGACTGAAAATCGAAGGCGGCGTCTATCATGGACAGCAGCTTATTCTCCCATGGCCGGACACCTACGACATTATCCCGGGCTTGCCGGCCATCAGCGGTTCCGGAGGAAACGAAGGCAATGCCGGGGCAGGCAATCAGAAGAACAGCACGCCGGAAGGACAGCGTCCAAACCTTCCAGCCTCCCAGGAAGCCACACCGGAAACAGCTCCCGGTAGACTGGATTCTTCCGGCCAGTTTCCCACGGTAACACAGACTGCCCCAGAAGAGAAGGCCAAAGAAACCGCCCCGGAGAGCCTTTCCGGAGACACGGCCGTACCGGAGACAACCTTTCCGGATAGCGAAATTCCCAGAGCGCTCCTTTCCCCCGACCGGGAAGAACGTACCAATCCGACGGAAAAACCGGACCGCAATGCAGAAAATTCTCCTTACGGATTTTATATCTTTGCAGCAATGATAGCGGTTATTTCCGCAGCAGGCATCTATGGAGCATCCCCCGGCCGCAGGCAGAAACTCTTCCGCATATTCCGCATTTAGTTCTCCCGGGGAAGCTCCAGGGTGAACTTTGTGCCTCTGCCCAGGGTGGATTCGGCATAAATTGCACCTCCCAGTCCGGTTACAATGCTGTGTGCAATATAAAGTCCAAGCCCCGTACCGTTTTCCCGGTTGTTGGCCCCTACATAAAAGCGCCGGAAGATAAAAGGAAGTTCTTCCTCGGGAATGCCACAGCCGGTATCTTCTACAGTGATACAGATTTTATCTTCCCTGATCCATGCAGCTACGGTAATCTTTCCGCCGGCGGGCGTAGCCCTGAGGGCATTATAAATCAGATTTTCAAAAAGCAGGTTCATCTTTTCCGGCTGGGCCATAAGAAAGGCCTCCTGCTCCGGCTCTTCCACAAAAAAATACACCATTCGGACTTGGGCCTCTCCATAGTAGACGGCATAAATCTCCGAAAGTATCTCCCGGAGGGAAAGCCTGGCTTTCTCCTCCTTTATCTTGTCCAGTTCATTGATGGCGGAAAGTCCCTGAAGACGCCGGGCCATCTCCTGCTGCTTGGCCTCTGCCAAATCCAGGTAATTCCGAAGTTCCCTGTCCACTCCCACGCCGCTTTTGCGGATCGCCTCAATGAAAGACTGGGTGGCAAACACGGGAGCTTTCAGATCGTGAGCCATATCGGAGAAAAAGGCCTTGCGCTCGTCCAAAAGCCGGGTCACTTCTTGGGTGCGCTTTTTCACCTCTTCCTCCAAATGGTTGGTCAGGGCGTCATTCTCCCGGAGGATGCGGCGGTTACGGGATACCATCATAGCACCAAAGAGCAGCACCAGCAAAAGCCCGCACCACTCAAACTGCCAGAACAAATAAACAGGCTCAAAGGTGTTGGAAAAAAAGAGGTTGGCAAGGAGCCCGGCCCCAAACACCATACAGCCTGTGAGGGTATAACGGCTCTCCCTGTTCCGTACCCGGATGCCCTGCATTCCAAAAAAGGCCGCACAAACAAAGGTAAAGATATAGTATAGATCCGTCAGCCTGCCGTGAAGGGAAACCGCCCAGGGGAAAACCGGGATCAGCAGACTCAGGCCTATGAGACACAAGGGCAGTGCCAAAAGCACCGCCTGCATCCACCGCCAGGCCCTGCCCCCGGCAGAACCGGAAGCCAGAGCGGTAAGTTTGGCCACGCAAAAACATAAACCGTAAAAGGCCGCCCCTTGTACCAGAAACCAATACTCCGCCACAGGCATAGAGAAGGCAAATACAAAGTACCGGAACATATAGAGGGCATAGCAGCAGCACAACAGCCCGAACCAGCGGCTTAAACTCCCTCCCGTCTGCCACAGGAAAAGGGTGAATACCGCCAAAGACAAAGGCAGGAGAAAACCCAGGGCATAGGCAAACCCCCGGATAGCATCCATCCGGGAAAGCGTTCCGGCTGTGCCAAAAGCCGGCGGAAAATACATCCCGCTGTAATACCCAAATTTTGACGAAGTTTCTACTTCCAGAATGTGATCTCCGGACGACAGCAGAAAGGTAATCCGTCCGCTTCCCGTCCCCCGGCCAAGCACTGTCCCGTTTAGGGAAAGGGAATACCGGGAAGAAAGCTGGGGAAAATCTACAGACACAACCCGGGGCGCACCTTCATAGCGGAGGATCAGCCGGTAGCGGGCCTCCCCATGGGGAGAGACCGTTGTTTTCCCCCGCTGAAGATTGGAAAACTCCCCGATATAAGTAGGCATATCCTTTACACGTTCATCTGTCAGAAGCCAGCCGTCAATCAGAAAGAGCGGCCGCTTCCCATCCAGATCCCCCTCATCTATGGTTATGATTCCGGATTTTCCGTAGGGAGGCGGGGATTGATATTTATTATCCCCATAAAAAAGCAATATATAAAAAGCCGTCAGCATCATAAACGCAGCCAACGGCTCCAGCCAGGCTCTCTGCTGTTTCATGTCCATCTTCCCTCTTCCTGCAAGTCTTTCCGGACAAGGTCAATGTCCTGCCGGCATGAAACGGTAGCCCTTTCCCCAGACCGTCTCGATAAAGCGGTGTTCTCCCCAGGCCTTCTCCAGCTTCCGCCGAAGCCGGGACATCTCAACCTGCACCGTCTGTCCCCCGTCCCAGGGCCGCCCGCCCCAGAACATGCCGAAGATCTCCTCCGGCGAAAAAATGCGTCCCCCATGTTCCGAGAGACACCATAAAATATCAAATTCCATGGAGGTGAGGAACAGCTCTCTCCCGTCTATCCATACTTTGCGCCCTGTCAAATCCAGAAGAAGGGGTCCAAAGGAAAGCTGGGTGCGCTGGGATATGGCCAGCCGGATACGGGCCTCCACTTTCACCCAGAACAGCTCCGCAGTAGTATCCTTGGTAATATAGTCAATGCCGCCGGCTGCGAATCCCTCCACCTGCTTGTCGGGCTCCGTGAGGCTGCTTAAAAAAATAACCGGTATATCCTGAAGCCGGTGAAGCCTTTCGCAGAGGGAAAACCCGTTCTCACCTGGAATCATCACATCCAAAAGGGCACAGTCGCAGGAGTTTTCTGCCGCCAGCTTAAGGGCTTCCTCCCCGCTCCCCGCCTTTATCACAACACAGCCATGGCTCTTCAGAACATCCGCCCAGAAAGCAAGAGCCGCCGGATCATCGTCTACCAAAAGGATCTGCCATGGACCGCCGGCACGCTCCGGTTTCCCGGAGGGAGCGGCCGTTTCCGGGGAAACGCCAAAGCCCATATAGGCATCCCGCACCTGGCCAAACCGCTTCCGTGACACGGGAATGTTATCTCCGTTCTTCATCAAAACACCCTTCGAAGAGACGGCCTGGACATAGTGCAGATTAACAAGATAAGACCGGTGGGGTTTTAAAAACTCCGGCCTTAACAAAAGCTTCTCCTCAAAATCCCCCAGAGATGCAGTGGCTTCCAGGATTTCTCCGTCTTTCAAATGAAAAAACACGGTCTTATTGATCACTTCCGCATATGCAAGACCGGAAAAGGATATTCTGGAAATGCCGTCCCGGCTCTTCAGCACAAATCCCTGCCGCTCCTGCGCCAGATGTTCCTCCTCCGCCCGGTGAAGAAGCAAAAACAGGGAATCAGCCTTTACAGGTTTGGACAGCCTGCCGTATATCCCTGCTTCCTCATTCTCCTCTGCCGCCTCCCCGGCCAAAGCCAGAAAAACAATCCTGACATTTTTGTCCCGTTCCCGCAGCTCCTTGGCCGCCTGCAGCCCGCTTATTCCCTGCATCACCCTGTCCAGCAAAACCAGATCGTAGTCTCCGGCCTTCTTATCACACAGAAAATCCGTAGCATTGGGAAACCAACGGCAGTCAATGCCTGTCCCCCGGCTTAACTGATACTCTTTTATAAGTCTTAGGAGATGGGACAGCTCCTTCTTGTCCTCTTCGCAGATTGCTATCCGCATGGCTGAAACCTCCTCCTCCCCAGGGGCCGGTACGAACCCTGGTACAGGACTTCTGCACTTTTAATCTATCGCTCACATAAAACGCTTCATGGTCTTTTCACCATCATACCCCATAACCTCCTTTTATTCAATGCTTTTATCACCTCCCCTACATTCGCCACTCCACATCCTCCCGGAGTACCCGGGCAGGGATGCCTGCGGCCAGTGAGCGCTCCGGCACGTCCCTGGTTACTACCGCTCCGGCCCCTATGACGGCCCCGTCTCCCACCGTCACACCCTTTAAAATTTTTGCTCCCGAGCCGATCCAGACATGGCTGCCGATGCGGACCGGCTCCGTCTTTCTATTCCTGCCGCCCGTTAAATCGTGGGCATCCGAATCCATGATTGTCACATTGTGGGAGATGGCTACATCCTCTCCTATCACAATGTTCTCTGTACACCGGAGAATGAGGCTGCTGTTGCAGAAGCCGCTTCCCAGCTCCAGATGGGCTCCGGCGAAACAGATAATGTCCCCGCCGTAAAAGATATCAAAATTTCCCTGTACCGTAAGCCGGGAACGGGCGTCCATTCTCAAGTTTGTGACACGCCCGTTCTCCTGGTAACAATTTGTATTCAATCTCAGCCTTCCGCCGATATCCAGCTTGGCGGAAGGTTCTATCACAAAGTACGTCCCCTTGTAGGGAATCACATTGCGCTGTCCGTAAATCTCCTGTAAAATCCCGTATTTTTCCCGATCAATCAATTCTTCCGGATTGGGTTCCCACATATGCCTGCCTTCCTTATTCCTCATTTTTTCTCAAGAAACGTTCTATATTCTCGATCACCGGAATCCGGTCCAGATCCTCCATAAACTGCTGCCGGTGCCTCCCCGGAGGGGCGCAGTGATACAAGCACTGGTTTCCAGCCGCCGCTTCTTTCACTTCCTTCCGGGTCCAGTACAAACGGTGGGCAATCCCTTCCCACAGCTTTTCCCCCTTTGCCGTGTGAATCATAACCAGAGATGTGCCCCCGTCGCTCTCCTCCATGGATTCCGAAAGCTGTACGCCCCAGAAATCCCCCAGGGTGAGATCCGCCCTTCTCCTAAACCCCTTAAACCGGCATTCTGCGCAGGAGGGACGGATATAAAGGTTTTCCTCTATGTAGCCCCGGATATAGGGATCGTGATCCCGATCCTTAAGGAAAGCTTCCCCGTTTTCAAACTCAACCCTGGTGCTAAAACGGTTCCAGCCGTAAGTTTTGTTTTTAAACCAGACCCTTTTCACAGGAGACCGGTACTTCTCCTCCAGCTCCTCTAAAAATTTCCGGTATACTTTGGGCGAATTGGAGCCCCGGCAGATAAAGTCTGCCAGATATAAGTTTCCGGTGTCTATCCCTTCCTCCCCGCAATAGGAAAACAGAGCCCCGCACTGGCAGGGGGTTCCGCAGAACAAAAGCTCCCTTCCCTGCCTAAGAAGGCTTCCCATCTCTTGATAACTCTCTCCCATACGGGACTGCACATACTTGGACTGGCGCAGCTTCTCTATCCCCTGCCTGGTGTCTTCTATCTGGTGGCGGACCATATGTCTTTCATCATAGGCCGCCCCGCAGACAGCCCCGCCCCGCTCCAAAACTGCCAGGGCCAGCTCTGTAAACACTCCGCCGGAGGTGCTGTCCCAGCGGATTCCCGGATCCAGGGACCAGGCCGCATAAACCTTTGCCTGTCCGCCGTCTTCCGGCTGCTCTGCGCTCACCGGGCACACTGCCAGGCACTTTCCGCAGGAAATACAGAGTTCCTCCCGGACTTTCGGATAGAGGAAGCCCTCCCTGTCTTCCTCCATGGAGACAGCTCCCGCAGGGCAGATGTTTATACAGGCTTCGCAGCCGGTACACTGTTCTTTTTCCATTTCCTTCCTCCCGTTCTCAAGCATCGTTATAAATACATAAAATTCCGGTTCCTGATGTTCCTGCCACACTGCCCGCAGTGAAGGCAGGGGATATCCTTCCTTACGTTATCCGCCGGCTCCATTCCCAGCAGCAGGCCTACCATCTGCAGATATCTTTCCGAATTAAGGGCTTCCTCCAGTCCTGTCTCAAAAACATTTATGCCCAAATCTTCATTCCACAGCATACAGCAGCCCAGAAGCCGTCCGTCAAAATGAATCTGGGGCTGGAATACCGTCTGATAGCACATATCTGAGCCGTAGGTCTTTTTATTCCGGCGATTATATTCCTCCAGGGAAAAACAGTTTAGCCCGGTAATCCGCTCCAGTTTTTCCCTGTCTTTGGGCTCAAACCTTCCCTTCACACACTCGTATTTATACCAAATATCCATATTCAGCTCTTTCGCCATGGCTGCCGCTTTCTCCACATCGCATTCGTTGTGGGGCATAAGGATATACTGCCACTGGAGCCTGGGATAGGGCGAGCCGTATTTCTCCTTACAGGCATTCAGCTTTCTGATATTGGATATAACTTTCTCAAAATCCCCGCCCCGCCGGTACATGGAATAGATCTCCTGGGAAGCCCCGTCAATGGACACATTGATATAGGAAACCCTGGTTTGAACCAAAAGCTCCAGCATATCCTCAGAAACCGTATTGAAGTTTGTCCCGTTGCCAATGACAATTTCAATCTTCCGCTCTGCGGCAAGGCTCAGGATTTTTCCCAGATCGGGGTTTAAAAACACCTCGCCGTTATTGGAAATCTCTATTTTCCGGATCCTTGGATTTCTATCCACGAAGGTTTGGAATGCCTCGTATCTCAAATATCCCTTTCCCATGGTCCCGGAATTTCCCGTTCTCATATAGCAGTAGGGGCAGTCCAGCTGGCATAAGGTACAGGTTTCAAGGCGGACCATTCTGGGAGAAAGCTTGATTTTCCCCTTCCTAAGCAGCTTGCAGACCCACTCATGGGCGGACAAAATCCTTTCTTTCTTCCATTGATATTTCCAGACCAGCTCCTTATAAATTTCATGAAAACTGTTTTTCCCGCAGATCACCAGAAAAGTATCCGGATCCCAGTCCCATGCTTCCGGCCGGATCACCGGCACGCTCCCCAGCCGGTGTTTCACCTGATCCCGGTCCAGGAATACCTCTACAGAATCCTCCAGCCCCGAAAAATTTTCCAGCAGCAGCCGGGTGTAGTCTCCGGCTCCCCAAACCACATATTTCTCCTCATTCTCTCCCTTCCTCTTTTCCCCCAAATATTCAAGTGTGGTCTTGGGCACCCATTTGCCCATACAGCCAAAATCTCCCCGGCAATACAGCTTTCTAACTTCCGTAGCGGAAATCGCTTCCCCCTGAAGGGATTTTCTGGGAACCTCAATCACACGGATCCCGGATACGGCAGGCAAAACTCTTTTCATGGTCCGGTTATACTGCCTGGTAACAAAATCCTTAGGTTCCTCTCCCACGAAACGGCATCTTATATCCAGTTCTGGAGCTATGTACTGTGCAAAGATTCTCAGATCTTCCTCCGGACAGATATCTTCCCGGTATTGTGCCTCCTCCTTCCTAAAATACGTAGGGAATGTTTCTGACGAAATCATGAGTTTTCCACTGGGGACCACGGACACCCGCTCCAAATCACAGGTCCCCCTTTTTACCATCTCATACCGGTCTTCAAAGGAGAAAAAAGACTTGTCTTCTTCTACCACAAAGACAAAGAGGTAATCTGCCTGCCCAAGCGCATACTCAATCAAATAGCGGTGCCCCAGAGTAAAGGGATTGCAGTTCATAACAACAGCCCCTACATTTTCTGCATCCTCCGGTATCTTCTTCTTTTCATTCCGAAGTTCTGCCAGATACCTATCCAGGGCATACAGGTTATTCAAATCCCTGTGATTTTTACGGAACACATCATAGACCGTATGTTTCCTCAGATTTTTTTCTTTTGTATCCTTAAGGCTCTTTTCCAATTCCCGGTAAATAATCTCTGCATAAACCTGATTTCCGTAATCCCCACAGTGCTGGATGGAATCCATAAAGCACTCTTTTCCGTAAAATTCCTGCTCCCAAATCCTGTGAAACTCCGCCCCTATCTCTGTCACAGGAACCTGCCTTTTAATCCCTTCCGTGATAAAGGGAAAGAGGACCACAACCCGATCATTTTTTCCCACATGAAGGACTTCTCTTATGTTCCGCATATTGGAGGGGATCCCGCTTCCCAGATTGACCGCCCGGTATTTTCTTCCGAAGGCGTTTAATTTCTTCTGCACCAGAGAAGGTATGGTGTATGCGTCCTCCACCAGGGCTCCGTACATGGTACACATTCCGAAAAAGTATATGGTCCCTGCATATTCCTCCGGCTGGCCCCAGGTCCTTCTCATTCCGTTTTCCACATTTACCAGCCTGCTTCTATAACTGCGGAAGACCAGCCAGTCGTTTTCAAACCTTCTTGTTACGGAAAGCCGGAGGGAATCTGCCAATTCCTTTCTATAGGCTGCCTGCTCCGGCCTTTCCTCATAGTAAGGCAGCCGGGCCTGGGAATCTTTCAGGCAAAAGAGCTTCTCCCGGACAACCTCTTCCTCTTTCCTGTGGGGAATCTTTACTTCCGTATCAAAGACAAAATTCAGTATGGGCGCAGAGTCCCGCAATTCCTCATTCAGAACGGCATACTGCAGGATTACATCCGCTTGCTCCAGCAGCAGCAGTTCGCCGCCTGTAGGCTCCAAAATCGCCGTCCCGTTTCCCCGGTAATCGTACTGGAAGGACTCTTTGCGGCAGATTCCCCTTTCTTCCCGGATTTCCAGAGAACTGCCCTTTAGGCTTTCTCTCATAGGTCCGGTCAGGATTCCCCAGGAAGAAACCGTCACCGTTCCCGCCGAATACTTCTCCAAGTAGTCTTGAAGCACTGCATCCGGACCTTCCGTCACCCGGACAAACCGGCTGAAGCATTCCATTTCAATCATGGACAGCACTTTTTTAAGAAACGCCTGCCATCCGTACCCGTTATTGCCAAGGGCATAGAGATCCCGCCGCCCGGAATACTCCCCTGAGGACACATCAATCAAAAGCCCTGTATGATTCTCCATAAATTTATAGGGGTCCTCCGGGATCCGGATAAATGTGACGGAATCTGTCCCGTTAAACACGCCTCCGCAGGTTTTACGGAACTGCTCTTCCGTCCCAACCACCGTAACCGGCTGTTCCCTTAAAATTTTCCTCAGATTTGCGATCTCCTGTGCCAGATAAGGGCTTCTCTCATACTTTCTAAATTTCTCATAGAAATCTTCGAGAAATTCCGTGTCTTTTTCTTCCCTCCTTTTCCGTATCTCATAGCAGATTCTTCCGGAATCATCCACAACCGGGATCCCTGTGGTAATCCCGTATTTTTCAAATAGACCCCGGGCCTCCTCAAACACACGGGACTCCTCTTTTAACCCAATCCGGCAACACCGGCGGTTAAGAAATACCCCCCCCCGCATAAATTTTCCGCTGGTAATAACCCCAAGGAAGCGATCCATGGAATCCACCACATAAAGAATACAGCTCTCTATCTCAAAAAAGCGGTTGTAAACTTTTTTAAAAGATAAGTCCGTCTCACGCAATGTATAGAAGCAATGGTTTCTCTCTAACAATTTCCTGTTACCTCCCGGCAAAAATCTTTATAGGGTATCGTATTCATCCAGCCTGGGCTTCTTTTCCACCCCAAGGGCACGGGTGCTGTTAAACCAATCTGCCAGAGGATGCCCAAGAACCTCTTCCGTAAAATAGGGTTTATACTCTTCTTTCAGGCAATCCTTCCTGTCGAAAACCGACATGCTGCCAAACCGCTCTCCCTCCGTATAAATGCCGTTATCCTTAAGCTTCAGAAACTGGACTTTGTCCACGCCAATTTCCCGGCAGTATTCCAGCAGTTCGTACAGTTCCGCTACATTTTCTGCCTGGAGCACACAGTTCAAAAATAATTTTTGGATCTTTTGGCTCTTTCGCAATTTCCCTAAAAATTCTAAATTCTTCTTTAATTTCTTTGCATCCGCACCTCTGCGGAGTTTTTCTATGGTTGCATCCCGTATCCCGTCCATAGAGATGGCTGCTTCCACAAGAGGATAGGATTCTTCCAGGCTTTTCCACACCTTTTCATCAAAGAGGGTCCCATTGGATAAAATACTGATGTTCCCCCTCTTGCGGCAGCGCTCATCCTGCAGCATCCTTTTGTAAACCCGGCTGAAAAATACTTCCCCGCTTCCTGCCAGCCATAAGCGCCTTACATGGGGAATCACATGCTCCAGCAGGTCTTCCGCCTGCCTGTCCATCTCCTCCCGTTCCTCTCCCCGGGCTATACATGGTTCTTTCCTGCAGGAGGGACACTGCAGATTACAGCTATAGTCAATTCCAACCATCAGAGTATGGGGGTATTCCAAGAGGGAACCCTCATAGGAAGCCTCCGGCTTTAACAGTCTTTTCTCCTCTTTTTCAAACTCAAACAAATCACAATACTGCCGGCTGCAGAATGCAAAAGTCCCATTTAAGATAGAAAGCCGTACAATCCGGGCAGCATAGGAATTCCAGCAGTCCCAAAAGGACTCAAACCGCAGATTGCCAAAGGAGACCGGCAGAAAATCGGGACAGCATCCATACACCTCCCCGCTGATCACGTCGCAGTATCCGAAGGGCCGGCGGCAGTGACAGGAATATTTCCGCTGTGCGAAACATACTTTCTCCAGCAATTCCCCATAGTCCCGGTTCACCGCAGCGCAATGAACATAGTCCTTTTGGGGCCGGAACCCATACTCCTCTAATTGCCGGCAGATTTCCCACTGGTATTTCCAGGAGGCCACAACAATATACACATCATCCCTTCCTGGTATCTCCTCCGGGGAAACCACCTGTTTCCCCCGGAACAAAGTCTTTGCCTTCTTCCGGTCACTGTCAATGTAAAAATCAATTTCCCCGGCAAAGCCTCTGCCCTCCAGGCTCTCCCACAGTTCTGATGCCGCTGCCCCCGTTCCCCATACGGCCAGCTTCCGGTTTCCCCGTTCCAGAAAGATGGGATTGTAATAGGGAAAAAAATCTTCCACATATATGTAATCTTCCCCCTGCTCCAGGCCCTCTTCTCTGGCAGTCTTTTCAAAGGCCCCATCTGCCTTTCTCCCGCAGATAACCTGCAGGTTCTTCCGTCCCTTTCCGCTTCCCTCCGCCGCCGGAATCTCCGGAAACAGATACCGGAAATCCGCCTGGACTTTTGGATCGCCCCATAAGGTGATCTGCCTCTTCCAAATTTTCATGCCCTTCTCCCTCTCAATAACAGTCTGCAAAATACCTGCGGTAAAGATCTTCCGGTATTTCCAATCCCCTCACGTCCGGTTTTAATTGAATCAGCTGGTTTTCTCTTGCCGGAACGCCGCAGATACAGCCGTCTCTTCCGGTAACTCCCCCTGCATATTTGGCCTGGGCTTTCCGGGGAAACCGGTAAATACATTTCAGGACATCCCCAAAGGGATCGTAGTCCCACACACCGTCTCCGTCCCCCGGTATGCTGTACAAGTGCCCGTTGACGCCCAGCTTCGTCCCATAAGCCCCCGGACAGATCTCCTGATGTATCATCTCAATATGCTCCCTCTTCCCGTCAATCTTCAAAATACCGGGACAATAGGCGCTGTAGCCGTAGATACACCCATCTGCAGCCACCTTGGCGTCAAAGACCATGGCGTCTAGAGGCTCTCCCAGAAAAGTCCAGGCCTCCGTCCGGATATCCAGCTTGATCACCCGGCCTCCCGTCTCCGGCAGGAAGTATACAAAACCGCCGGGGTGAAGAATGCTTCCGCAATACCGGAAGGTCCCTAATCCCGGTTCCGGCACAAGATCAATCCTTCTGGCTCTTTCCCTCTTTAAATCCCACACAAGTATATGATCCGAGTCCCTGGGAGGCTGATAGACCATGCCCTCCTCTGTGCAGACGCCCCCATAATGGTGCTCCCTTTGATACTCCTGCTGCAAAGGAATGTACTCCGGATTTTCCGTTTCAAGGGGCATTTTCAAGAGACTGCTGCCGGCTCTCGGGAAACCGTACAGGGAGCCGTTCCAGATACAGCCTCCCGTCCATTGGAACAGGCCTTCTCCCACAGAACCCAGGTACAGGTTCCCCTCCTGTGTATGCTTTAAAACGGCGTCCATATCGTTGGGAATTCCGTACAGGCAGCCGGATACGCTCTGGGCACCCACCCATTTATGGACTGCCTTCACCGGGGGCAGGGGCTCAAAGGAAACCCGGTATTCCACCTCTCTGTTTTGCTGCGTAAATATGCGGTATTTTTCCATCCTGCTTTTCCATTCCTTTTATCTCAAATAGTCCCCCTCATCGCAGGGAATCACCGCCCCATGGATGCACTTGCTGTAATTGCTAAGAAGAAACCACACCGTCTCCGCAATCTCCTCCGGCAAAAGCACCCGTTCTCCTCTGGCAGAAGAGACGTAGAGATTCCCGGCCGTATCTACCCCGTTGATCTCAGAGGCCGTCATCCCCGGCGCAACTGCATTGATGCGGATCCCGCTCCCAATCATCTCCCTGGCAATCCCCTGGGTATAATGAATCAGTCCCCGTTTTGACACCCCATAGGGACCGTAATCCCCGAAAAGCCCACGGTTGGAAGCAATCATAACAACATTCCCTTTGATCTCTTTTTTCCGGCAGTATTTCAGAAAACCCATGGTCAGAAACATGGGCCCCCGCAGATTGGTATTAATTACGGAATCAAAATCCTCCAGGGTAAAATCCAGGGGATTCTTATGGATATAAATTCCCGCATTGTTCACCAAAGCCGTGATCGGATGACCGGAAAGTTCTTCCAATTCCTCGTAAATCTGCCCGCTTCCTTCCGCCTGCACCACGTCATACACGTAATACTTGCAGCGGTCTCTTCCCAGCTTCTCTGCCGTTCTCTTCAGGCGCTCTTCCCTTCTTCCCACAATCACGGCCAGGCCTCCCGTCTCAATGACCTTTCCGGCAATCGCTTCCCCAATCCCGCTGCCGCCTCCCGTGATCACAACTGCCTGCCCCGCAAGGCTCTCTTTTGAATCCGATATTTCAATCCTGCAATAAATGGATTTCTCTCCTGGCATTTTCTTCCTCCTGTCAGCGTATCTCTTTCAGCCTGCGGAAAGTCTTTTCTCCCCAGACAGGTCTTTTCTCTTCTGCCTGTGATATATCCCCGGCTCCCGTTATAACTTCCACAAAACTCTTAAGCCCCTTTTCTGTCTCCAGGCAGCCATTGTAATACCCTTCCTTAAGGAGATAATCGCAAATCCGGTTTTGATTGTAATCACGGTCAAGCCTGCAGATAGGTTTCATCCCTATCCGGCCTCTCTCATAGGAAAGAAGATGGGGATTTTCCATATCGGAAGCCAAAATACAGATCCCTTCCTCCGTCTCTTTCACAAAGAAGGTGTTCTTGCCCTCCTCTTCCGGATTATAAATCTGCTTTAGCCTTCTCATCTCTCCCGTTTTCACCGAAAGGGAAAGCATCCATTCCCTCTGTTCCGGGAAGAAAAGCAGGAACTCCTCCATATAGCAGGCGTATAAAAAGATTTTGCCTCCGGCCGTATCCTCCGGAAATCCCTTGTAGGTGAGGATTTCCCCGGTTTCCATATTCCAGCGGTAAATCTCCGGCCTGTTCCAGGAGGCAAGATAGAAGAAGCCGTCTATATAATTGATGGTAGAACAGCCTCCTTCTATATCCAAATACCGGATTTCTGCGCTCTCGTCTCCCGGATCAAAGACTGCCACCGCATTTTTTTCCAGAAAGGGCATATATATTTTTCCTTCCACCACTTCAAACTGCTGGTAGAGCCCGTAGGAGGTCTCCGGCAGGGCCTCAAGCAATTCCCGGATGCAGTTATCCAGATATTTCACCGAATGATCGTTTGCATCATAGCGCACCATGCACTTGGCGCCCAGGGGGAACAGATACACATAATCTTTGTATCGATAAGCCGAGGCAAAATAGGTCTTCTTCTTTCCAATCCAAGCCGGATCTAAGGGCGTAAGGGCAAATTCCCCGGTTTCCATAGAGTAGGCTGCAATTTCCCCGCTGGTATTGGGGATAAAGACCAGGCTGTCCTTTACGGAATATACAGTGGAATACAGCCAGTCCCGGCTGACTGCATGTCCCGGAAATTTATGGATGTCCTCTATCCTTCCGGTTGCTTTATTTACCCTGACTAAGCCGTTAAAGTACAAATTCGCAAACCAGATATCATTCCCCGCTTCCTCATAACCCAGGCTCCGCAGTGTAAATAATCTGTTCATGCCTTCACCGCTCCCTGAAAATAAGCTATCGTCCTTGCAAGCCCTTCCTCCAAAGATACCTTAGGCCGCCAGTGAAGCTCTTTCCCCGCCAGCTCAATCACCGGCTTTCTCTGGACCGGATCATCCTGGGGCAGGGGCCTGTGTACAATCCTTGATTTGCTCCCGGTGAGACGAAGGATTTTCTCTGCCAGCTCCAGCATGGTAAACTCTCCCGGATTTCCCAGGTTCACCGGCCCTGTAAATCCCTCCCTGCTGTCCATCATACGGCACATTCCCTCTACCAGATCATCTACATAGCAGAAGCTTCTGGTCTGGGTGCCCTCCCCGTAGACCGTAAGATCCTCCCCCTTTAATGCCTGGACGATAAAGTTTGAGACTACCCGGCCGTCGTCTGCTGCCATATGGGGACCGTAAGTATTGAAAATCCGGATCACCTTGATATCCACCCCGTGCTGCCGGTGATAGTCAAAAAACAAGGTCTCTGCCAGGCGCTTTCCCTCGTCATAGCAGGAGCGGATCCCAATGGGATTTACGCTTCCCCAGTAAGCCTCCGGCTGGGGATGCACCTTGGGGTTTCCGTAGACCTCGCTGGTGCTGGCCTGGAGAATGCGTCCCTTTACACGCTTGGCAAGACCCAGCATATTCATAGCTCCCAGCACGGAGGTCTTCACCGTCTTAATGGGATTGTACTGGTAATGGACCGGGCTGGCCGGACAGGCCAGGTTGTAAATCCGGTCCACCTCCACATACAGTTCTTCCGTTATGTCATGGCGGAGAAATTCGAAATTGCCGCAGCCCAGAAGGGGCCTGATATTTTCTTTGGATCCGGTAAACAGATTGTCCGCACACAGGACTTCCTTCCCCTCCTCCACCAGCCTTCTGCACAGATGGGAGCCGATGAACCCGGCTCCTCCCGTCACTAAGATCCGTTCTCTCATAGATTCCCTTCCTCCTTAAGAAGCTGGGGCCGCACGCCGATTTGATAGTAATCCAGGCCATATCGCTTCACATGCCTGGGCTCGTACTGGTTTCTCCCGTCGAAGATCACCGGCTCTTTCAGAAGTTTGCGTATCTCATAGAAATCCGGGCTGCGGAACTCCTTCCACTCGGTAATCAGAATCAAAGCATCCGAATCCTTCAGGGCCTCGTACTTGCTGTCGCAGTAGACGATGTCCCTGTAATCCCGGAGATAAAATGTCTTCGCCTCCTCCACGGCCTTGGGATCATAAGCCTTCACCCTGGCTCCGGCAGCCGTCAGGCTCTCAATAATAGAAATAGCTGCGGACTCCCGCATATCGTTGGTATCCGGCTTGAAAGCCAGGCCCCAAACCGCAAAGGTCCGGCCGGAAAGGTCCTCTCCGAACCGTTTCTTTACCTTCTCCACCAGAACGCTTTTCTGGGCATTGTTTACGTCCTCCACGGACTGCAAAAGCCTTGGGTGATAGCCCCGCTCCCCTGCCGTGCGGATCAGGGCCTTCACATCCTTGGGAAAACAGCTTCCCCCGTATCCGCAGCCCGGATAGATAAAGGAAAACCCGATCCGGTGATCGCTTCCGATCCCCCGCCGGACCTTGTTTACGTCCGCTCCCACCCGCTCGCAGATATTGGAAATCTCATTGATAAAAGAGATTTTCGTGGCAAGCATGGAGTTTGCCGCATACTTTGTCATCTCTGCGCTGGCCGTATCCATAAGGATAAAGCTCTCCGTGTTCATCACATAGGGCTTGTACAGCTCCCGCATCACATCCGCCGCATCCTCGCTGTCCACGCCGATGACAATCCGGTCGGGCTTCATGCAGTCCGCCACGGCGCTTCCCTCTTTCAAAAACTCCGGGTTGGAAATCACTTCAAAGGTGAGATCGCTTTCCCTTTTGTCAAGCTCTCTCTGGACTGCCTCCCGCACCAAACCGGCCGTCCCCACAGGAACCGTAGACTTGTTCACCACATACATAGGATGCTGCATGTTTTTCCCGATGCTTTCCGCCACAGCCAGCACATAGTGCAGATCCGCACTGCCGTCCTCCCCCATGGGCGTGCCCACGGCAATGAAACAAATCTCGCTGCTCCTAAGGGCCTCCCGGATATCCGTGGTAAACTTCAGGCTCCCCAGCTCGTAATTTTTATGTACCTTTTCCGCCAGTCCCGGCTCATAGATAGGGATGACTCCTTTCTTAAGATTGCCGATTTTCCCCTCGTCCACATCCACGCACCATACATCGTTTCCCATCTCGGAAAAACAGGTTCCCGTCACCAGGCCTACATACCCGGTTCCAACCACCGCCACTCTCATCCTGCGTCCTCCATCGCCTGGGCGATCACCTGGTCCATATCCAGATACCGGTATGTTCCCAGCCGCCCGCCGAAGCTTGTATTTTTTTCTTTCTCTGCCAGGGAACGGTATTTCTCATACAAAGCCTGGTTCCCGGCGTCTCCCAGGGGATAATAAGCCTCCGCTCCCGGCCTCCAGGCCAAGGGATATTCCCTGGTAATCACGGTCTTCTCCGGATTTCCCTCCCCAAAGGTGAAATGCTTGTGTTCAATAATCCGGGTGTAGGGTACCTCCGAATCCGTGAAATTCATTCCCGCCGTACCCTGGTAATTGGATATCTCCAAAACCTCCGTCTCAAAGCGCAGGCTCCGGTACTCCAGGCTCCCAAACCGGTAACCGAAATACTCGTCAATGGGACCCGTATACACAATCCGTTCTGCCAGACGGGAAAGCTCCTCCCTCCGGGCCAGGAAATCAATGCCCAGCCTTACTTCCGTGCCCTCCAGCATCCCTTTCACCATCTCCGTATACCCCTTCTTGGGAATCCCCTGCCAGGGATGATTGAAATAGTTGTTGTCAAAGGTCATGCGGACCGGAAGCCTCTTGATGATAGAAGCCGGAAGCTCCCTGCAGGGACGCCCCCACTGCTTCTCCGTATAGCCCTTTATGAGCTTCTCGTAGACATCCCTTCCCACCAGGGAAACCGCCTGTTCCTCCAGATTCGCCGCATGGGTGATCCCTGCCTCCCGCACCTGCCGATCAATCATTTCCCGGGCTTCCTTCGGTGTGCGGATGTCCCACATGCGTACAAAGGTATTCATATTAAAGGGAAGATTGTAAAGCTCCCCCCGGTAGCAGGCTACCGGAGCATAGGTGAAATGGTTAAACTCCGCAAATCGATTTACATAATTCCACACTTCTCTCCGATCCGTATGGAAAATATGGGGCCCGTACCGGTGTACCTCGATCCCCTCCACCTGTTGGGAATAAATATTTCCCCCAATATGGTCTCTCCGGTCAATCACAAGGCAGCGGCGTCCCTGGTCCTTCTTCCGATTGGCAAACACCGCCCCGTAAAGGCCCGCCCCCACAATCAGATAATCGTACATCCTCTTTTCTCCCCGTCTCAAAATTCCCCATGTTCCTGCCAGTTCCAGGCATGTTCCACAATGGTCTCTATCCGGGGATACCTGGGCTCCCAGCCAAGAATCTCCCCTGCCTTCCTGCTGCTGCCCACCAGAACCGCCGGATCACCGGGGCGCCGCCTGTCATAGATCACCGGAAATTCCTTTCCCGTCACCTGCTTCACCGCCTCCGCCACCTCCAGGACGGAAGTTCCCCGCTCATTTCCCAGATTGAAGAAATCGCTTGTCCCGCCCCGCTCCAGATACCGGAGGGCCAGATAGTGAGCCTCGGCCAGATCCCACACATGGATGTAATCCCGGATACAGCTTCCGTCCGGGGTGGGGTAGTCTGTGCCGAACACCCGGATCCCGCTTCTTATGCCGGAAGCAGCCTGAAGGGCCAGGGGAATCAGGTGGGTCTCCGGACTATGGCTCTCCCCGATCTCCCCTTCCGGGTCGGCTCCCGCCGCATTGAAGTACCGCAGCACTGCAAAGTGCAGTCCGTAGGCTTTCCCGTAATCCCGGAAAATCCGCTCCACCATCAGCTTCGTGGCTCCATAAGGATTGATGGGAGATTGTCTCTGATCCTCTGTAATGGGAACCGCCTCCGGCTCCCCGTAGGTGGCACAGGTGGAAGAAAAAAGAATCCGCCTGCATCCGTGCCGCCTCATAACCTTCAGAAGGTTTAAGGTATTGGCCACATTGTTGTAATAATACTTTTCCGGCTCCTCCACCGACTCTCCCACATAGGCGTAAGCCGCAAAGTGAAAGACAGCCTCAATCTCATAGGCGGAAAAGACGGCCTCCAGATCCGCCTCCCTGGAGAGATCCCCTTCCACAAAGTTTCCCCATTTCACTGCTTCCCGGTGGCCGCAGATCAGGTTGTCGAACACAAGGGTCTCATAGCCTTTCCGGCTTAAAAACTTGTTCACATGGGAGCCGATATACCCGGCTCCGCCGCAGATTAAAATCGCCACGTATCTCTCCCCTTCCCATATTCAGGTATATAGAATCCTTCCTGTGTGATAAACCTTTCGTTCCCTGTGATAGAGAAAATACAGGGTCAGAAGGCTTTCGCTCATATAGGCCGTGTACCGGTCTCCCCTCTCCCAACCCTTGGGGACGCTTAACTCCTCCACCCGCCGAAGCAGGGGAAAGACCCAGGCACAGTAATCGGCAAAGACCTTCTTCTTCGCCAGAATCAGATTGTAATTATAGAAATAGATACTTTTACAAAGCTCCGGATAGGCTGAAGCATACTCCGGATACAGTTCCTCCAGGGCGGCAAGCATAGCCTCCCAGTCTCCCTCCTTCATATACCGGGTGTGATGCTCCCGCATGTCCGGCAGATGGATCATGGGATAGGGAAGAACCGCATCCACGTCATGTTCTGCCATGCGCCGCAGATCCCCCTCCGACAAATCCAGGGCCCTCCGGTAATGATAAACTCCCACATAATCCCCTGGCTTCTCCAGGGCGTTTTTCCAGATCCAGTAGAAGGCCGTCATTTCACAGTAATTGGGATTTTTCCCGGAAATGTGCTCTCCTTGATTGTCATAGAAATCCGCCGTCTTTTTCTCTTCCTCGGGTGGACAAAGGCTGCATCCAAGAAGGAGGGAATGCACATAGTCCGGGAAATGGGGCGGGTTTTTCAGCTCCCGGTCCCCGGCAAACCGGGCGGCATAGACGGACACCTCCGGGATCCTGCTCCCTTCCTCCAGCTGATGCACCGAGGGAAAGAGTCCCCTCTTTGCGTAATAGGCTTCCATCCAGCGTGCTTCCATCCCTGCAGTAACCGGGACCAAATTTGCAAACCCATAACTTTCCAGAATCCCCTTAATTACCTGGTGAATATCCTCCGGCACAGCCAGATAAACCGGGATTTCCTTTCTCTCCCGGCTGCTCAGTTTCTCCGAAACCCCGGCAACCTCTACAACGGGGATTCCGTCAATCTCTTCCGGATTGCCCTCCAGGGAAGAGACAAGAAACCCTTTCTGGGCAAAGTCCTGGTCCAAATCCCGAAGGGCCCGGCTGACGCCGATGGCAATGGACTTTGCGCCGAATATGTATGCCTTCATTCTTTTACCCTTTCTCCGGGAGCAAACCATCGGATCTTTTCCGGCGAAACGCCCTCTCCCGTCAAGATATCCCGGACCTCTTCCGCAGTCTTCCTGCTGTAGACGGCGATTACAAGGTAATCGTACTTTGCTTTTTTGATCTCTTCTACAGGGCGGACTTTTACAGACGCATCTCCATAGGCTTCGTAATGCTTATCTACCGCCATCACCAGCTCCAGAGCTTTTGCCCTCCTGATATCTTCGCACCAGTCCCTTCCCACATCCCCGTAACCGTAGACAATCACTCTGGATCCCTCCGGGATCCCTTCAACGGGAAACCGCCAGTGTTTTTCCCTTTTCAGCTGCTCCACATAGAGAAGCACTTCCTCCACATAGGCATCCCGGTCCGCCACCGTCTCATTCAGCTGCCGGATGCGGTCACACAAAAATTCCTTTTCCCCTAAGCGCTCCATCTTCGTCACAATCTCATAGGCGAAGGGATCCTGGTAGTACTCCGGAGGATAGGCGGAGAACCGGAATCTTCCAGCCGCTGTCTGCTGAAAATACCTGTAAAATTCCGAGAAACAGTCCGGGGCAGTAATGGAACAGGCATTCCATGTAAGATAACCTGCCGCCCGGTTTACAAAGCTTCGCTCCAGCAGGGGAAACAGGCCTCTCTTTTCCAGCTCCGCCTTCTCCGCCTCCAGCATCTCATAAGCGCAGCGCCAGTACCGATCCTTCTTGGATTCCAGGGAAGCCGGCACCTGGGTCCGGTGGGTCACAAGCACCTCCTTCACCGCAGTGACGGCTTGGGCCTCCCCGTAGGCCAGATCCACAAACAGCTGATCCTCCGCAGCCCGGAAATGGGGAAACCGGATATGTTTTTCCCGGAGAAAGCCGGAGCGGTACATTTTGTCCCAGGCCCAGCCCGCCGTAAGCTGGAATATGTGCCCCGGGATATCCTTCTTAGAAAAAACATCCTTTTCCGGCAGCAGATCCGGATTTAAAGCTCCTGCCAGGGAATGCTCCTTCCCGGTTCCCGCATCCAGCCCCCTGCTTTGGCAGATGCAGATATCCGCATTTTTTTCCTCTATGGCAGAAACCATTTTTTCTGCCAGGCCAGGTTCAAAGAAATCATCTGCGTCCAGAAATATTACATATTCCCCCTGGGACTCATCAAAGCCCAGGTTCCGGGCCGCCCCTGCGTACCGATGGGCCTGCCGCAGCAGACGTATCCGCCCGTCCTGCTTCCGGAAGGACTCCAGGATCCCTGCACTACCGTCTGTGGAACCGTCGTCTACACAGAGCACTTCTATATTTCCCCAGGTCTGGGCCAGGATACTCTCCATACATTGGGGCAGGTATGTCTCTGCATTGTACACCGGCACCACCACCGACACCTTTTTCTTATCCATAGACGCCCCCTGCCCCTGTTTCCTGGTAATCAGATCTGCGGTACTTCTGCCAGATAAGCAGCTCTTCCGGGATCCCAAGGCTCTTCATGTATTCCATGGCTCCCCGGGCCGTCTTTTCGTCGTCAATGGCCACAATCACTCTTTCAAAATCCCCCTGATGCGCAGCCAGGGCTTCCGGGGGCAGAATATGCAGCTCTTCCGGCTTCTTTTCATACTGGGCGTCCACCCAGAGGACCAGTCTGGCAAAGAGGGTATGATCAAGCTGCTTTGCAAAATCCTGTCCCACATTTCCCGCTGCGTACATGGCAATCCTGCTGCCCGGCCTCACCTGCTCGTAGGGAAAGCGGAATCCCCCGAAGCAGCTTAAACGGTCTTTATTTTCCCGCTCCCTGCGGATGCTGGCCTCTACAATCCTTTTGGTCATTCCCGCCTCCGCCGCCATATCCCAAAAATAGTCCGCATAGGGAAGCCAGGGGTAGGACCAGGGTTTCCGGTCCCCCGCATAGTGAAGAATCCAGGGATCCGACGAAGCTTTCTCATACCGCTTCCGGTATCCGTCATAAATGCTGTCAAGACGCCACAGAAACTCCCACTGAAAATTCCAGCGATCCTCCAGATACTCCACATCTCTGCCCAGAGTCACATTCAGCACATCCTGATCCACGTAGATAAACTTGCGGTTCCTGTTCTTATAATCCTCCGCCAAAGCCTGAAGCCCAATCTCCATCAAATTCCGGCGGCCGTACTCCCGGGTATCCATCAGCAGCACCCCCGCGTTAAACATATCCTCCATATCCAGATTCAGCTCTTTCGCATGAGCGTCCAGGTAGGAGCACACCACGTCCTGCACCGCCCCGATGGGATGCCCCTTGAGATCCGTGTGAAAAAGCGGGGCAATATCATGGAGAATCAGCATATCCGAATCCAGGTACAGGACTTTTTCATATTCCGGCAGTATCTTGCCTATAAAAAGCCGGTAAAAGGTTTCCACTGTGAAGAAGGAAAGCCCCCGCAGATCCGCATCCTTCACATGTTCTGTCACATCCATGCAGGAGACGGAAGCGTATTCATTCGAAAGTCCTTCCAGAAGAGAGATATTTTCCCGGGAAAGGGATACCATAAAAACCCGGATATCATAGCGGTAATTCCGATCCGCATATTTCAGCAGGGAATAGACTGCCAGATAACAGTAGGGGGCATAGCAGTCGTTGGTGGCAAACACTACAGGAATCACGTCTTTATCAAGGTTCATCTTTCTCCTTCCTTTCCGCCGGCAGATCACGGATATCCGCTTCCATGGCATTGTGGGGGATCACGAAAATGCCTTTGCAGATATGCTCCCCGCTGATATTCATGGAAAGAAGCTGTTCTTTGATCACTTCCCACTGGGAAGACAGAGCAATAAGAAATACCGTCTTTCCGTCATGGAGCCCGGCCAGCTCACAGGGCGGTACAATCTTCTTTCCCATCAGGCTGCTTCCCCATTTTGCCGGATTGTTATCGGAAAAGCAGGCCACTCCCAGATAGTCATTCCTGCGCAGCAGGGCATAGAGGCTGGTTCCCATTTCCCCTGCACCGAAGATGACCGCCCTGGGATATGCCGCTACATGCTTATAAAAATCCCGCCGGCCCTTGGCCTCTATCCCGTCAATCCGCCTTCTCAAGGCATCAAAATCATCCAAATCTTCCAAAAGGAAATGAAGGCTTAAGGATTGTTCCACTCCCTCAAAAGCTGCGGCATAGTAGGGAAGCTCCCGGCGTTGCCTCTGTGCCAGATCCGCAAACCGGTTCACTGCCTGCCTCACATCCTCCGTAAAACCCTCTTTCGGGGGAAGCTTTCCGTAAAAACCAAAAAACAGGGAACAAAACCGCCGGAAGAGAACTGCCCGGATGTATCCGTCCGTCACTCCCAGCCGGTCCAGAAAGGCATCTGCAAACTCCGCCTCCTGGACCACATGAAGAATGCCTTTAAGATTGTAGACCGAAGAACCCAGATTATCCCTTCGGTACCGGTTGGCATCCTCCTGCACATACATGGCCCGCTGGGCCCCCAGAAAGGTCTGTATGACAAAGCCCGTATCCTGAAATGCAGCCCCGGCAGTCTCATTCAGCCTGATTTCCCGTCTCTGCAGAAAGTCTTTCCTGTATATCCCGTTCCACATATTCACATCCCGGTACAGGATATCCGGATGGTCCCAAGGACGTATAACCTCCCCGTAGAGCCCTGTCCTGCTCCCTGCCAGAAGATGGTAATTCAGGAAAATGCGCTCCTCTTTATCCATAAACATATCAAAATCAGATCTCACATAGTCAAGGTCTTTCTCTTTTGCCAGAGAGTAGAGCTTTTCATACATGGTCCTGGAAAGATAGTCGTCGGACTCACAAAATCCGATATACCTTCCCTGTGCCTCTGCAATACCCAGATTATACTGATACCCCATGCTCCGCTTCCCTGCGTGTATTATGCGGACTCTGGAATCCTTGGCCGCATATTCTTCCAAGATCTCCAGGGTCCCGTCTGTGGAACCGGCATCCACCGGTAGAATCTCCAAACCGGAAAAGGTCTGCCCCACAATGCTGTCCATACATTCCCGGATATATTCCGCTCCGTTCAGCACCGGTATCACCACCGATATGTCTGCCATAACAAATGCCTCCTAGCTGTAAAATTCATAGTCGGTAACTGCAATTTGCAACTCCTCTTTCCTTTTTACAAAATAAAAAGAGGTTAAAAGCTCCGCCCCGTAAGCAATATGCCGGTCGCTCTCATGGCCGTAGCCTGTCTCCCTGTCGATCTCCTGCATCCGGAAGAGAATGGGAAAAATCCACCGGCAGTAGGCGTCGTAAATCCCGCTTTTTGCAGCCGCCATATTGTTCGGGTAATAAAAGCAGCTCTCCATGTAATGTTCAAAATCCTCAAGGTCCCCAGGTGACATTTGGGCAACGGCCTGAAGCATTCCCCTATAAACCGGCTCCTTCACCGGCGTCTCCGCAAGAAACATTCCCAAAAGCCCTCCCGGCACATACCGGGGGGTAGTGAGAAGCACATCAATCCCGTTCTCCTCCAGGGCCAAAATTTCTTCTTCCGAAATCACAAAATGCCTGCGGTAATGGCAAAGGCCTTTGTATCTCACATCCGAAACATTCTTCCAAATCCAGTATGCCCCTGTCATCTCCGCAAACAGGCGGTTTTGCCCCGAGATATGCTCCCCCGTATCATCAGACAGGACTCCCGGCGTCGGGGAGGACAGGGCGCTTCCTACCTTTAAAGGCCGTATCCAGGGAGCAGAGGATCCGCTTCCGCCTTTTCCCATATCCCAGCTGCTGAAGGCCATATACATTCCCAGAATTTCTTCCGGCCTCTCCTTTCCCTTTTCCAAGCGCGGCAGCCCATGGAGATTCCGGTAGGTACCGCACACCTTTTCATAATCCCTCTTAACATCCAGTTTCCCGGCTTCCCAGAGGACTCTTTCCTGGTCCAGATAAAAGAGGGTGGGAAATTTGTAATGCCGCCGTTTCTCC
The DNA here is from genome assembly GCA_910586955.1 of uncultured Lachnospiraceae bacterium. Taxonomy (GTDB): domain Bacteria; phylum Bacillota; class Clostridia; order Lachnospirales; family Lachnospiraceae; genus Laedolimicola. The sequence continues at coordinate 401 of CAJUMM010000015.1, read as the reverse complement.
CCCTCGGGGAGCAAAGCCTTGGAGAGGGCTTCCTTTTCCAGCAAATTCAGCCATGCAGGATCCCCCGGATCCTCCTCCAGGACAAAGGGGAAGGCTCCTTTCTCCCAACCGGCCGCCAGAAGATCCTTCCCCTTAAGGCTTGACATGGCAGAAAGACCCACTCTTACAAAGCGGCAAAATCCTTTTCCCCTGGCATCATTTTCTATCTCATCAAAATATTTCTCAGGGGTGGCTATGAAAACCACTGCTTCCCGGCCGACTCCTCCATAGCTCTCCAGCCTGTCTACGGGAAGCCCCAGGATTTCATGGGGATTTCCCTCCCTATCTGTTACGGCAAACCCCAGAATCTGATCCCTTTTTCCGTTTTTTATCAGCTTCCTGGCAAGATCGGAAGAGCGTCG
>CAJUMM010000014.1 GCA_910586955.1 uncultured Lachnospiraceae bacterium | reverse complement strand
AGCTTCTCTCTTTGAATTTTCAAGGTTTTTTCACTGTTTAGTTATCAAGGTTCGTATTGGCTGTCTCCTGCGACAGCTTTTATACTATATCACGCTCCCGGCCTTCTGTCAACACTTTTTTTCATTTTTATCGAAGAATGAAACCTGTAATATTAATCCCGACAAACAGACAAGCCCAAAAGGGGGCACAAACACGAAAGGAGAAACAAAAAGTATGAAGTTAGAATTGAGAACAAGAGCGTTGGTTATTGGCAAAGCAGAGGAGAAGAGCCGGGACGGCCAGAGCACGTACTACAGAATGAGCGTCGCTGTCGCTAACGCACAAGCCGGAACCTTGAATTGTACTAAGGAAGCATATGACAAGGTTGTACCTATGAAAGAAATGGATTTATCTTGTGTCTTTGATGATAAATACAATTCCCTCCGGGTCACGGATGCCATTCTTGCTGTGGTCAAATAATTTCCAAACGTATGGAAATTTCCATCATACCAATCGGGAGGAATTATTATGACCAATCAAGAGCATCTAGAAAGTAAAAACCCTTGTTCTGAATGCTGTGCTTGGGATTTCGAAGAGGGTTGCACGGTTCCCATGATGGACCGCTGGCAAGTGTGTCCATTGGTGATTGAGGGATTTAATCATCGTCTTGAGCAGTTAGCGGAGGACCATTAGATGGGATTTAATGAAATGGACATTTTAATTATGCTGGTCCAGTCAATCATAGGCTGTGCCTTTGGCTGGCTTTTATGTAAAATTTTCGGCCCCTCCTAAAACATTAAAGAGGTATTTAAAATTGGAAGAAAACAAACTTTTACCCCAGCCGGATCCATCTTCGGATGAATCTCCCATAAACGAACCACCTTCGGAAAACCCCTCCCCGGAAAACGTGCAGGAAAGCACTGATTCCGGGGAAGATTTCCCCGAAGATGATTCTACCGCAGAAGAAGAGAACCAAGAGCCCCAGGAAAATGTTTCCGAAGAGGAAGACGTTACCGAAGGGGAGGCCTCCGAAGACGCTATCCAGGAGGATAACAACAAAGAATTTTCGGAAGATGATTTAACGGCGGAACAGCTCATTGAGCCGGATAACGGCTTTTTCACAAAGGACTTTTCCGAATACACGGTTTCAGAGGGCTTGCTACTGCTTATCTTCTTTTTCGTATTTTTCAAATTCTGCATTGACATGATGTGCAAAGTCTTACATTGGAGGATGTTTTAATGGTTAGCGTATTCAATGATCTTCTTGGATTTTTCGGCATTTCAGAGGCACCTGTAAATCTTGGGGAACTTATCCCCTGGCTTGTCTGCGTCATGGTTGCCGTCTGCCTGGTCCTGTACGTGCTGGGCTTTATTTCGCAGATTATGAGAGGATTTAACAAATGATTATTTTAGCCGCCTTTGTTTTTGTCCTGTTGTGTATCTTGTCTGTGTCTTTCCGCCTGACTGTTGAGAACCCGGGGCCTTTCCTCTATTATGCCCTCCGGGACACTTTTACATATTTCAAATATCGTAAATGGAACCTGTGCCAGACAGGCTATTTAATCTGTTACACGGCCCTGTTTGGAAAAGGGAAAACTCTCTCGGTTGTCCATTATATTGTAGGCATGTACAAGCGGTACAACAATCGTATGATTTATGACCACGACCGGAAGAAATGGGTGACGCAAAAAGTCCATGTGATTTCTAACGTTGATTTGTCTATTCCCTACGAAAAATTTGTTTCCCTGGAGCAAATCATACGTGTGGCGGATACATTCAAAGAAGCGGATAAAGAGAATGACACTCTAACGGTTACGCTCGTCCTGGGTGACGAATTCAGCGTACAGCTTAATAGCCGTTCCTTTAAAAGCAATATCGACCCGCTTTTCCTGAACACGCTGTTGACCTGCCGCCATCACCATATAACCCTGGTTTATGACGCACAGCGGTTTAATCATGTAGATGCTCTCTTGCGGCAGGTTACAAGCTATGTGGTGGAATGCCGGAAGGTCTGGCGTTATCAGATACATAATTATTATGACGCTTACCAGCTGGAAAACAGTTCCGACCCCACTTTGATAAAGCCTTACCGCAGAACGGGATTTTTCATTCGTGACCGGGATTTTTCCGCCTATGACACCCTCGCCTGCGTTGGCAACCTGAAAAAATCCGTGTCCGCTGGCGATATGATGACTGAATCTGAAATTCTCGCATTGCAGTGCAACACGGAGGGAAACCTGGAGGCCGTTTCTCCATCCAGGAAGTTACAGCGGCTTCGCAGAAAAGCAAAAAAATAAACGGTCTTAAGCGCTGTGCGCTTTCGATAAATAAAACATAAAGGAGGTACTGGCTATGTCTGAAATGCTTACCGTCATGAACAGCGTTGTGGAGTTTTCCATGACGTGCTTTAACACCATTACGACCAATCCAATTTTGGCGTTTATTTTCGCCGGGTCCCTGGTTGGCGTTGGTATCAGCGTGTTCCAGCAGTTCAAAGGTGCCGCACGGTAGCGGCGCAGAAATTTAGAAAGGAGTTGATTGTATGTCGTTTTTAGCAACCGTTGCGGAATCTGTCACCCCCGCAAGTCCTGGAGTTATGGAAACCATGCTTGGCGTTATGGAAAGCGTGGTTGAGTTTTCCATGAAATGCTTCACCACCATCACGGCCAATCCGATTCTGGCGTTTATCTTCGCCGGATCCATGGTTGGCGTTGGAATCGGTGTGTTTCAGCAGTTTAAAGGTGCGGCCCGCTAGGGAAAATCTTGGAGGGGGAAACCCCTCCATTTTTTTTACTCAAAAATAAGGAGGTTCTTATGAAATCATATAAATTATCGAAGAAAATCGGCGGCTTCCTTTTGATTTTCTGCCTGCTATTTAGCTATACGTTTAGCACTTTTTCCATCCCCGTATATGCGTCTTCCCAGCCGCCAAAGCCCTTTGACTGGTCGGACGTTGGAGAGGCCATGAAAGAAATCGCTAAGGATATCGCCGTCTCTGCGGTTCGTAACGGTTCCTATGAATTAGGTGCTGTAGCTGGTGAACTTATTCACCCTGGTCTTGGCGGTGTTGCGGGTTCTTTGTTTGGCGGTGCCGTAAATGGTTATTTGGATTATTTTGATAACGCTTCTGACGCAGGTTCGGGCAAGACGGAATCAGGCGATACCATAAATTATTATATCAATCGTGGCCTTCCCACTTCCTACAACTCCACTACATACAACAAAACGGAAAGCCGCTCTATTTTTAATGTACAAAAAACAGAAAATAACACGTATCAATACCGTTGGTATAATCCCATCACGCATAATTATGACATAACTAACAGTTATACTTACAACACGGAATATAACATGTATAATTATACAACCTACAACGTAACAAATAATTATACGACAAATTATTACATCCAGGATAACCGCACTTACGTCACCTATTACATAATCAACACGAACGAAGACACGGGCGAAAAAGAAGAAACTTACTTACAGCTTTATTACCAGCTCCCTGACGGCCGCAATAGCTACAACCTGAAAGCCTCCGATTTAAAGGGGGTCTATTTCCCGTCCAAGTATTCAAAATACGTGTCCAATGCGGAAGACGATGGTACAACGCTTGGCCTTTGGCATTTGGACGGAGATTTAAAAGATTCCAGCTATTGGGAGAATACAGCCGGAAACGCCTATAATAATAAATATACAGACGGCCTTTATACCTCCGGGAAACTTTTTTCCGATAGTGAGGATGATTATTTAGAATTAAAGTTAGACAAAGTTTCTCTTTCTTCTACCTGGACATTAGAATGGTGTGAGTATGTGCCTGAAAATTCTTTTCTTAATGATACAGTTCAACCAAAATTTACAAATGATGGACCTGATAACAGTTGCAAGACTTCTGAAATTAACGGTATATATAATTATTACTATACTGGTCCTGATAATTTAATGAAGTATAATTATTATTTAAACGGCTATTTTTCTGTTGAGGGAGATTCAAAATTTTACCCCTTTTCTTCTGGCGCATTTATACCATATGCACTTGTAAAAAATAGTTCTGGTTATAACTTTTATAGAAATGGTGTTCTTATTGATTCTATTGATTTCGATAATGAAAATTATAAGAAATGTTCTTTGAGCGGTTATGGGTTTTCCATTTCGTCTAATTCAATAAAATTTAATGTTATAAATAATAAAATAATCGGTTCCTATATTGATTCAAATTGGTCTGAATCAAATACGCATTATCGTTCCTATTTTCATTCACAATATAATTATTATTTAACCGCCCATAAAAATGCTATCATTGATGAAATCCGCCTTTCAAAAGGTGCACTATACACAGGTGACAGTTATGTTCCTTCTAACCAGCCTTACACAACTAATTCTGTTTTAACCGTCCCGGAAGAACCGGAAAAACATGAAATCTCTTTCCGTACCAATACAGAATTGTCGGACGTTCGTTTCGGCGGTGCCCGTCAGACATACCCTACTAACGGCACTATCTATGTAGCTTTAGATGATGATCAGAAAGTGGAAAGTGTCCAGCAATACCGACAGGACGGTTGGTATGAGATTGAGGCTTCTATCTACTACGGAGATAATTGGGAATTACTGAAAGGCTTTGACCTGTCTAAGATTTCTATCGACCCAGGCGAAGAGGAGCCAGACCCAGATAACCCGGATAAGCCTATAGACCCGGATAACCCGGACAAGCCCGTGGATCCAGATAATCCTGACGATAAAGATGAAGATTCCGGCTTTCTTGGTGCCATTGGGAAAATTCTCGGTTCCATCTTAAAAGGCCTAGGTAGTCTCTTAACGCCTCTGATAGAGGGTATCGCCTCCCTTTTAGAGGGCATTACCGGGGCCATTTCTTCGGTGACTTCTTTCCTAACTGGTGCGTTTGGTGATTTCCTTGCATCCGCCTTTAAATTTATACCGGATGATATTGTCAATGTCGTGGTGCTTGGCATTTCCCTGACCATACTTGCAACATTGATAAAAATATTTAAGGGGTGAAAAAGATGAATGATTTTTTACGTGTTATGAAACTTGTCATAGATACTTTCAAACATTCTTTTACTTTGTACGGGTTTACTTTCTCGTTCTGGGATGTGATAATCTTTCTCTTTATCACCAGTGCGTTGATAGCGTTTATAAGAAGCATGTACGGGGACTAACCTGTAGGGGCGCCGCAAGCGGAGCGGGCGCCCCTACGGCTCCCTGTTCTTTTCCCGTAAATCCGTATGTACTGTATATTTTCCAAACGTCTGGAAAAATGGAGGTTGCTATATGTATATAAACATTCGATTCCGGCGGCCGTTTTACTGGCTTTTAATTGCGATTCTGCTTTTAGCTATACTATTCATTATCCGCCAGGATTTATTTTTAGACCTGCTTAACAAGATTTCCTATGAAATAAAATATTTTGTCCGGCACATGCTCCGCCGTTCAATATGGAGGGTTCTTCTATGGAATACATAATTGCTTTCCTTATCCTGTTCGGCCTGTTCTATTTCTTCTTGGCATTGTGTATTTTATTTTTATTTGATAAACATTAGTTTTGTTGAAATTTGTAAATATAGTGTGATATGCTTGAATTATTCCAGCATATCATGACAATTTATGGGAGGTTTAGATGAAAGTATCTTATTGGAGCAAAAGAGTACATTTTTTAAAAAGGATGGGGTTCGATAAATTCTATTGGATTTTGTTGATTATCTTTATTTTTCTTGACAGCTTTGTACAAGCCTTTTTTGAGGTTCTCGGTGACGGCTCATTCTCTTCTTTGGCGACTTTTATTATTTCAAAAATAGTACTGCTTTTTCTCTTTCTACTTATTATTATCGAGCATGATAAAACAAAAAATCTTGAATCTTTGATTGTACATAAAAAAAATGCTAAATATAAAATGAAAGCAAATGTAAATTGTTCTGGGTGTTTATATTGCAACCAATTCTTGGATTCAGAGGAATCAAATCGGGTTTACTGTTGTTTTTATGAAATGTCTGAATTATTGAGTGAAGATAAATCTAGGTGTAAATGGCGGGAGGCGGCTTATAAAAATTAGTGTTCATTCTGTTATCTGATAGATTCCTACTTGACGATAGCAACAAAACCCAGTCATAAGGGATTGTTGCTATCCCATGTTCTTTGAAAACTGAATAGAGGTTTAACTATATGCTGGGATATAATATAAAGATTTTTCATTATGAGGATGGCGTGCAGGTCCGTCTTTATAAAAGGCCCGTGCGGGTCGGATATGAAAGACCGCCTTTTGACAAGCATCCAGACCCGGAGCTAGACGATTTCAAGGACTGCCCTTTTGGTTCCGTGAAAAAAGTTGCTAATGAAAAAAATGATGAGCGTTCTGCTTACGTGTCATTTTCACGCTCTAAACAAATGATTTATGGCATTGCACGGGCCAATTTATGGGAATATTTTTTGACGTTAACTTTTGACCGCAAATTAACGGATTCTTCGGATTATCGGTTTGTGACGAAAAGGGCCACGGAATGGCTGAATAATATTAAGAAGCGTCATTGTCCGGATTTAAAATATCTGGTCGTTCCAGAACTACATGCAGACGGCATTCATTGGCATCTGCATGGCCTGCTTGCTAACTGTTCGGGCTTGAGATTTCAGGATAGCGGTCGTAAAAGCTCTAGCGGTTTTCCCATCTACAACCTGCAAAACTGGCACTATGGTTTTTCAACCGTCACCGCAGTTTTAGATACGGGCCGGGTATCCTCTTATATTGCGAAATACATCACGAAGGAAATGACAAACAAGATTCCGGGCCGTCAACGCTATTGGGCTTCTAACAACTGTTTCCGTCCTAATGACGTTTATGAACACGATTTTGTCAACGTTTCTTATGATGAGCTTGTCAAAAAATATTCCTCTGGTGCCAGGCATGTGAGCCAGCGGGAAAGCCCGGACGGTTCCCAAGTCATAACGTACATTGAATTGGGCCAGGAATAGGAAAACGCAGAAAATACTCTTACAGGCCAAAATGTTCCTTGCGTCAAGTATAGGCCCCCTGGGGGGCCACGGGGGGATTAAATCTTACCTTGCTCGTTTGCCTGCGTCCTTCCCTTTATCAAACGAAGAAAATTCAGTCATTAGCGATAGGCGTTTTTTCGAACGGAAGGGGGAGAGGGGGAGAACCGTTCTCCCCCGGACCGCCGCCCTAGCTGTGTAGCGGAAAAATCCGGCACTCTCAAAGGTATGAGAGGCGGAGAGTTTCGGGACGGGTTTGTGGGAATTTCCGCTTTCTTCATGATATTTGCGTATAGGAAAAGAGGGCTTATGCCCCCTTTTTCTATGTAATCTCTTTTAGTCAATCTCCGTGAAGCTGATTTCTACAAGCACACGCTTCCCCTTCTTTTCGTAGGCCTTGAATACCCGTTCCGTCTGTGCGTCCGTATCCTCAAGCCTGGACTGGTATTGATGATAATCCCGGAAGGATGCGTATACCGTCCTTTGAATTTCCCGGGCGCTCCCTTCTATGATTTTTCCAGCCTCTTTCTCATTTTTCGCTCTGCCTCCCTCTTTCTTCTTCTGGTTAATGGCCCGCACGCTCATGTCTGCCGTGACCTCAATCCTGGCTTTGTCGCTCATGGACAACATTGCTACAAGCTGGGACATTTTGAACGCCTTGTATTTCTCATCCAGTTCTTCCAGGGCGTTCCCCTCCGGGTCTTTCTTAGAGAAATTCTCGATAATGCCGATTAAGTTCCCGCAGGTTGATTTTTTGATGTTGAATTCGTTTTCCGCAAGCTCGTAGACGTTTTTGTGTTCCGTGAGTTTATAGGCCTTGTTTTCCCGGATCCAGTATAACTGAAATGCGATATTGACATAGCTTTCTTCTATCCGGTTCATTTCCCGGCTGATAATCCCCGCCCGGCGTTTAAGCTCCTTTTTAATCTGCGGTGCGATTTCATTCTTTTCCTGGGGTTTTCCAACCCGGTCCGGCGTTTCCGGCTTTTTCTTCCCGGAGGCCGTTTTTGCAGACTTTCCCGGCTTTTTTTCGGGCATTCCGCTTTCAAACTCTTCTACCGCCTTCAATGCTTCCATTTCCTCCGCCGTCATGTTGCTGTTTGCTGTGTTCATTTTCGTGTTCATTTCTTTTTTCATGTTGATTTCCCCTTTCTTTGGATTGGTTGTTTGCTCCATTGATTTTCCATACGTCTGGAAAATTACCATAGCCTCATGGTCGCAATAATGTCCGTCATGGTGTCTTGGTCAATGATTCCCAGGTTCTTCGCTAATATGACATAACCGATTGCGGTATGTTTCAAGCTCTCCTCTCCCGTCTCCTTGTAAAACTGGAGCGTTCCGTTTAAAGCTTCTATCAAAACTTCCCGTTGTTCTTCGAGCGTAAATTCTCCCGATATGTTTCTCCGCCCTTCCACATAGATGCGGCTTTCGCTGTGATCTGTGCTCCAGAACTCCGTTTTTCCGTTTTCCGTCCTTTCGTAAAAAGCGCTTCCGTCACAGCAAGCGTATGTTTTTTTGATAACGTCATTGACTAAATCGGTATAGACCTTGTATTCCTTTCCGTAGAGAGTTTTTTCTTTGGCTTCCTGGTATTCTTCAAATGTTACTTTTTTCATCTGCTTTTTCTCCTTTCAAAAAATTTCAATTTTCGTTCATGGCTTCGAATGCGGCGTTTAGTAAAAAGCGGTATTCTTTAATTGTGATAAACTCAATTACGAAATATGAAGATACGCTTCCCATAAAACGATCAAGAGTTATTCTTTTTTCAATCACGTCTAAAAACTTTGAATCTAAATACCACTTTGCCATTTCCTGCATTATTTCTAGCTCCATGCTTCCTCCCTCCTTTTTCTGGTTTTTCCTAGCCTCACAATACCTACGCCTCTGCGGCGTTGAGTGTTGGTGATGCAATCGCACGCTCGCGCTTGCGATTGCTTAACCACCCACTCTGCCTTTTTCCCGGCACAGTCAAGGCCGAAGCGAAGCGGAGCCCAGAAAAAAATTTTGTTCTTTAAATTTTTTTCCGCCTTTACTGGGACGGGAAAAAGTGGTACGCCGCCTGGCATTGCCGTTAAATTCCCGTCTTTCACTGACTTTCTTTTCAGAAATTCAGCCCTTCCCTCTTGACGGGCCCTGATGGCGGGTTTCCATTTTGTCAAGACCGGAGCAAAGCGGAGCCACGTAAAAAATTTAGTTTTTCAAATTTTTTACCGTCTTGATAAAAGGGAAGGCCGCCCACAATTCCCCATAAAAACAGGAGGTTGCGCCATGGGATATTTAACGGAGAGGGAGCGGGCGGTAATTGAATATGAATTGAATAATAAAACCCCCGTTTCTGTCATAGCCAAAAAACTGAAACGTCATAGAAGTACGATTTATGACGAAATCAAACGGGGAACGGTGGAATTGATGGATACGGAGCTTTGTTCCTACAAAAAATACTGTGCAGACGTAGGCCAGCGGAAATATGAAGAAAACAAGACGGCGAAAGGCGTTTCCTTAAAAATTGGTTCGGATATGGATTTCGCCAAATACGTAGAAAATAAGATATTGAAAGAGCATTATTCCCCTTATGCCCTTCTTTGTGAAATAAAAAATAAAGGCCTGGAATTTAAGACCCAGGTCTGTGAGAGAACGATATATAACTACATCTATAAGGGAATTTTCTTAAGGGTGAATAGGTCGCACTTGCTCCGTTCCAAGCCTAGGAAAAAGCGCTCTGTAAAGCCCTCCGTGTCCTATAGGACGGCTTTCAAGCGTTCCATTGAGGAAAGACCTGGGAGTGTCCTGGAGCGGGCTTCCTGGGGTTTCTGGGAAATGGATACCGTCTATTCGGGGAAAGGTTCAAACGCTTCCCTGTTGGTTCTCTCGGAACGTATGACACGCCAGGAAATTATTTTAAAACTAAATGACCGCACTGCCGGATCCGTGGTAAAAGCTCTGGATAATCTAGAGAAAAAATATGGGGATAATTTCCCTCACATTTTCAAGAGCATAACCGTTGATAACGGCGTTGAATTTTCCAACACGGAAGGCATGGAAAAATCCTTGTTTCATGACGGGCAACGCACCATTCTTTATTATTGCCATCCCTACAGCAGTTATGAACGGGGAACGAATGAAAACATAAATGCCATGATACGCCGCTTCATTCCGAAAGGCTCCAACATAGCGAATTATTCTGAAGAAGACATACAGAAAATACAAAATTGGATTAACAACTATCCCCGCCGAATATTTGGAGGGCTTTCCTCCAACATGTACCTGTCCCTGCACGTGGAAAACTGCCCGCTTCTTTTGTCATAGCCTGCGGCACGCCACGGGGCAAAAAGGCGGTTATCGACAAGTGGCTAGGGAAAATCAAGGGCATAGCCCATGATTTTGATTTTTCCGTCCGCATTTTAAAGCATAAACGGAGTAGGAGCCTTTTTCTCTGCCCCTACATTGAAATGAGGAACCCACTTGCTAAGGACCCTGGTACGTGCCCAAAGGAGGGAATGGAACAGCGAAGCTGGTCGCTTCCCGGTTGGGCCGGACAACGCTATCACGGCAAAATAAATAAAAATCTTCAAACGGCTTTCGAACCGTCTATTTCTCATGTTTATTTATGAAATATATACAAAATGCACAGCCAAACCTAGTAAAATTTCAAGGTCTGACTGTGCGTTATCACGATTTTATTTTAATTGTCGGGTTTCCTCTTGCAATTTACAATTTTTATCGAAGAAATATAAACAGCAGATTGGTCCGGTAAAGCCAGGATAAAATGTCATTCTGGGCAATCATCACAAGCAGCTTTCCGCCCCACTCTGTAGTGGAACACACAGTAATCACAAAGAATAGCACCCATACGGCCAAAACCCCTTCCGCCAGCCCCAGTATCAGGCCCGCCAGTTTGTTAATACCGTGAAGCACCGGCAGCTTCGCTGCGATTCCCAGGGAAAAGGCAACGCCCTGGACGAAAACGCCTACCAACAGAAGCGTCACTAAAAAGGCCGCTGCCTGCAGAATCGTCTCAGCCAGGTAACTGCTCATAGCTTCTTTCAGCCCGATAGACTCCAAGGTCTCCAGAATATCAATCTCGCTGGCTGCAATCCCTTTTTGGAGAACATCGTATAGCGCTGTCTTTTCACGGAAAAAGGCGGTGCAGTAGGGAACTGCCGCTCCCGTGATAACCAGCGTGAGAACCACCGTGACAATTCCCACAGATTTCTTTATAAAACCTTTTCGATGCCCATCCCAGGCTGCAAGAAGCAGAAAACCTCCCACCACAGGTAGTAACCAATTCATATTCTTATGTACCCCTTTACTTCAATTTAATCTCTTCCGTCCGATCGGAAAAGACAATGATGTACCTCCGGAACCCGGCACCTTTATAGATATCTGCTACCGCCCCGTCAAAAGTTCCCGTATACCTCAAAGTCCCCCGCTCCGTATAAATTTCACATTCATTTTCATTATAAAGGATCAAATCCCCGCCGGACAGCTTGATTTGGCTGTATGCCAGATTGGTATCCTGTGTCAGAATCCGGTTTCCCTCCGCATTATAAATATGGGCTTCGTACCTGCCGCTCTCCTCACCCGTGCCGTCAACCACAAGACCCACGGAGCGCTCTCCAAAAAAAATACTGCGGATTTCCCCTTCCTCCTCCACCCGGGACTTTTCTTCTGGGATCTCTTTCCCTTCATAAAAAATAATCCCCCGCTCAGACACGGCAGCACAGACGCTGTCTCCCAGATATTTAACCCGGGGAATGATCAGATTTTCGTAGACAGCGGAAGACACAATCTTATCCACAAAATTTCCGCCCACATTCCCGAAGTTATAAAACACCAGACAGGAATTAGCCTGGCCGCTCTGAACCTGCAGATAGGAAACTGCCAGTTTAATTCCGTCTGAGGAGATAGAAACAGACAGGGGCTGGCCTGTCTCCTCCAGCCGGCACTGCGCTTCTATCAGTTTCTCACCTTCCAGGTCATAGAGGCAAATCCAGGAAACCGAACTGTCACTTAAAAGCAGGGCCGTAACACCCTGGGATGAGATACTGGCCTGCTGAATGGGAAGCAGGGTCGTAATCTGAGTCTGAAGTCCCTGCTCATTGAATACATAGGCCTCGTTTCCTTCATAATCCGCTACCACTACGGCACTCTGGCAAACATCCAGAATCGGAGTCTGCATATTGTAAGTCTGGCTCCAGAAAGCCTCGTTTTTCAGATTGACACAGGAAATACCGTCCCTGCTGTACTTCAGTATCTTTCCGTTGTACTCTGCATACCGGGTATTCAAAGTGTCGGAGCGCTCCGTAGAAGCCGTAACCTCATATCCGGCAAATGTTTTATTCTGGGCAAACAGCCACATTCCCAGGACAATCCCCAGAACAACGCCCACATACAGAAAACGCCTGACACCCTGGCCGGCCTTGTGGCGGAATAATTTTGTTTTATAATCTTTCAAATCCTGCTCCGGCGGATCAGGAGTCTTGTAAAGCTGGGTGATTTTCGCCATTGATTTATCCTTTGATACGCTCTGTCATAAGAGATAGTATACCATTCTTTTTTCATGGAAGCAAAAGTTTTTGTCCAATCAGAATGTGATTGCTGTCCCAGATGCCGTTCAGACGGCAGATCTCTCCTATTTTATCGTCTCTCCCGTAGATTTTACGGCTGATAGAAAGCAAGGTATCTCCCTTTTGAACAATATAAACCTCCGGAGTCTCTTCTACATTATGACTGATAGCTTCCTCGGTCTCCTCGGGCTGCTGTTCCGGCTGCTCCTGGGCCTGCTCTTCCGGATGTTCCTCCTGTTCTTCCGGCTGGTTTTCCCCTTCTCCTCCGGCTGCTTCCGCATTCTCTGCCGCCACCGCCTCTGCCAGTTCCGGATCCGTGCTGCTCTGCACATAGACCTCTGCTGCTTGTCCTTCCTGGTTTTCCAGCGACTGGGAAATCTCACTTAAAGCCAGCTCCAGCCCTTCCATTTTTTCATAATTGTTAATCAAGGTAATTCCTATAACCAGAACTACCATTACCAAAAAAGTACTTGCCGTATACAGGAAAGTCATCACCCGCTTCTGTCCGGAGGAATCCTTTTTCTCCTGTACAATAGCACGGAAGGTCCGTGTGGCCCGGTCGTCAAATTCTTCCTTTTGATCAACCCCTTCCCCATCTCCCATCTCCACCATATAGCGCTGCATAGCTTCATTCCGTTCATAAAAAATGCAGTACCCTTTCTGGCGGGTCAGTTTTCCGTTCTCATAGGCAAAGAAATCTTCTTCCCCTTCCGTAGGATCCTCTATCATCAGGATCTTGTCCACTCCGCCGAAATAATTGATGTGAGTTTTCAGAAGCCGGGCATCCGGCTCCATAGGATAGCCGGGCATGGAAAGAAACCATCCAACAATATCCTGATCTGCAAAATATTCTTTGATAGCTCCATAGATCTCCGCCCATATCTCATCGGTAAAAGGAATACCGTCTCTGCTGCAGCTAACCCCTTTCAGGGCAATGGCACTCTTGATAAAAAGATAAGGGATTCCATCCATCCACTCCGAACGGCCCAGAAGAATGGCCCCGCGGCTGTTCAGCATCTCTTCCCTGGCAAATTTCCGCAGATATGTGATTACATAATCTTCAATATATATTTTACGCTTGTCCTCCGGCTCTCCAATCTGCCGGACATTTTTCGGCAAATCCAGTATTCGCCGTTCCCCGGTCTCTTTTGCATTCTCTTTATAAACAATTTCAATCATACGCTCACCTCATTTGCCCTCTCCGCCATCATTTAGGTGAATCGTATCATATCTGATCCGCATGATTTAGCAGTTTATGTCGAAGCGCAAAATTTTTTTTGCGACAAAAACTCTCTTTTTACGTCAAAACGGACGCACCGCTTTCCCGGCACGCCCGTTGCTTTTTTATCCGTTCTATTTTCTTACAGCCACTCTTTGATCTGCTCGTATACACCGGTACCGTCCAGGCGGTACTTCTCGATCAGCTTCGCCGCAGGACCGGACTCGCAGTAGGTGTCATTGACGCCCAATTTCTTCACCGGCGTAGGCTGCTTCTCGCTCAAAACGTCGCAGACCGCACTGCCAAGGCCGCCGATCACGGAATGCTCTTCCACAGTAACAACCTTTCCGGTCTTCTTGGCAGATGCCAGAACCAGCTCCTCGTCCAGGGGTTTGATGGTATGGATATTGATAACCTCTGCAGAGATCCCGTCGGCCGCCAGCTTCTCGGCCGCTTCCAGGGCACTGTTCACACAGAGTCCCGTAGCTACAAGAGTCACATCCGTGCCCTCTCTCAGCACAATGCCTTTGCCAATCTCAAACTTGTAGGTGGCTTCATCATTGAATACCGGCACTGCCATTCTGCCAAAACGCAGATACACGGGCCCCACATATTCCGCCGCCGCCTTTACCGCAGCTCTCGCCTCCACGTCGTCCGCAGGATTGATGATTACCATTCCCGGGATTGTGCGCATCAGGGCAATATCTTCGTTGCACTGATGGGTGGCTCCATCCTCGCCTACGGAAATGCCTGCATGGGTGGCGCCGATCTTTACGTTCAGATGGGGATATCCTACTGCATTGCGGACCTGCTCATAAGCCCGGCCTGCCGCAAACATGGCAAAGGAACTGCAGAAGGGAATCTTTCCCGTAGCCGCTACGCCTGCCGCAATGCTCATCATATTGCACTCCGCAATACCGCAGTCAAAGAATCGGTCCGGAAATGCTTTCTTAAATACACCTGTCTTGGTGGCGCCTGCCAGATCCGCATCCAGTACCAGCACATTGGGGTTTTCCTCTCCCAGCGCTTTCAGTGCATTCCCGTAGCTCTCTCTTGTGGCAATCTTCTTTACATCTGACATAATGCTTCACCTGCCTTTTCTAATTCTGCCATTGCAACTGCGAACTGCTCGTCATTGGGAGCCGTTCCGTGCCAGGACGCATTGTTTTCCATAAAGGAAACCCCTTTGCCTTTTACGGTCTTCATTACGATTACGGCAGGTTTCCCTTTTACACCCCTCGCCTCGTCAAAGGCTGCCTTCAGCTGGTCGAAATCATGGCCGTCCACCTGGATTACATGGAAGCCAAAGGCCGCAAACTTCTCATCGATGGGATAGGGGGAGTTTACTTCCTCAATGGTTCCGTCGATCTGAAGGTTATTGTTGTCCACAATCACGCAGAGGTTGTCCAGCTTCTTGGCACTTGCAAACATGGAAGCCTCCCAGACCTGTCCCTCCTGGAGCTCTCCGTCTCCCAAAAGGGTGTATACCCGGTAGCTGTCACCGAAGGTCTTAGCGGAAAGCGCCATACCCACAGCTGCCGAAATTCCCTGGCCCAGGGAACCGCTGGACATGTCCAGTCCCGGCGTATGCTGCATGCAGGGATGCCCCTGAAGATGCGAACCGATATGCCGGAGTGTAGTCAGATCCTCCTTGGGGAAAAATCCCCTCTCTGCCAAAACCGCATAGAGTCCCGGAGCCGTATGCCCTTTGGAAAGTACAAAGCGATCCCGGTCCGGCTTCTTCGGATCTTTGGGATCGATATTCAGTTCTTCAAAATACAGATATGTGAACACATCTGCCGCTGAGAGAGAACCGCCCGGATGACCGGACTTTGCACTGTGAACAGCCGTCACGATGCCTTTGCGGACTTCGTTGGCTGTCTTCTGAAGTTCTAATTTCGTCATGTTTGTCCCACCTTTTTCTTTCATTAAAATTAAAATATTTCCTTCTTCTAGTATACCCAGAGAATCCCGGCCGGTCAAGGAATACTTTTACAGCTCCACCCGCCCTTCCAAAGCTCTGAGAAGAGTCACCTCATCAATGTATTCCAAATCTCCGCCTACGGGAACGCCGCTGGCAATCCTTGTCACTTTAATCCCCGTAGGCTTGATGAGCTTGCTGATATACATGGCCGTTGTCTCTCCCTCCAGGCTGGAGTTGGTGGCAATGATCACCTCGTCCACATCCCCCTGAAGCCTGGCCATCAGTTCCTTCAGACGGATATCCCCGGGGCCGATGCCCAGCATAGGGGAGATGGCCCCGTGAAGCACGTGGTACACTCCGTCAAATTTTCCCGTCTTCTCATAGGCCGCCATATCCCTGGTATTTTCCACCACCATAATGGTCTTCTGATCCCGCTTTCCGTTGGCACAGATAGGGCAGAGTTCCTGATCCGTTAAGGTAAAGCACTGCCTGCAGTAGCGGACGTTCTTTTTGGCCTCTATGATAGAATCCGACAGAGCCTTTACCCTCTCCACTGGCAGGTTAACAATGTGGAAGGCCAGGCGCTGGGCCGTCTTGCTTCCGATTCCCGGCAGGCCGGAAAGCTGTTCAATCAATCTGCTGATTTGGCTGCTGTAATAATCCATTAGAACGGAAAGCCCCCGCCCATGCCGCCGGTCAGTCTTGCCATAGCCGCTGCGGAGTCATCTTCCATTTGGCGGAACGCCTGGTTCACAGCTGCCATAATCAGATCCTCCAGCATCTCAATGTCATCGGGATCCACCACTTCCTCCGCCAGCTTTACCTTAACCACTTCCTTCTTGCCGGATACGGTCACTTCCACTGCTCCGCCTCCTGCTGCCGCAGTATACTCCTTCTCTTCCAGCTCCTTCTTGCTCTCTTCCATCTGGCGCTGCATCTTCTGCGCCTGCTTCATCAAATTATTCATGTTTCCCGGCATGCCCATTCCACCGCCGGGGAATCCTCCTCGTTTTGCCATTGGCTTCATCCTCCTATTTTTAGTTCCGCAGAATCCCTGCCAATCCCCTCCCTGAGAAGAATTTCCGGCCGCCGTGGGTCCGTAAATTCTTCCGGGAATTGTACGGGCTTCTGCTGTTTTAGTCTTCGATTTCAATTTCCATATGGATCAGCTGCTCAATATCGATAGCTCCCACGTCCCCGTTGGGATCCGTGCGGACGGAAGCTATCTGAAGTTCCATCTCTTTGCCTGTGCTTTTTTGGATAACTTGGGTTATCTCCTCCAGATGCCGGGCCTCCCGAAGGAAATCCTCCCCGGTAGCGGTAGCCGCAAGAATCCCTAGTTTATTCTCCCCCAGGGCCTTCAGACGGGCCCCCTTTAAATAGGTGCGTATCAGGGGGTGCAGGCGGTTCACTACACTGTGCCAGTTCTTTACTACCTCCTGCACATCCTCGGGAAGGGCTTTGGGCACAGGAGCCGGGGGCTCCTCCTTCTTATCCGGGGAAAGCCCCTGGGGATAGGACGGCGCAGGCACAGCCTTAAGGGAAATCCCTTCCTCCATCTGCTGTTCCAGGGCACGGATCCGATCCAGAACCGCATCCTGCCTGGTCTCCATGGCAGGCCTGCACAGCTTTACAAAGGCTACCTCCACCAGCACCCGCTTCTGAGTAGCATAGCGGATCTGGCCTCCCAGCTCCGAAAAGATCCGGATATAACGCATAAGCGTATCCATCTCTATATACCGGGCTTCTTCCTTTAACTGCTTAAGATTCTCCGCCGACACATCCAGCACATCCTCCAGATCATCCGAACTTTTTAGAAGCAGAAGGTTTCTTAAATACCAGGTGAAATCCGTCACGAACTGGCCAAGTTCCCGCCCCTGAAGTACCAGTTCCTCGATCCGGGCCATTACCGCCGGCAGATCCTGGGCCAGGGTACTCCGCAAAAGAGCGCTGTACACGGCCGTATCCACAGCTCCCAGCACATCCAGCACATGTTCATAAGTCAAATCCTGGTTGAGATAGAAGGCGATACACTGATCCAGAAGGCTTAAGGCGTCACGCATGGAACCGTCCGCCGCCTTGGCAACATAGCGCAGGGCCTTCTCCTCCGCCGTCACATGCTCCGCCTCCATCAGCTCCTTAAGCCTTGCCAGAATGGTATCCGCCGTAATCCGCCGGAAATCATACCGCTGGCACCGGGAGAGAATGGTCACCGGAATCTTGTGGGCCTCCGTAGTGGCCAGAATAAAAATCACGTAGGAAGGCGGCTCTTCCAGGGTTTTTAAAAGGGCATTGAATGCTCCGATAGAGAGCATATGCACTTCATCGATAATATAGACCTTGTATTTTCCCTCCGTAGGCGAATAGGCCACCTCTTCCCGTATCTCCCGTATATTGTCCACGCCGTTGTTGGAAGCGGCGTCAATCTCTATCACATTCATGGAAGTGCCTGCCGCAATGGAACGGCAGGCTGTACACTTCCCACAGGGATTACCTTCTTCCGGGTTTTCGCAGTTCACAGCCTTAGCAAAAATTTTTGCAATGGTCGTCTTTCCCGTACCTCTGGTTCCGCAGAACAGGTAAGCATGGCCGATACGTTCTGCTTTTATTTGGTTTTTCAGCGTGGTCACGATATGCTCCTGCCCCTTCACGTCGCCAAACTCCGTGGGGCGGAACTTTCGGTAGAGGGCCATATAAGACATATTTAATCTCCAAAGCTGATTCCGATCATCTTCGCCTCTTTGATAATGGAAGAATCGGGATCTACAAATTTCAGCTTGCCGGCGGAATTCTCCAGAGGAACCCGCTTTGTCTCCCCGCCTACAATGCCGATCATATAACCGTAGTCGTCCTCCACAATCGCCTGTGCGGCAGCTGCTCCCAGCCTTGTGGAAAGCACCCGGTCATAGGGGCAGGGGCTTCCGCCTCTCTGGGTATGGCCCGGTACGGTAACCCGGACTTCCGTTCCCAGACGCTTGGTAAGCTGATCTGCAATCTCATAGGAAACGGTGGGATAGGGATAGTCTTCCATAAATTTCTTCAATTCCTTCTTGCTCATATCCGCCCGCTCTTTGGGAATGGCGCCCTCGGCAACAGCGAGAATGGTAAAACCTTTCTTCTGCTTATTCCGCTTGTCAATAGCTTTACAAATCTTATTAATGTCATAGGGAATCTCCGGAATCAGGATAATGTCCGCTCCCCCTGCAATGCCTGCATGGAGAGTCAGCTGTCCCACTTTGTGTCCCATCACTTCTACGATAAACACACGGCCGTGAGAGGCTGCCGTAGTGTGGATGCAGTCAATGCAGTCCGTGGCAATATCCACTGCACTCTGGAAACCGAAGGTCATATCCGTTCCCCAGATATCGTTATCTATGGTCTTGGGCATATGCAGAATATTTAAACCCTCTTCCCTTAGAAGATTGGCCGTCTTCTGGGTACCGTTTCCGCCCAGAATCACCAGACAGTCCAGACGCAGCTTGTAATAAGTGTGTTTCATAGCTTCCACCTTGTCAAGGCCGTTTTCATCCGGCACCCGCATCTGCTTGAACGCCTGCCTGGAGCTGCCGAGAATGGTTCCGCCCTTGGTGAGGATTCCGGAGAAATCCTTGGGGGTCAGCATCCGGTAATTTCCATAAATCAGGCCCTTATACCCTTCCTCAAACCCGTAAAGCTCCACTTCATCCAGCGCATTGCACACGCCTTTTACAATGCCCCGCATGGTGGCATTCAACGCCTGGCAGTCCCCTCCGCTGGTCAGCATTCCGATTCGTTTCATAAAGCACGCCTCCATCCTTTTTCGATCTCTTCACGATCTGTATTCCGTTATCATTTCAAATTTTATCATAAATATAAATTTCTCACAAGGGAATAACTTGAAAAATCTCTCCGGCCATATTATAATAGATTTGTTGCCAAGGAGGAGTACCCAAGCGGCTGAAGGGTCTGGCTTCGAACACCAGTAGGTCGGTAAAACGGCGCGGGGGTTCAAATCCCCCCTCCTCCGTTTCCTAAAAACCGGGGGCGTCGCAAGATCATCCAAAGGGATGACCAGGCGGCGCCCTTCTCTTTTTCTGCTAACAAGCAGCTGTCCAAGGAGGCTTTCTATGTTAAAACCCGATTCCTATATGGTGGCCGTCCCGGCCAATTCCGAAAATTTAAGCGACCCGGAGCTTCTCCTGAACCGCTTGAAAAATACCGGTGCCTTTCAGCTTATCAGCGCCCGGCTGGAAGAAGAAACATTGCTTTTGGAGTTAAGCGACAAGGGAGAAACCTGCCATGCCCGGATTTATCCCACAGATTTTTCCATTCCCCAGCTCTACCGCTGCCAGCATTTCTTCCCGGATGTAGACGTGGAAGCTCTTCAAGGAGCGGAGGCCGGACTTGCCGTAGAGATGGCCTTCGGCCCGGATCCCCTGGCTTCCTATCATTTACAGCTGAAGCTGATTTATACCCTGCTTCCGGATGTGCTGGCCGTCCTGGATGACAGCTCCGAAAAAATTCTCTCCGGACGCTGGGTAATACTGGCTGCCCAGTCTGCAGTGCGTCCGGCTCCCCGCTATCTCTACACGGCCCAGGCCGTATCCGGGGAGGACGGCTGCGTCTGGCTTCACACCCACGGCCTGAACCGCTGCGGGCACCCGGAGCTTGAGGTTCTTGGCTCCGCAAAGGAAACCTGCCAGGACCACTACTCCGTTCTGGAAACCCTAGCGAACCGCCTTCTGGAGCTGGAGAAGACGCCGGACTGCGGGGAACCTTTCTTTCTGGCTTATCTGGACCAGAACACTCCCCTGGTAGTCACTCTCATTGACTGGGAAGAGGCGGTGGACTGCTATCCGCCGGATATGCTGGGCGGACGGAATGACCGGAAAGAAAGCCACAACCAGGATACCTGCGGCGTCTTCGTCTATCCCTCCCAAAAGAGCGTGGAGGAGGGACGCTATTCCTCCCTTGCCATCTATGATGATATGCTGAAAGGCAATCCCATCTATATGATCTCCACCCCGGAGACCAACCGGATGCGCGCCCTGGCCGCCGAGCGCCTGGAGTACCTGATGGAAGCATTTCAGGATTCCAGAAACCATCTGCTGGCCAAAATCGGGCTTCGGATGGATGAGGAATACTGTACAGAAAACAACGAACGGGAGCATATCTGGTTTGAAATCACCGATATCAAGGACGGCCGTTTTACCGCCAAGCTCACCCAGGAGCCCTACTACGTGACAGGCATCCATGAAGGATATGTGGGTGATTACGGGGCAGAAGATCTGACGGACTGGCTGATTTTTACACCGGAGCGCCGCCTGACGCCGGATGATGTATATCTGCTGCGGCTTTAGAACTATTATGAAACCACAAAGAGCACCCCTGCTGTTATCTGCCCGCAGGGGTACTCTTTTATATGGCTTTCAAATTCTCAGCGTCTATTTCTCAATGGCCGCCGTCTTATAGATAAATTTCACCTTTCCCTGCATATCATCGGAGATTCCGGCAAAGGACTTGTAGGCTCTTGCCGCCTCTTTGGTGGCTTCGAAACGGTCGTTCAGATCCTGGAGATCACCCTTCAACATATCCGTCAGTTTCTGAATGCCCTCATCGTTAAATTCCACGGTACCGTCCTTAAGCTCCAGGGAACCGTCACGAAGTTCCGTCACGCCGTCTAAGAGTTTCAGGGTTCCGTCTTTCAATTCTGCCGTGCCGTCCTTTAATTCCCCGGCTCCATCCTGGAGATCCGACGCTCCGGCCTTCAGTTTCTTTGCCCCGTCCAAAAGGGCTTTGGAGCCGTCATAAGCTTTGGCTGTTCCCGCCGTATATTGAAGGATTCCCTGATAAAGCTGGTAATGGGTCTCCACACTGACAATCAGCGGTTTCAGCGTAGGATCGCTGGCCATGAGACCCATGATCATCTGCATCAGCTGTTCCTGGGGAGAGGCCTGCACAAGAAGATTTTCCCGTTCCAAAACCTTTGGCTCCTCCGTCAAGGCCGTTTCAGCTTCAGCGGCCTCTGCTTCGGTGTTCTCTGTTTCGATGACTTCTGTTCCGGCATTTTCGCTTCCGCTATTTTCACTTCCGATCTCTTTCGTTTCCGTGTCTTCTCCCTGGATATTTCCTGTGCTGTCTGTTTCTTCTTCTGCTTCCGTTTCTCCGCCGGAGTCTTCTGCCTCCTCCTGGTCTCCGGTTTCCATGTCCTCTTCGGAGGTTTCCGTGTCTTCCTGTTCCTTGGTCTCCTCAGGAACCTCTTCCTCCTCCAAAACCGCCAGGGAAATCCCCTGTCCCTGCTGCATCTGCTGTATCATAGGCTGGAGCATTTTACTGAACTGCCCGTAATTGCTTACTGTCAGTTTGTCTTCCTGAATCATCCCTGCACCTTTTAAAGCCGCCAGTATCTGCTTTACGCTGGCAGACTGATTGGCCTGGGCCAGGGAACCTTCAAACAGTGCCTTGGCTGCCGCCGTCAGCTTGCCGTTCTGGGCAGTCAGTTCTCCCAAGCCCGCAACCAGCGTATTCACTCCGTCTGCCAGGTCTCCTGCCCCGGACTTCAGGCTTCCCGTTCCGTCTTTCAGCTTCCCGGCCCCGTCATCCAGTTTCCCGGCTCCCTCGTCCAAGTCGTCCGCTCCGTCTTTCAGTTCCAGCACGCCGTCATACAGTTCGGAGGTTCCGTCCATCAGCTGCACCATAGCGTCCTGAAGCTCATCCATATCTCCCGAAAGATCATCCATTTTGTCCTGCATATCCACGTCCATATCGCTGAAAATCTCATTGGTAGCTACCGTCAGAGTGGTCGCCAGCTCAAAGTCCGTCACATCCGCAGTCAGTTCCACATAGTCTGCCAGATCTAGTTCCTCTATATCAAAGTCCGGGCTTCCCGTATCCAGATTGTCTTTCAGTCCGGGCAGGCAAAAGCCCATAACCAATGTCCGCTCTCCGTCATTGATGACCCTTCCCCCCGAAACCTCTACATTCCGGAAATGGTCATTGTCCAGCACAAGCCCTGTGAGGACCACGAAGGGAACATACAATTCTTCCTCCTGTTCTCCCACCAGAACTTTCTCTTTCTGTTTATTCTCATAATCGAAACGGATGGTCACTTTACCGCTCTGTCCGGCCAGTTCCTCTGGGGAAACTGTCTTTCCCTCCAGCTGATACGTAACCTTCATATCTACGGGAAGCGCCTTCTGGATGCTTCCCTGATAATAGATGTCATTGCCGTCCGCATCCCAGACGCCCAGGTTTCCTTCTTTCTTTTGGAAGTTCCCGTCTCCCTTGACTGTACTAATACCTGTTAATTCCGTGGTATCCTCCACCGTGCCCATACCGGCGGCATTTTTCAGCCAGTCACTGACAATCAGCTTCTGAGGCGTGCCGTCCGCATTGGCAATTACATAAACCGTCTCCTCCTTGGACAGCTGCTCTTTATCCTGATCCGAAAGCTCTATACCTGCCGGTTTCTTAAGAAGGCTGCGATCCGCAACCGGTACCAGCGCTCCGCCTGCCAGAACCGGTGCCGCTTCCTCCTGGGCCTGGACCTGTATTCCCAGGCTTGTGCACACTAATGCGGAAACCAGCACTGCAGAAAGTCCTTTTTTCATAGTTCCGTTGATTTTTCCACTCATTTTTTTCATACTCTTACCTCCTCAGTTCTCACTTTTTCTCTCTCCGGTTTAAATCCTATACTGGTGGCGCAGATCAGCCGGTCAAACAGAAGGAACATAGCCGGCAGGATAAAGGCCACAGCCAGCAGGCTTATGATGGCTCCCCTGGCCATCAGTGCGCATAGGGAACGAATCATATCCACATCCGAGTAAACCGCCACTCCCAAGGTAGCTGCAAAAAATCCCAAAGCACTTACCAGCACCGAAGGAAGGGAAGTGGACAGCGCCGTGGAGATGGCTCCCGTCTTATCCTGTCCGCCGCTTCGCTCCTTCTTATACCGGGTGGTCATCAGGATTGCATAATCCACAGTGGCCCCCAGCTGAATGGTACTGATACAGATAGGTGCGATAAAGGGCAGCGACGTTCCCGTGTAGTGGGGAATACCCAGGTTGATAAATATAGCAAACTCAATCACCGCCACCAGAATCACCGGAAGGGAAATACTTTTCAGCACTATGGCAATAATCAGGAAAATTGCAATAATTGAGATTGTGTTGACTACCTGGAAATCGTGATCCGTAATTTCTATCAAATCCTTCGTACAAGGTGCCTCTCCTATAAGCATTCCGTTTTCGTCATATCGTTTCAAGATACCTTTCAGCTCTGCAATCTGGGCGTTCACCTCGTCGGTAGCTGTACTGTACTCCGACTGCACCAGCAGAAGCTTCCAGTTTTCGCTTTCCAGTTTGTTTCTGGCCTCATCCGGTATCAGTTCCTCCGGTATCATGGAACCCACTGCGGAATCCAGCCCCAGCGCAAACTGCACGCCCTCTACCTGCTTGATTTCCCGGACCATATCTCTCACATCTCTGGAGGAAACCTTCTTATCCAGCAGTACCATATGAGTAGCCCCTGCTTCAAAGTCTTCTTCCAGCTTGCTGGTGGCCTGCACATAACCCAGATAATCCGGCAGGGTGGCTCCCAGGTTATAGTATACTTCTCCCCCTGACTTATGGTAGCCGTAGTAGGCGGCAGGAAGAATCAGTACAAAGATAATCAAGAATGCCGGGAAACGCTTTACTACAAAATTCACCAATTTATCAAACTTCGGCATCAGAGGACGATGCCTGGTTTTTTCAATCAGTTTATCAAAAACCAAAATCATGGAGGGCAGAATGGTGACGCATCCGATTACACCAAATACAACACCTTTTGCCATTACGCGTCCCAGGTCCAAACCAAGGGTGTAGCTCATAAAACACAGGGCTATAAAACCGGCCACCGTGGTAACGGAGCTTCCCACCACGGAAGTAATGGTGGCCTTAATGGCGTGGGCCATGGCCCGTTTCTTATCTCCTGCAAACCGTTCCTGCTGCTCCAGGTAGCTGTGCCAGAGGAAAATGGAATAATCCATGGTAACGGCCAGCTGCAGGACGGCAGCTAATGCCTGGGTCAGGAAAGAAATCTCTCCATAGAAGAAATTGGTTCCCATATTCAGCAGAATTGCCATACCGATACTGATAAGGAATATCACCGGAAGCGCCCAGCTGTCCAGGAACAGCATCATGACCACACAGGACAGGACTACCGCCAGAGCCACATAGATAACTTCCTCCTGTTCGCAGAGTTCTTTCAAATCTGCTACCATAGCCGTCATTCCGGATACCAGGCACCTGCCTCCGGCCAGCCTTTTAATTGCCGACGCGGCCTCCAAAGTCTCGTCCGCAGAAGTAGAGGTATCAAAAAACACAGCCATCATAGTGGCATCCCCTGCGTTGAAGATTTTGTAATAATCATCCGGCAGAAGTTCCATGGGAACCGACAGATCCATTACGCTGTCATACCAGAGCACCGTATCTACATGAGGAATTTCCTCTATCTCCTGCCGCAGCTTAGCCGCTTCTTTTTCCTCCATTCCCTCTACGATAACGAAAGAAAAGGCACCCTTTCCAAACTCATCCATCAGAATGTCCTGCCCCACCATGGTCTCGATATCCCCAGGCAGATAAGTCAGCATATCATAGTTGATCCGCGTCGCCGCCATTCCCAAAGCAGAGGGAATCATCAGGGCAAGCGTAAAAATCAAAATGGGAACACGTAATTTTACAACACCTTTTCCAAATTTAATCATAGCTTTCCTCCTCAAATCTCAGCCCCGGCATTTACCTGGGTCTTCTTTCCTGTCTTTCCGTCCGAATGGTATATAGAGCTACATACAAATTCAGGCCTCCTTCTACCAGAAGCGCAGCCCCCAGCAGAAGAACTGCTCCTGTTATTCCGTAACTCCAAAAGGGATCCGCCACAATCAGGAAACCGAATATACTGGCCAGCGCTGCCGTTCCCGCAATCATCCACCATCGCTCCAGGCCGAAACGCCGGGCATCCAGAGCTGTCTGGATTTTCAAAAGTCCGTCCGTCAGAACCAGAATGCCGATAACCAGATTCAAAAAGCGAAGCACTCCGCCGCTGCGCACCAGCATCAAAAACCCCAGGACAACTGCCAGAATCCCGCAGGCCAAATCAAACTGAAAGGCCAGGCGGTACAAATCCCCGGACAAGTAACCGCAGATTTTAAAAACCCCCCAGACCAGAAACAAGATTCCCAGTCCCTTGC
The DNA here is from genome assembly GCA_910586955.1 of uncultured Lachnospiraceae bacterium. Lineage (GTDB taxonomy): Bacteria > Bacillota > Clostridia > Lachnospirales > Lachnospiraceae > Laedolimicola. The sequence goes on along the minus strand of CAJUMM010000014.1, from coordinate 19,981 downwards.
AGAGTACCTCCGCCGAAATCTCCGGATGAAGCAGCAGCAGAAGCCCTGCTATACAAAAAGCAGCCGATGAAAAGATATATCCACTCTTTGCTAACCGAATCCTTCTCATCTTCTCACTCCCTTTCCCTGTTCTCTACGTTTCTCATTGTATTCAAAAAAAGCATCCTTGAAAACGGGCAGAAAAAGGGCAGTGTGCAAATTTCACACACTGCCCTTTCATTAACCAAATTTTAGACATCCGGCCCCGTCTGCCTAAATTTTCTCTTTCCGGCTCCTTTTCAAAGCCGCCGACACACTCCCATCCAGCAGGACACACAGCCTCCGTATCAATTCCTCCGGCTCCGCCTTCATACCTTCTCCCAGCCAGCCGGTGGCAATTCCCACCAGGCCGCTTTTATAGAAATGAACAATAAGCTCCCGGTCTGTCTCTTCTATGTCCCGGTTCTCCTCCATTCCTTCAATCAGACGGTTCATCACATCTTCCGCAATACTGTTCAGATACCGCTCCGCCTCCTCCCGGCTGACGGAGTTATAAATGTGATACACGGCCTTTTTATTGTTCAGGGCAAAATAGGCCGCCTCTATAAATCCCTCTTCCAGAGATGCCACACTTGCATGTTTCGCAATCACCCGTTCTACCTCAGCATCTATAACAAAGGCCAGCAGGGCACGAATATCCTCAAAATGGTAGTAAAATGTATTCCGGTTGATTCCGCAGTCATCTACGATCTCTTTTACTGTAATCTTATCCAACGGCTTCTGATTCAGCAGACTGATAAATGACTCTACAATCGCCTTCTTCGTAAACTGTGCCATAGGTCAGCTCCCCTTTTTTCCGTTACGGTAAATTATAGCGGATTCTATTTTTCTTTTCAAGCGGGAAATCTTTTGGAAGATTGTAGTAAACATCCTCTTATTAACGTTATTAGAGGCAAAGGAGGAATTTACATGAGAAAAAGAGCACACAAAGCAGGGCTTTCCGGAACAGCCGCCCTCATAGCCCTGTCCCTTGCAGCCTGCACCCTGAGCAATCCCAAAGGGGGATCCGGGCAGGACGGCTTTCTTCTTTCCAAAGCCGAGTATCCCAAAATGGCACCCTACCCGGATGAAACCGAATATCTGGACTCTGACAACACCCTGAAAGACAGCTATTATGACGCCTACGATGCCTGGTGGGACCAGCGCCGGGAAAAGATGGATCCCCGGGCCGAACTCACGGAGGGAGAAAAAACCTTCTATGAGGAAAGCATCCGGGAACTTCTAACGGATTCCCAGGGCGAAAACCGGGTCTGCTCTCCCTTAAGCCTTCACCTGGCTCTCGGAATGCTGGCAGAGCTAACGGACGGAAACAGCCGCGGACAGATTCTCTCCCTGCTGGGTGAGGACAGCCTTCCGGCTCTCCGGGACCGGGCGGAACTTTTATGGAACACCAACTACTGCAACGACGGAGCCGTGACTTCCGTTCTGGCCAGTTCCCTCTGGCTGAACCAAAGCGTTTCCTTTGTACCCTCCACCATGGATTCCATTGCCAGACATTACCGGGCCTCCTCCTATCAGGGAGAGATGGGTACGGATGCCTTCAATCAAGCCTTACAGGACTGGCTGAACGAGCAGACCGGAGGACTTCTGAAAGAACAGGCAGAAGGAATTAAACTAACTCCGGAGACTATTCTGGCCCTGGCCACCACCGTATATTTCCGTTCCAAATGGAGTTCGGAATTTTCCGAAAGCCAGACCACCGACGGGACTTTTCTCGCACCCGGAGGTGAAACTGACTGCCGCTTTATGCACCAGTCCGGCAGCCGGGACTACTACTGGGGCAGCCGTTTTTCTGCCGTGGCCCAATATCTGGAAAACAACGGGGCCATGTGGTTCCTTCTCCCGGACGAAGGCATTTCTCCGGAAGAACTGCTCCAGGACAGGGAAGCCATGGACTTTCTTCTGGCAAACGGCCGCTGGGACAACAGCAAATTTCTCACCGTCAACCTGTCCCTGCCCAAATTCGACGTTTCCTCGGATCTGGACCTGATAGAAGATCTGAAAACCTTAGGAATTACAGATGTCTTTGATCCCGAATGTTCCGACTTTTCTCCCATGACACGGGACACAGACGAAATCTTTCTCTCCCAGGCCAAACACGCAGCCCGGGTATCTATCGATGAGGAGGGCTGTACGGCGGCCGCCTACACGGTAATGGCCGCCTGCGGAGCGGCCGCTCCCCCGGAGGAAGAAATCGACTTCGTCCTTAACCGGCCTTTCTTATTTGTCATTACAGGCCCCTCCGGCACGCCCTTGTTTACCGGAATTGTAAACCGGCCTGCCGCCTGAACAAAAGAAGACCTCGGAGACACGCTGCCGTGTCTCTGAGGTCTTTCAAACAAAAAAGCGGGTGATGGGAATCGAACCCACGTGTCCAGCTTGGAAGGCTGGTGTTCTACCATTGAACTACACCCGCAAAATGCCCAGAGCCGGAATCGAACCAGCGACACGAGGATTTTCAGTCCTCTGCTCTACCAACTGAGCTATCTGGGCAGATAACATCTGCTGTGTCACATTGTTTCACAACAGATGTTATTTTACATGATTCGGGTTTGTTTGTCAATATTATTTTGGATTATTTTGCATAAAGCCCGCTGTTATAAACATAGAAATCGATGCTCCGGCCGTCCCCTGTTTCTTTATCAACAATAGACCAGGAACCTTCATAGGAATACAGAAGCTTCAAACCCTCCCAATCCCCAAAGGTCTTGGACACATTGGCCAATTTCTTTCCGGCATCCGGCTTCGCCTCTCCTGCCAGCATGGCTCTGGCCTCGTAGGCCGTCATCCTGTGGTAATCTTTCTTTGAAAGATCGTACATCTGGGGCGCAATACCAACCTCCACTTCTCCAATCTTCCCTTTGATGGACAACTGGGTCAGGGACTGCTGGCCTGCCCGGGTGATAGCCGTTACTTTGGTATCCAGCACCAGCCGGCCATCCCCGGCATCTTCCGCTTTGCTGATGTCAGTCAGCGTCACGGCCTTGTCGCCCATCAACACCACTTCTCCTGCCACCTGCAGCTTGGGCACGGTAAAGTTTCCTTTCGCATAAACCGTCTCCCCGTCCAGCGTCAGCACGCCTTTGGAAGCACTGGCAGACGCCACCACCAGATCCGCTTTGGCCTCCTTCTCTCCTGCATTGGGATTTTTCAGGGTAGCCGTATTCACGAAAGATGCGTCTGTATTGCCCAGGGCCAGGGTAACCTGGTACGTAGGTGTAAATACATTCTTCTTCACCGTTCCTTCTTTCAGTACGATATCTGCAAACTGGACCCTGCAGCCCGGTTTCAATGTCCCCGTATAGGCCAGAACCGTCTTATCGCCGCTTTCTTCCTCCCGGCTCCCCTGGACGGTAACTTTGGCCGCCTTAGAAGGCAGAGTCAAGCCTGCATAAGCCGTTCCGGCTTTTCCGGTCTTTATTTCATTTTCTTCCCCTCTGCGCAAAAGCTCCAGCATGTAGGCTGACTTTGGTTCATTGGTGTTGTTGATAATGGTTACGGCGTCCTGCCAGCACTTGGCATAGGTCTCTCCCAGGTATTTTCCTGCGCTGTCGGTTCCGGTAATTTTTACTTCCATTTCATCCACATCACCAGCCAGCACATAGTTTGCCGTATCTTTATAGGATATCAATCCCCCATTTCCGACTACCTTAAACTTCCCGGCCGCCTCTTTGGGCGCCTTCAAAAGCGCTGCGTCCCCATAAGAATCCACATACAGGATTTCCGCTGCTGTCTTGGAGGCTGCGATCACTTTTACAAGGACTTCCTCTTCCGTTTTGCCGTTTACTGTCAGCTGGGGCTGAAGCTTCTTTGCATCCTGCTTGCCGGACAGGTAACTGCTCTCCCCTGTAAAACCTGTAATATCCGTTATGGTTGTGGTTCCCAGAGCATCCCAAGTAGATCCGGCCACCGACAGCTTATTGACTGCCGACTTATTGCAGGTAATGATGCGGCTGTCTTCCAGGAAAAGTCCATCCACATTGGTTACTCCTGTCTTCAGACGGAGTCCGCTGTTCTGAATAGTTACATTGGTCACATTCTTTGTTCCGGTAATCTGATTGATAAACCCGGTAATTTCCGCCTGGTTTTCCGTTCTCAGCTTCTGTCCGTCCCAATCCCACTGTGCATCGGATACGGTACGCACATCGTCCAGGGTCAGAGACGCCCCTCCTGTCTTGGCATTACCCGTTACGGAGAGATTAAAGTCAGCTGCCGCTCTATTGGACGTACTCTTCACCGGTTCCAGAACCAAATGCTCCAGGGTCAGGTTTCCGCCGGCGCTGATCCCTCCGCTGAAAGTGAGGGTGGGGTTTGCTTTTTGGCCGGAATCTCCGGCTCTCCCGGTCCCGGTCAGCGTCAGTTCTTTCGCCTTTCCGTTCCCCGGCATAGCAACCGTGCCGTATGGATTCTTATCTGTCAGATTCGTATCTTCACAATCTCCCGGCAGGTAAAGGGTATAGCTTTCCGTCCCGTCCGCCAAGGTATTGATTTCATTGACCGCCTGGGTCAAATCCAGACACCGGGTAATGGTTCCGTTCCCGGTCTCCAATGCTACCGCCCGGTCCGTCACCGCCTGACCGGCAAGGTAAATTCCCTTGTTGGCCTTCACGGTCACACTCCCAGAGGCTGTTTCGCTTCCGTTTATACAGAACACAAAATCGGATGTAGATACTTTTGACATCACTGCCAATTTCTTCCCATCACTTAAGACTGCCTGGGACACGCCTTCCTTGGGACTCTCCAGGAGCAGTTCGTAATTCTCCTGCGCCTTCCCTTCCGGAAGCTTCATATTCAGACGCAGAAGACTTCCCGCCGTGTCATTGACAATCTTTCCGTTGACAGTCAGATTCGAGACATTCCTCGCCGTCCTTCCGTAAGTAAGGGTATTCGGTCCATTTACATTTTTCACATCCGTAAGGGTTACGGCTCCCTCTGCCGTAAAGACAACGCCTCCCAAAAGAGTCAGCACATCTGCCTTTACCGCACCTTGTACCGTGGCATTTTTCCTTACCGTAAGGCTGGGAGTTCCGGTAATTCCGCCGGAAAGTGTGAGGTCTCCGCTGTCCAGAACAATAGCCGCCTTATTCTTTCCGCCGATATCTTTCAGCGGGCCTCCCTCCGGTGATACGGAGATGTTCCTCAAAGTTAAGGAGGACGCATTCTTTGTGCCATCGGCTGTAATCGTAAAGGGCACTGCTTCATTCTTGGCCTGGTTCTTAATCGCCCGGAATGTCACATCTTCCAATGTCACATTTCCATTGGTCGTCAGATTACCGCTGAAGACAAGCGTTGTTTTACCGCTCTCACCCATTCCCCGCACTGCCAGGGATGCCGCCTTATTGCCAGCGGGGAACGCCATTCCTCCGAACGTCCCGTTCTTTCCGGTGAGAATCTCCTCTTTTAACAGCTCCATGGTATAAGAAGCCTTGGGATCGTTCAGGTTGTTAATGACAGTAACTGCATCCTGCCAGCTCTTGGCATAGGTTTCAGCTAAATCAGCCGAATCTCCTCCTGTTCCCGCAAGCCTAACTGCCATCTCCTGTCTGTCTCCGCAGAGAACATAGTTTGCCGTATCCTTATAGTAAATCCGGCTGCCAGGCTCTACCCATCCGGTTTGGGAACTTCCCTGTTCTTCCGCCCAGGCCGCCTTAAATTTCCCGGCCGTCTCCTTGGGCGCTTTCAGAAGCGCTATATCCTTATAGGAATCCACATACTGAATATCCCCTGTCTGGCCGGAGGCCGTAATTACTTTCACCATAACCGGAGCGTATTCGGTAACTGCCGCTTTTCCGTTTACTGTAAGCTGGGACTGATGCTTCTTTGCATCCTGCTGTCCGGCCAGATAGCTGTCCGCCCCGGTAAAGGCCGTAATATCCGTGATCGCCGCAGTTCCCAATGCGTCCCAGGTACTGCCGTTTATGGACAGTTTGTTCACCTCAGCTTTCTTACCGGTGAGAAGTCTTGAATCTTCCAAAACCAGGGTATCCGTATTCGTTACGCCCGTCTTCAGACATAGGAGGCTGTTTTTAATTGTTATCCGGGTGACATTCTTCGTACCGGAAATCTGGCTGATATGTCCCGGTCCGCTTGGCAGTCCCGGCGCCGCCTCCGGCAGACTCCGGTTTTCCCAGCAGTCTTTGTCGGACCAGGTCCATACATTATCCAGAGTCAGAGATGCCCCGCCGCTCTTTGCATTGCCTGTAACTGCCATATTAAAATCGGCACGCTCCGCATTGGAATTGCTCTTCACCGGATTCAGCAGCAAATTCTTCATTGTCAGATTTCCGCTGGCGCTAATCTTGCCGTAAAAAGTCAAATTGCAGCTGTTGTCGGGCCCTGACAACGTCACTGCCGCAGTCTTGCCGGCTCCGGGAAGCACAAGGGTTCCATAATGATTGTTATCCGTAATATTGGTGTCCGGATAGTTCATGGGCAGATAAATGGTATACTCCGCCGTCCCGTCTGCACGGGTATTGATCTCGTTCACTGCCTGGGTGTAGTCAAGACAGAGGGTCCTTCCTGCCTTGCCTGCTGTTTCCAATTCTACTATCGGATTTTGCATGGAATTTTCCACTATATTTTTATCCAGCAGATAGATACCCTTATCAGCCTTCACAATTTCACCCAAATCGGAAACAGGCGTCCTTCCTAAAGTAACTTCAAAATCTGAAGAAGATGCCTTGGGAATGACCGCTAACTTCTTGGCAGCGTTTAAACTTGCCTTTAAGACGCCCTTCTCTGTATACTCCGGTGTTAGCACATAATCTTCAGTACTTCTAATAAGCGGAGCTACCGATGGAATCTGCATATCAATCCGGAGTTTCTTTCCGCCCTCATTCCGGATCTCCCCATTTACAGTCAGGTTCGAGACATCTTTATTTGTTCTTGAAAAAGTAAGGGTGTTCTGATAATCCCCCCTGGTTATAATATTGGTCACCGAAACTGCAGCGTTTGTGGTGAATCTAAGATCGTCCGTTCCCTGAAGGAGCAGCTCCTCCACCTTGACGGCTCCTGATACCTCTGCATCCTTTTGCACCGCAAGGCTCTTTACGCCGCTTATTCCGCCGGAGAGCCTGAGGTTTGCAGAATCAAGGATTACCGTCCCTGCCTTCTTTCCCGAAATATCCTTCAGGCTTCCGCTTCCGGCCACCTGGATATCCTTCAGAACCAGCTCGTAGCTGCCGGCATTTATGCCCAGAGACGCTCCCTGCCCTTTTGCCGTTACCGGATTCAGAACTACGTCTGCAAACTCCGTATTTGTTCCCAGGCTCAGCGCATTCTGGTAATAAATCTTCTTATTGCCGTTCTGCACGCTGGCCACATACACCTTGGCCGCCTTGGAAGGCAGGGCCAGTTTCAAGGGCGCATTCTCCGCACCCACATCCTTCAGAAGCAAAAGGGTATACGTCTCCTTTGCCTGATTATGTGCATTCAAAGCCGCAACTGCCTCCGGCCAGCCGGGATAGTAATTGATAACCTCCTCGCTGCTCCAAGTCCCGTCGCTTGCATCTCCCCTGCAGAGGGCTACTGCAATCTCCTTGGGACCGTACACATAAATATTCGCTCCGGATTTCACCATCATATAACCATCCGGGTTTTCCGGGCCGTAAAGCCCGCCTTTTCCGGATTCATCTTCTCCCTCCGGATCTATATTTGTCGGATTTGCGATAAAATACTCTGCTCCCGCCGTCTTAGCCGTCAGAAGCTGGCCGGAGGCCTTGGGCGAACCGGACAGAAGAACCGGAGTATCCTCCTCGCAGTCATTGGGAAGCACACAGATCTGAATCCTTTTTCCCTCCTCCGAGGTTACCTTTCCTGAAATGTTCAGGTAGGGCATCTGTACCTCATTCTTCTTCAAAGGCTTTTGACGGGTAATAAATTCCGCATTTTCCATTTGATTGTCCAGTGTTCCACTGACGACAAAGTCACGATCCGCATAAATTTCGGACAACTCTCTGCCTTTCAGCGTGACGTTGGTAAGTGTCGCCTTTCCGGCATTTGCACCCATTACGTACAGCCCGCCGTCATCCAGAACCAGATCACGGATCACCGCATTGCCGCCCTCCACGCAAACACTTCCCCGGACGGTCATTCCGGTCACATTCAGCTCTGCTGCCGTGTATTTTATTCCCTTCTTATCCGCTGTTCCATACTGGGAAATATGGATTTCCTGGCCTCCCGGAACATCAAAAGCCTTAAACTGCTTCACGGATCCTGCAATAACACTGGCTTTCGACCCGATCAGTTCATTTACCGGCTCATTTTCTTCCGGAATCCCATTTGTTACCGTCACGAAAGAGGCTCCCGGTTCAATCATAAAGGTTCCGTTCTTTCCCCCGTTTAAATTCAACGGCGTATTAAAGGTTACGTCTCCGGAGACAGTCAGTGCAAATCCTCCGGTAGAAAGGCTCACCGGGGACGGATAATCCTCTTTCGCCTCATCTGCCGGAATATAGCTCTTTCCGGACTTCACCATCTGCTTAAAGGCAATGTTTTTCAGCACCGTATCACTGGTGAGGGACAAGCCGTTCAGGTAATAGAGTTCTGTCATCCCATTCCCTGTCCCTTCCACACAAAGGGAAGACACATACCGCTTATCCGGCATAGACAAAGCTGCCGGCGCATCCTTGGAAATCCCTGCTGCAGAATCCAATATCTGAATCGTATATGCCTGTTTCGTCTTCAGGCTGTTGATCTCTGCCACAGCCTCTCCGAAAGTCCTGAAGGGAATTTCTGCCGCCTCTTCATCCTCCCCATAGATCAGCTTTACTCCGGTCTCCAGACTGTCAAAGCAAACGAGATATCCGTCTTTTTTGCTCATAATCCCATAATACCGGGTCATACTAAGGTCACTTCCGGGAATCGTTGTTGTTTCCTTCGCCAGGAAAAATGAGAAATCCCCCGGTTTAGCATAAGGCGCTTTGCCCAGACGTACCCCGGTCCTGCGAATCTGTGCCGCCGTATCCGCAAAGAAGTCAATATTCTTATAAGAAACCGTTTTATTTTCTGTAACTTTTTCTTTCAGAATTATAAAAATTTTTCCGTTTTTGATATCCGTCTGTCCGTTAACAGTAATCTGAGGCGTCACAGCCGTGATGTTTCCAACCTTATCCCGTTTTACCCCTGCAAGGCCAATCAGGGTGCCGTCTCCGTCGGAACGAAGCTCTCCCACCGTCACATCTCCGTGAACCTCTATCTGGGAGTCACCGCTCAAATTCAGAACAGAGGCGTTATTTCCCTTGACAGAGGAGAACACGGCGCAGGCACCGTCGGAAAATGTAAGCCCCATTCCGTTCGCCTTGACGATGCTCTCATAATCAGCCCCGTTCTTCTTCGCTTTCAGCTCAATACCGGAAAACTCCAGAGGCGTCGTCAGATTCAAATCCCCTGTATAGGTGAGGACATTCTTCCGCCCTTCTGCAGTTCCGTCTTCTATTTTCGTTCCCCGGATTACCAGCCCGGCGGATTTCCCCGGCATAGTCAAGCCCTGTTCAATGTCCACATCATCCAGAATATCCACAATATACGTCATATTGGGATTGGAGAGGTTCGATAGATAGGACATGGCATCCTGCCAGCGGATAAACGCCGCCAGCCTCTCCTCATTTCCATCCATCTTCCGGGCAGAAATCACAATCCACTCTTTTCCAACCCGGACATTGGAGCCTATCTGATAAACTTTTGTATAAGGTGACGCCGGGTCGCTCTGCCGCACACTCACATACTGGGTAGGGAAGGCAGAATTCTTCGTGGTAAAGAGGCAGGTCTGAGGCGCTATCTCCTGGGCGGAAAACCTCTCTTCTGCCAGTTCTTTAGCTGTTGTATCATAAGCTGTCAGTTCCGCTCTCCATTTATTAAACTCTTGTTCCGCAACCGAAATCTGCACAAATTCCAGCCCGGCGCGTCCCTCAGGCAGATCGGACCCCTGGGTTACCTTTCCTTCCAGGGCTGTGCTGCATCCCTCATTCTGATAGAAGTACCCTCCGGCAAGTTCCCCATTGTACAGAACCGCCTGATTTCTTACTATCATTACAGAGTCTTCTTCCAAGCGGCTCTTTCCCTTGCTGGCCTGATTGAAGTTATTGCAGATAAGCAGCGCATTCTCTCCGGCATTCACAAAATCTTTCACACTGCTGATAGTATGGAATTTCACCAGCCCCTCATTGTAAAGGGTTCCCTCCGGCATCTGCATGGTATATCCGGACAGCACTCCATGGTTTTCAATGGTATAGCATTTTTCTTTGGCTTCATTGGCGTAAGCCTTCTTTACCGTCACCATAGCCCCCAGGCTGCCCGTCTCGCCAATCCGCAGTTTGGTGTTAGACATGGTGAACATACCGTCCGCCTCGCATCTGCCGTCAATCACCGCAGTAACTCCAGTCAGGTTTGCATCTGTCTGCATAACCGCAGCTCCCTGGCTCACTTGATATCTTTCAGTCAGTGTTACCTTGTGCAGCGACCACTGGCCGTCTTCTACACAAAGTCCTTTGGCCGATACATTTCCCATACGGAGCGTTTTTCCATAATCTTCCCCGGCAGGTTCTCCTGTTTCCAGAACCACCAAGCCCTTAGGAACCACAATCTCAACTCCGCCGCTTATGAGCCTAGGCCGGAGGCCGTCTTCATCAGGTTCCACCGGTTCTCCCAGGGCATTTACCCAGATTACGTCTCCGGACAAAGCCTCCACCCGGAAAGCCGCTTCCTCTCCATAAGTCCCCGTCAGGTTCAGTTTTGATACCTTTGCCGCTACAGAGTTATCAAGCAGCAGTCCTTCCTGCAGTGTCACTCGGGCAGCCGTACTCAGCGTAAACCCTCTGAAATCCAGAGCTGCCAGAAGCTGCCCTTCCTTGGTCCCTTCCTCGGTCTCCAGGACGGTTCCATCCTCGGAACGGATCTTCTTCACATCCGATTCCAGGTCCAGTTTCTCCACACATACCGGAAGGGTCAGATTCTTTGTCAAAACTGCATCGCCCAGGAAGACAAACGCGTATTCGCCTTTCTGACTCCCAAAGTCTTTTGCAATCCCCTCCACAGCCGCATCTACGGAAATATATTTCTGTGATTTCACGATCCCTGTCTGGTCTTTCAGGCTCACCTCTACCACAACGCCCTTGACCTTCAGCACATTCCCCTCCCGCACGGGGCTTAACTCCCGGCCGTAGGGATCTTTGGGAATCCGGAAATATCCCGTGGGAACTACATTTTCTCTTGCGGTTATGGTCACCAGACTGTCTTCCGGCATAAAGGCATCCGATTCCCCCCAGCCGGAGGAGCCTTCTGTCATCTTTGTTCTTGTAATTTCAACTGCATAGTCTGCATTCTCCGCCTTTTCCAGCGTTCCCTTGAAACTCGCCGTGCCCGTGCTTGCTGTTTCCCCCTCTGCACTCAGCACTTTTATGAGGTTTAGATAGAAAATCCCATGTTCCACCTTTACGCCGTTAAAGGTGACACTGCCCTTTATATGCAGGGTATTTCCGCCCTTCACTGTGGTCTGTCCGCTTACGGTAAGGTTGCCTGCAACCATATCCGTCCCTTGGTACTTGAGCGTTTCCGCCGTAATTTTGCCCTCCAGCACTACATTGGCGGAAGCTTCCGGCACGGTTAAGGCGCCTGCCTCCAGACTGGAAGCTGCGTCCAAAGTCACATTCCTGCCGATTGTAATATCGGGCTTCCCGGCAACTGCCACTCCCGTCAGCGTCATGGACTCGCTCCGGGAGTCATCTCCCAGATACAGAGACTGTCCTTTGGCGGCTTTTATGCTGCCTTTCCCGTTGCTGCCGCCGTAGAGATCTGCGCAGATCCGAACTTTCGGATTTCCTGTGAACGCAGGTACCGTCAAAGTCCGGCCGTTTAAGTTCAAGGTACAGTCAATATTTTCCGGAAAATCCAGTTCGTCAGCCGCTTTCAGGGTAACACCGCCCAGGAAATCAATCCGGTAGGTTCCCCCCGGTTCCATGGCCGCCTTGGCCTCCGCCAGGGTCTTGTAGGAACCGATCCGTTCTCCCTGCTCTGCTGGATCCGTAATCCGCATGAGCCGCACCACCTTGGAATCCGCCGGATCAAAGTCCGTCTCCGAGATACGGCTGGTCACATTCTGCGTATATTCCTCGTCCAGATACATTTCCTGCCAGGTGGCGTGACTAAAATTCTTGGAACCTTTCAACATAGCCCCGGAGGTTGGATCCGTATAATAATACTTTCCGTCAAGCTCCACAATATTATAGGTATGGGCATTCTTATCAATCCCCATTAGAATCCGATTGGAAATCCCAAATTCCCGCAGCATCCGGTAGAGCAGAAGAGAATAACCCTCACAGGTAGCCTTCTTATTGAAAAGAGCGCTGTAGGCAGAGTGGTACCTGGCATCCGGCGTTCCGATATAGGATACATTTTTCCGTATCCAGTCCATGCAGGCTTTCACAATATCGTACTCCGTGGCATCATGATAGGGATACAATGCGCCTGTGGGTTTCCAGATCAGTTCCTCCAGCCTTTCTCCTACCTTCTGATCCTGATTGTCATTATCCCAGTAGGTTAGATTGACCGCATAAACACAATAAGTAGTTCCCTGATAAGTCATGGGATTCAACGGTCCATCTTCCCTCCACGAAATGGCGTGGAACAGATAATCCCCCTCCCAGGACTTCATGCCTTCCCGGTCTTTATGGAAATCCAGCACGTCGACGTTCACATTCCAGACCTTTTCTGCATTCCAGGCATCCCAAGTTTCCATGGGAACGCAAAAGGTAATCTTCTTTGTGCGGTTCACCATGGCATCGCGGATATACTGATTCAATTCCTCCCGATCCGTAAAGGCATCCTCCACCGGAGACTTGATGGGCGGATAGGTAACTCCCTCTTCGGCTGCTTCCACAGAAATAGGAACACAAATCATAAAGCTGTAAGGATCATCCCCTATTTTCCCGCTGAGATTGCAGCGCAGATACCGCTCTTTCATCCCTTCGGAATCGGTAGGCATAAGCCCCACTACTCCGCCTTTAATGGGATTGGCCAGATCCTCATACCACCAGGTGGCATAGGTTTCCTCCTCATCCGGTACATAGTACACGGTTCCGTCTTCCCCCGGATTTTCCTCGGCATACACAATCTCCCATTGTACCCCGCTCTCCTGTGAAACGGAATCAATAGACACTGTTTGGCCGTTATAGCGCTCCAACTCGGGATAAAGTTTTTTCAATTCTCCCACATGCGTATGAATGGACTCCACCCGGTTCCCATCCTCATCTACCAGGTGCAGCTCTTTGAAGCGCATAGGATCAACGTCCTGGGGCATTCCTTTATTGGTCACTACTTTGCTCCAAGGTCCCATAACCCAATAGGAGTCCTCCGTTGCAACCTTGTAATAAAGATCCGGATTTTTTCCGTCCCATCCCCATATGTTTGTATCCGTATACCGGGTCTCATGGCGGGAGGAATCCACCGTGCATCTCCCAATTTCCATAAAAGGCCCTTCCGGACTATCCCCCCGATAGACCACATATCCGCCTGCTCCGGATACCTTATCCCACTCCAGGACAACCTTATTCTCTTTATGCTCCGTAATCCGCACATCCGGTGCTGCAATATCAGAGCTCAGATATCCGTGCTCACGGATCTGACCTACCAAATATAGGACAAGAGAACTTGTGGCATACTGGGGAACCATTTCCGGAGTAATCACAAAATAATCAACAATTTGGTTATTCTGATCAATCATAAAATAAGCCACATTTTTCGGATTATACGCTATCTCTGCTCCTACCTGGGCGCAGTAAGACAGAAACGCACTCTTCACGTTCTCTCCGCCGGTATCATAGCAGTAAGTCAGAGCAGAGGTTCCGGTAGTGATATCTTTTTCCACCGCATTCCGCTTGCTCACAATCGTAGATCGGGATTGTTTGGAGGTATCCAGTATGATTGTTTCCACATACTTCTTCCCCCGGAATAAACGCTGCTGATAAAATGCTTCCTGGTTGCTTGTGTTCATGGGAACAAAGGCAAGGATCTTTAATTTATCTTTGCTGGTATTTTCACTGCCAATGGTCCCGCCGTCAACCGTATTCCAGGTATAAGTTAGATTTGCCGCCGTATTCCCCTGGGGCTTCACAATCCCGCTGTCACCCACAAGCAATCCATAACTGTCCCTGAGGATAAAACGAAAATAACAGATCTCATCTCCGTCCCCTGTAATGGACCATCTGGCAAACCCTTCATCCGGCATGCCGGAAGCCAGTGAATCGGCAAAAGAAGTGGTATATTGTGCACAGTCTCCCGACCGCACTTTTTCTTCATCCGGATCGTAATATATGGTGTATCCCGACGCCCCGGAGCCCTTCTCCCACTCAAATCTGGCCTGACCCTCTTCATCTTTGCGGAAGGTCACATTCACAGAAACCTCAGGATGAAGATACCGCTTCTCATTAATCCCATTTACCAGATTCTTTACCAGATCACCCATACCTGTGTCGCTGCAGTCCTGGGTACCCGAATAAACCACCTTATTTCTGGAATTAATCAGGAAACAAGACATATACTCCCGGCCAATCTCCGCCGTATATTCCTCCATGCCGGCCAAAGTACGGTACTCTTTGTATGACTGTAAAATAGGGTTGTTGTCCTCCAGCGCCTTGTAATACGCATCATAATCGATCACCCCATCCTTGCGGTAATCTTCCTCATTTATCCCTGTCTCTTTATAATAGCAATAGGTGACAGGTGCATCCGGATGTTCTTCCATGTAATATTTCGGCAGGTTCTTATTGATCTCCTCCGGATCCTGCCCCTGGGTATCCAGAACGATCACATCCAGGTACTTATTATCCTGAAAAAGCGGATTTACATAAAAATTGCTCAAATACGAATAAGCCCACTGGGGCCCAAAGACAAGCAGCTTTAGCCTGCCGCTCTCCGGGGCGGAGCTGTCCGCCGTACCACCATCCAGGGTAGTCCAGGTATGGGTCAAGTTCTCCGGCCCCAGTGGGCCTTCCGGCAGAGCCACCGTCTTTCTTACAGGAATATTTTTGGGATCCTGCGTCACGGCCAACCGGAGTTCTTTTCCCCGGACACAGCTGCCGTAGAGATAACCGTCCCCCTCTTCATAGGCATAGATAAGCTCTCCCCTTCCATCGGAGAGGGAAATCCGGTACACAGAGTCCTTGTCATTGCAGTACAAATAATCACCGGAGCGGGAGAGCCCCGTGAAAATCCCTCTGTAGTAACCTGCCCCTTCCCAGACCGGCCATTTAGCATCCTCTAATACATATACCCGCTCCTCACTGCCTTCACCGGAACGTTTCCGGATCTGCCCCGTGTCGGACATATAATAGCAGACATCTCCCTCATAGAATACCGCAGTAGAAAGATCGTTCCAGAACTGATTCGACGCATAGCTGTCATCCGTACAGGTAATCCCTTCGATTCCCGTAACCCAGTCTCTGGTCTTGGCCTCATCATCAAGGACATGCCCGGTTTCTGCGATGCCGTCATCACTGCGCAAAAAGTTGCTATGTCCCACCCGCCCCGTAAGATCCGGAACGGGATCATCCCAGGTATTGTCCACGTGATACCAGTTATTTCCCAGTTCCACCAGATTCCAGATATGATTCAGCCCATCACTGGTGGCATAGGAACAGGAAATTCCTGCCCGCTGCAAAAGATCCGTATAAGCCAGGGTGTAACCCTGGCATACAGCCTCCCCGTCCACCAGGGCATTATAGGCATTGTAATTCTGGTAATTGCCCTGGCCGTCATTCTCATAGGCGCAGGAAAGCACCAGATAATCATGGAGGGCAAGGGCCTTTTCCACAGTACCCATCTGATCATTGATAGATTCCAAGGCTTCATTTACAGCCGCCTCATATCTGGCTGAAGAGGCTTCGTCGTACTGGGAAAGATAAACAGGATCTACTTTCACCACATTCCCTTCCTGATCCTTCCATATTCTCCACTGAGAAGCCACGTAGAAAAGTTTCGGATTATCATTCAATACTTTCACGTAAACCGGTTTCAGAGCATCTCCTGTCAGGCCAAAACTGCTGATATCAATACTCTCCTGTCGGCTTTTCAATCCATCCAGCAGAACATCTTCCACCCGCTCCGCAGAAAACAGCGCAATTCCAACCTCCTCCGACTCCGGCAGTATTCCGCTGCCCCCGGCCTGGAAAATATATTCGCTGGCATCCACCTCCGCAGATTGCAGCTGCTGATTATCGGCCCCGGCAGGCTCGGCCGATACCTGGTCTATCTCCCCCTGTATCTCCGCATCCTCCGGAGTCTCCGGCTCCTCTGTGTCCTCCACTTCTCCGGAAACATCCGGCTTTTCCGGATTTTCTGTATCAGAATCCTCGGACGGAGTATTAGTCGGAGATTCCGGCCCCTGCTCCCCGGAAGGCTCCTGCACGTCTTCCTCCGTGTCTGAAACCACCCCCCCTACCCCGGAATTTTCATCCAAGGCCGTATTTTCCTGTCCCGTCCCTTCCGGCAGCTCCGCCGCCAGTGCGGGCATAGCGTCTCCAAAGACCATGGCCGCTGCAAGAACAAATGCTAAAATCCGCTTCCTCATATCACCCAATCTCCTTCCCCGCCAGAATCTCCTGGTAATCTTTATAGTTCTTCTCCAAAAGCGCCGGTGTATCCAGCCCGAAGGGGCACTTCTTTTTACATGCGCCGCAATGTTTACACTCCTCTATCTTTTTCATCTTCGCCTGCACCTCCGGCGTAAGCTGAAGGTGGGAGGGAGAGCGCCGGATAAGCTGGGACATGCGGGCGCAGGTGTTGATCTCGATGCCCGCAGGGCAGGGCATACAGTAACCGCAGGCCCTGCAGAAATCGGCTCCCAGCTCCGCCTTATCCTTTTCAATTACCGCTTTCATCTCCTCCGTCATCTTTGGAGGATTGTCTATGTAGGAGAGAAATTCGTCCAGCTCCCACTCCCTCTGGATTCCCCAGATAGGAAGCACACCCTCAAACTGGGAGAGGAACGCATATGCCGCTCCGGAGTTTGTCAAAAGCCCTCCGGACAATCCCTTCATGGCCAGGAAACCCATATGGGCTTTCCGGCATTTCTCCACCAGTTCCAGCTCCCGCTCCGTAGCAAGATAGCAGAAGGGGAACTGCAGCGTTTCATAAAGGCCGCTGTCAATGGCTTCATGAGCCACCTGAAGCCTATGGTTTGTAATGCCGATATGCCGGACCTTTCCCTGGGCCTTCGCCTCCAGCATAGCCTCATAAAGGCCGCTTGAGTCCCCAGGTTTCGGGCAGAAGGGCGGATTGTGGAACTGATACAAATCCACATAATCCGTTTTCAGATTCTCAAGGGAAGTCTCTAAGTCCTTCCAAAACTCATCCGCCGTAAGAGCCATGGTCTTGGTGGCCAGATACACCTGATCACGCATTCCCTCAAAAGCTTCTCCCAGCTTTTCCTCACTGTCCGTATAAAACCGGGCCGTATCAAAGAAACCCATTCCACCCTCATAGGCTCTGCGCACCAAAGATACCGCCGCAGCCTTGGAAATCCTTTGAATCGGAAGGGCACCGAATCCGTTCTTATTGACACAGATACCGGTGCTTCCCAGCATTACTTTTACCATATCTTATTCCCCCTCCCATATCGTTACATCTATTTTCTGCCCCAGAATTTCTCCTTCAGATTCCTGTAAAAGCAGGCGAAAAAGCCTTCTTTCCCTGTCTCCTGCTCTTTCTGCTCCTCCTGCCGCCGAGGTGCCAGGACCGCTGCCGAAAAAGGCGGCATAAAGATCTCGATTTCGCCCCCTAAGGTGAGATAACAGGCAGACTCCGTGGTAAAACCATCCTCCACGGAAAGCATCAGCCGCTCCATCAGGACGCCGTCCAGAACCTCTCCCAGCCAGACCGGAAGCTTCAGTTTCTTTCCTTCTTCCAGGTTATTGATTACAACGAGAAGCTGATCCTTTCCGTCAAACCGGATAAAACTTAAGATGCCCGTCTCTAACAGCAGGAGGGTTCCGCTTCCCTTCCTGCTCACAGGATGTTCTTTCCGAATCCGGATCAGTTCCTTATGGTAACGGATGAGATCCAGATCCTCGTGACCCCAGGGGTAGGTTCTGCGGTTATCCGGGTCCGTAAAGCCGCACAGCCCCGCCTCGTCTCCATAGTAGATCGTAGGCGCACCGTGCCAGATCATCTGCAGGGCCACCGCTTCCCGGAACACCGCCTTGGATACTCCCTCCTCCGCAGCAGCACTTCCCAGACTGCCAATCCGGCCTACCTTGTGGTTGGTCCTGGTCAGGAAACGGGAGTGATCATGATTGGACAGCTGATTCATAGCAATCAAAAAGGACGGCCCAAAAAACGCCCGTATGGTATGCCCCAAGGTATTAGTCAGAACCTGGGCATTGTTCAAAAGCTCTTCCTTATACTCCTCGCTGTGTTTCTCCATGCCAGTGAGGAACCAGGTCATAGGTTCCATAAAAGCGTCATAATTCATCACAGAATCCCACTGGTCTCCTTGGAGCCAGGAGGAAGCATCCCCGTAATGCTCCGCATAAATCACCGCCTCCGGATTGGCCTCCTTTACATTCCTCCGGAAATCTTTCCAGAACCGATGGTTAAACTCCGAGGAAAGGCCAAGATCCGCCGCCACATCCAGCCGCCATCCATCCACATTGTACGGAGGAGAAACCCACTTCCTTCCAATCCGCATAATGTAGTCGTAAAGCTCCTGGGATGTCTCATAGGAAAGCTTAGGCAGGGTATCGTGTCCCCACCAGCCGTCATAAAAAGGATTGTAGGGCCACTCATGCTCATTGTTGAATTTAAAAAAGCTCCGGTACGGACTCTCTGCCGAAACATAGGCCCCTTTCTCGTAATCCGAATCGCCCTCGTACAGACGCTCCCGGTCCAGCCATTTATTAAAAGAGCCGCAGTGGTTAAACACACCGTCCAGCACCACCCGGATGCCCCGCTTGTGCACTTCCTCCACAAAATGGGCAAAAAATTCATTGCTGGCTTCCAGATTCTCCTTATGCACCACCCGCTGGATGTACTTGCTGGCTTTCTGGTTATTCTGCTCCCCTTCGGGCAGAATCTCACCGCCGTCCTTGCGGATCACCGTAAAATGCGGATCAATATAATCATAGTCCTGGCAGTCATATTTGTGATTGGAGGGAGAGACAAAAATGGGATTCATGTAAATCACATCGATTCCCAAATCTTCCAGGTAATCCAGCTTATCCAGAATCCCCTGAAGATCCCCGCCGTAAAAGGAGCGCACATCCATAGGTTTGGGACACCGATCCCAATCCTCTACCCGCTCCACCTGTTCCCCAATATAGCTATATTCCCCCGTCAGCACATCGTTAGAGGGGTCTCCGTTGCAGAAGCGATCTACATAAATCTGATACATGACTGCGCCTTTGGCCCAGTCCGGTGTAAAGAAACCTGGAATAATTCCAAAGGAATAACAGCTCTGCAAATCATTGGTAACGCCGCGTTTGTTGTAAAATACCCGCTCCTCTCCCAATCTTACCTCAAAATAGTACAGGATTTTTTTCTCCTCTACCTGCAGCTTTACTTTGTAATAATCAAACAATTCATTGGTTCTATATTTTTCCATGGGAAGACGAATCCCACCGCTGATTAAAAATACGGCATCCGCATTATCTCTTGCCGTCCGAAACAATACCTCCGTCACATCTCCCGGCTTTACCTCTAAAGGAATCCGGTACTGATCCGACTCATCCGAAAATAAGGCCCTTGTGTTCAATTTGTCCATAGATTCTCCTTAGAAACGTGTTGTCTGTTTCTGTTTCCTTTCCATTTTATACTACCAAAAAAAAGATTACAACCTTTATTTTCCCTTCTTCTTCCTAAAAATGGGCAGTAAAAAAGGCAGCCATTTCGATCTGCTGCCTTTTTTAGGAGAAGGTATTTCTTTTACTTATGGGGTGTAGCAAAAACTATATAA